>DATKLD010000001.1:0-8354 GCA_035542595.1 Terriglobales bacterium
CGCAACGGCTTTCCCGTCTTCAGCGTGTGCTGGATCCTCTCCTGCGTTTTGCGCTCGCCGGCTAGCGATTTGAACGCCTCGCGCTCCAGATCCAGGATGTATTGTTCGCTCACCGGCGTGCCGGGCGAAACGCAGCCGCCGCAGAGCACCTCCGCGACCTTGTTGCCGATCTTCACCTCGTGATCGGTGATGTACTCGCCCTGCCGCATTAGATGAATGCCCAGCTTGAGCGTCGCCAGGATGTTTTCTCCGGGCGCCGGGATCGTGCGCGGCACGGGCGGCTTGTAGCCGGAGCGGACCATCTCCAGGGCACGCGCCTTGGCGTCGGCGAGCACGCGTTCACGGTTCATCACGACTTCGTCACCCTCGGAGAGGAAGCCAAGATGTCGCGCTTCGCTGGCCGAGGTCGAGACCTTGGCCATGCCGATGGTTTCGAAGGTCCGTTTCATGGCTTCCATCATCTCGACCGATTCACCGCGCCCGTCCTGCCGGACAGAGGTGGCAGCATCGACGGCACGCAGCAGCATCTCCTTGCAACCGCCAGCGCCGGGCAGCAGTCCGACCCCGACTTCCACCAATCCCATGTAAAGTTCGGCATGGGGAGCACGCGCGGCCGCGTGCAGAGAGATTTCGCAGCCGCCGCCCAGGGTCATGCCGAAGGGCGCGGCCACTACGGGTTTCGGCGAGAACTTGATGGCCTGGGTCATGGCCTGGAACTGGCGGATGGCCATGTCCACCTCGTCCCATTCTTCTTCCTGCGCCCACATCAGCAGCATCATGATGTTCGCGCCCACAGAGAAATTGTGCGCGTCGTTGGTGATGACGAAGGCGTCAAAGCCGTCGCCGGGGCCGCCCGGCTTGAGCGTCTGCGAGATCAGTTGCACGATGTCGCCGCCGAGCGAATTGGCCTTGGAGTGAAATTCGAGGCAGGCGACGCCGTCGCCCAGATCCACGAGCGAACACCCGGCATTCTTCTTCACCACGCCGCTGGCTTTCTTTGCCACTTCCACCGACCAGACGCCGGCCGGCACCTGCACGGGACGGTCACTATCGTTGCAAAGATCGAAATAAGCGCGGCCCGAGGGCGCAGAAGGCGCGTCCTCGTACCAGGACTTCTGGCCGGAGGCGAGCAGCTTTTCAACGTTGGCCGCAACCGGACGGCCTTCCTTTTTCATGCGTGCGACCGTGGGTTCGACGCCGGCCGCGTCCCACAGCTCGAACGGGCCCAGCTCCCAGTTGAAGCCGAGGCGCATGGCGCGGTCGATCTCGACGATCGAATCTGAAATCTCGGGGATGCGGTTGGCGGAATACGTCCAAAGGTCGGTTAGGGCTTTCCAAATGAAAGCCGCGGCTTTGTCTTTCTTGGCGTCGCCGGCGAGCAGCATGCGCAGTCGCTCGTGCGTGTCCTCCACTTGCTTGGCCATTTCGAGCGCCGCGAATTTCGCCTTTTGCCGCGGACGGTATTCGAGCGTCTTCCAATCGAGGCCGAGGCGTTCTTCCTTTCCATCGTGCCTGGCCTTTTTGTAGAAGCCGCCGTGGGTTTTGTCGCCGAGCCACTTGCGCTCCAGCATCTGGTGGACGAACGACGGCACTTCCAGCTCGGAACGCTCGTCGCGCACATTGCGCAGGAAATTCGAGGCCACGCTGGTGAGGATGTCGAGCCCGACCAGGTCAATGGTGCGAAAAGTGGCGGATTTGGGCCAGCCCACGGCTGAGCCGGTGAGCACGTCCACTTCTTCGATGGAGAAATCGAACTCCTGCATCAGGCGCATGGCGTTCAGCACCGAGAAGGTGCCGATGCGGTTGGCGATGAAGTTGGGCGTGTCCTTGGCATAGACCACGCCCTTGCCCAGGCGCAGGTCGGCAAAGCGCACGATGGCGTCGATGGCGGCGCGGTCGGTCTCCGGTGTAGGAATGATCTCCAGCAGGCGCATGTAGCGCGGCGGATTGAAAAAATGCGTTCCGAACCACGAGCGGCGGAAGTCTTCCGAGAACCCCTCGGCGATCTTCGCCACCGGCAGGCCGCTGGTGTTGGTAGTGGTGATGGCGCCGGGGCGCCGCGCCGCTTCCACTTTCTTCAGCAAGGAGCGCTTGATCTCCAGGTTCTCGGCGACGACCTCGATGATCCAGTCGGCCTCGGCCACCCAGCCCAGGTTGTCCTCGAAGTTGCCAATGGTGATAAGCCGCGCCAGCGACGGCTCAAAGAAGGCCGCCGGCTTCGACTTGATGGCGGCGTCCAGTCCGGCCTGCGCGAACTTGTTACGGGCTTTGCCATCGGCATCGGGGGGAACGATGTCGAGCAGGAATGACGGCACACCGGCGTTGGCCATGTGGGCAGCGATGCGCGACCCCATGGTCCCGGCACCCAGGACAGCAACCTTTTGAATGCGTCTTAGCATAATCTCAACATGATAATTCAGGCTGAGCACCGCTGTCCGCTCGCGCAAATTTTCGGTAGTGGTGTAATTACTGCACCACTGCCAAGGTTTTTTAGAGGCTAGCTGGAAAGGGGAGGCACAGGAAAATTTACCCCAAAAAAACGAACGCGCGTCGAAGTGGATGTGGGGGTGAGGATGGCAACGACGCGCGCCCTATTAAGTTGTCTTGAGTCTAGGCGCGAAGTCTTTCACACGTCAAGAAAAATCTTCGAGTAAGTCATTTCTTTTGAATGAGATAACGTCACATCGAGATGTGACGCAGATCACAGACTTCCTGGTCGAAGTAGAACCGGGGAGGACGCCCAAGTGAGTTATACAAACCTCCGAGTCCTCTGCGTCCTCTGTGTTTTCAATTCTCCAATGGCTTCAGTTCAGGATTGCGGGTGACGTATTCAAGCGCCTTCGCGGCCATCTCGCGCTCGCCTTTGTACGCCAGCCGCCGGGGTGCATCTTCCAGCGGGATCCATTCGGCGCAGCGGACTTCGATGCGCATTTCGGGCGCAATCTCTCCCACCTCGCCGGACTTATATCGCAGGAGGTAAAAGCTGACCACCTTGAACACGCGTTCGCCGCCCGCCCAGCTCCGCGTGTAGACGTACTTGATGTCTCCCAGTTTGCCGACCAGCGCAGCCTCCACGCCGGTCTCTTCCCGAACTTCGCGCAGGGCAGTTTGTTCGGGGCCCTCACCGGGATCCACCAGTCCCTTGGGAAGCGCCAGCACGGCCTTCTTGCCGGATTCAGAGCGGCCGGCGGGCTCGATGGCAGCCAGCCACCAGCGGCCGCGCATCTGTCGCACCACCACGCCTCCCGCCGAGAATTCGCGCGTCATAATGCGATTACCTTTGTAACCGGTCTGGCGCACCCGGGGAACCTTGTTCCGCGCCGCCGCTGGGGTATGCTGCATCATATCGAGGGTAATCTGCATCTCAGCTAACCAGGTCCGGAAATCCCCACCGGACGGGGGGTGAGAACGGGATTGGGGACTCTATCCAAGCTGGTACGAACGCTCCGGGCCTTCCATCGTGAATTGAAGCGTATTACCCCTGTGTCGGAGCCCGCCAACCAGGGCTCCAGCATCGGACTAGCCCTGGGCGGAGGCTTTGCCCGCGGCGTGGCACACATCGGCGTGCTTAAGGTTCTCGAAGAAGAAAAGATCCCCATCAATTTTATCGCTGGCACCAGCGTGGGCGCGCTGATCGCCGCCGTCTACGCCAGCGGCGTCGGTCCAGCGGAAATGGCGGAGTTTGCCGCGCAGGTGCGCTTCCGCGATTTCGCCCGCTGGACGGTGTCGCGCCTGGGTTTCGCCAGCAATGACCGCATGACCGGCATGCTGGAGCGCTGCCTCAAAGTAAAGACCTTCGAGGAGCTGCGCGTACCGCTGGCGGTGATCGCGACAGATTTCGTGACGGGGGACCCAGTGGTGTTCCGCTCCGGCGAACTGATCGGGCCGGTGCGCGCCAGTTGCGCCTATCCTGGAATATTCCTGCCTGTGAACCTGAACGGACACACGCTGGTGGACGGCATGCTGGCGTACTCGGTGCCAACCACGCCGCTGCGCCGGATGGGCGCCGAGCGCGTGTTGGCGATTTACCTCAAGTCGCACTGGGTGACCTCGGGTCGGCCGCGCAGCGTGTTCGATGTGATCGGGCAGTGCTTCTCCATCGCCCAGACCAAGATGTCCAGCCTGTGGCAGGCGGACGCGGACGTGATCATGGAGCCGGATGTGCAAGGGTTCGCCTACGACGCATTCGACCGCGCACCCTCCCTGGTGCGAGCCGGGGAAGAAGCGGCCCGCCGCGCTCTGCCACGCATCCGCCAATGGCTGCAGCAGCCGGCAGCAGTCTCTACACCCGCCTCGGCGGTATCGCCCGAGCCAGCGGCAGTGAAGTCGTAGAAGCCGAAATGGCTTCCCCGCAAACGATCGAGCATCTCCCAGGCTATCGTTGATCTTGTGTGACACCGATTTCGCCACAACCAGCTATGGCTTGAGAAGCTGGATGCGCCGTATCATGCCCGTTCATGGGTAGCCCAAGGACCTTCCGAACCCCTGCTGATCACCGATATGGCTTGTATCCCGAGCCGAAGGAGTGTTGCGATGGTTACACGTCGTCGCTTTGTGCGTGATCTTGGCTGCATAGCACTTGCTGGCCCAGTCTTGGGGGAGGCTGCACTGGCACAGCGTGCGCTGCCTAGCGCTCCTTCCACCGAGCAAATGGTGTGGCTCAATGCGAACGAGAATCCAGCCGGCCCGCCGCCCTCCGCGATCAGGGCTGTCGTGGAGGGCGCTGCCGCTACCGCTCGTTACCATTTTGACGAATTTGATGGGTTTACCAGGGTGATCGCCCGCAGCGAAAACCTATCGGACGAGCAGGTGTTGTTTGGTGTCGGTTCCAGTGAAATCATCGACGCCGCGATCAGTGCCTTCACTTCGGCGTCGCATCCGATGATTACGGCCACCGCGACCTATGAGATTCCCATCGAGCTGGCGCGCAGCATGGGAAAAGCCGTGGCGCAAGTCCCTCTCACCGAAACCTGGGCTTTTCCAGTCAGGAAGCTAGCCGAGGAGGCTCGCCAGGCTGGCGGAGGTCTGATTTATCTATGTAATCCGAATAATCCCACCTCCTCTTTGACGCCCAGCGCCGACATCGACTGGCTCGTGAGCAATCTGCCGCGCAATACTGTTTTGCTGGTGGACGAAGCGTATATTCACTTTGCCGAGCCGGGCAAGATCGAGAGCTCCATCAAATACGTGCGTGCAAACAAAAACGTCGTTGTTACTCGGACTTTTTCAAAGATTTACGGCATGGCGGGCATTCGAGCTGGTTTCGGCTGCGGAAGACCGGACCTGATTCGCGCCATGACGCCCTTCCGGACAAACGTGATTCCCGTGCTGGGGCTGCGCGCAGCGACCGCAGCGCTGAACGAGAGCACGCTTTTGGTCCCGGCCAGGCGAGCTGAGGTCGCTCGCCGACGCAGCGAGCTGTGTGAGTGGCTGCGCCAGAAACGTCTCGAATACATTGAACCCCACGCAAATTTTGTGATGATCGACATCGGCCGCGACGTGCGTTCATTTGGTAATGAGATGTTCCGCCGAGGGGTGGCAGTGGGACGCCCATTTCCCCCTGTCGAACATATGCTGCGCGTTACCGTGGGCACCGAGTCCGAAATGTCAAGATTCCGCGATGTCTTCTGGCGCGTTTACAACAGTTAATGCAGCCCATCGTTGACCCTGCAGCGAGCGGCAGCTAAACTAAGCGGCTCTATATCTCGGGTACAGCAGAGACAGTCGTGAAAACCTATCGTTCGCCGAGAAACGTCGTCGCCGAGATCAAGCGCCTGATCGCAGCCGACAAGCCTTCACCGCATCCACCGTCTGCGCTGGCCCGCATCCTCAAGCAGCTTTGCGAGAGCCGGCATTATCAGCGGGCGGGCGTCTTCCTCGTGGTTGCCGGGCGGGAAGTGCCGCGCGCCTTCAGCGGGTCGCAGGCGGCCACGGCCCAGCCTGGAGCGGAACTAAGCGTGCCCATCAAGATCGCCGGCCACGCCCTCGGCAGCCTGCGTGTGCAGCTGCCGCCGGGGCAGGCGTTCAGCCCCGAGGAGCGGGTGCTGCTCCATCAAGTTGCGGGCGTGCTCGCGCGTTATCTCAGCAGCAAGGGAAAGTACCTGGTGCTGAAGGCGCGGGAAGCGCTGCGCGAGGCGGCAGCGGACTCCGGCGAGACTCGCGGGTACCAGCCTGCCTCCGACAAGGGCAACGTTGCCGAAGCACGGCTCGCCGCCGCCGGCGACAAGTCGCGTTCCTGAGCCTCAGGGATTCTTGCGGGTGCGCGCCACCAGGAAGTCCTGCTGACACCTGGTGGCGGCGTCTTGCAGGCGCCGGAATTCCGGCGTGCCGCGCAGGCTGGCCAGCATAGGATCCAGCTCCAGAGCGGAGTAGGCGCAATAGTTGCGGCGGATGGCCTCACTGATCATGCGAACCGCGAGCTCCCGGTTGCCGCAGAACGCCATGATGGAGCCCTGGTAGTAGAGCAGTTCGGGATCACGCAGTCCCAGCAATGCCGCCTCAGTCCTGGGATCAATGCGCTGTCCCACGGACACCGCGCCGTTCTGCACGCACTCCGAGATCACAGGCTTGAACCAGATGTCGAGGTTGGGCATGTTCTTGATGGCTGCTTCCGCCGCATCGATCTTTCCCGCGCGCAACAGGACGGAGGGCAGGTGGGCGCGGCCCCATTCTGAGTTCGCATCCAGGCGAAAGTAGTCCATCGCGCGATCGGTTTTGCCCAGTTCGAAAAATGCGACCGCGCAGGAGCGCAGCCGGTAAGAACCGGGATCGAGCCCCAGCGCGATGTCGCACTCCTGGCTGGCGTGGTCGAGGAATCCCGCGTAGCGCATGACATAGGAAAGCGTGAAGTGGGCCTCGGCGCTGTCGGGGCGCCGGCGGACGAGATCTTCCGCATCCTGGTAGGCGCGGGCGAGGTCGCCGCGTTCCACGCGGTTTTGCGCCAGTTGGGCCCCGGCTGAAACCATGTTGGGGTCGAGCGCGACAGCGCGCTCGCAGGCGGCATCGGAACGGTCCAACATGGCCGGGCCGCCGCTGGCATACGAAGCTTCGTAGTAGTAACGAATTCCGAGGGCTTCCCAGGCAGGCGCATAGGTGGGATCCAGGCCGACGGCCTTCTCCAGGCTGGCGATCGCCTGCCGGTTGGGACCGACATCGTGTGGGATGGCGGCGCTGCGCAGATACAGGTCGTAGGCCTCGGCATTCTTGGGTTTAGTGACGCTCTCCAGGCCTCCCATCGTGCTGCCCAGAGCCGGCAGAAGGCCTTGCGCGATCTGGGAGGACAATTGCGATTGCAGCGAGAGGATGTCCGCGGCCGGGACGCTGACGTTCCCCTGCCATAGCGCGCGTTCGTCCTTGACCTCCACGACCTCAAGCGTGACCAGGAGCTTGTCGCCTTGCCGCACATAGTGCCCGGTAAGCAGATTGGCCACGTGCAGGTCGCGCCCGGCTTTCCTGAGATCGACATCCTTACCTGCGTATTTCTGGGTCGCCGACATGGGACGGACCGCCAGCGAGCGGGTGTGGGTGAGCACGGTCGAGACTTCGTCGGCCAGCGCCAGTCGCAGATAGTCGTTCCCCGGATCGCCGCTCATGTTCTGGAAGGGCAGGATGGCGATGGTGTTGTTGGGCGCGGGGCCGGAGACGACCGCTTTGCCGTGCCGCGCCCACCACGCGGTGAGCGCTGCCAGCGTCACCACCAGCAGACTGGCGATCGCGAGCTGCAGATAAGTGTGCTTCGGGCTGGCGCGGCGAAAGGCGCGCCGCTGAAGACCGCTGGGATGTCCAGCCAGGGCGACGCTGTCACTCTCCTGCTTCAGCCGTTGCAAGTCGTGGCGCAGCTCCGCGGCGGTGCGGTAGCGCTGCTCGCGGTCCTTTTCCAGCGCCTTGCCCACGATCTCTTCGAATCCCTCCGGAAGCTTGGGATTGAGCGTCAGCGGCGAGACCGGCTTGGCGTTGAGGATGGCTTCCAGAGTGAGGAACGCAGTCTTGCCGGCAAAGGGCTTCTTGCCGGTGGCCATCTCGTAGAGCACTACGCCGAGCGAGAAGATGTCGGAGCGGCCATCCAGTTCTTCCGAGCGTGCCTGCTCGGGCGACATGTAGAAGGTAGTGCCGGGAATGATCCCGGCGTTGGTCAGGCTGTCGTCGCTGACGTCGCTGAGCGGCTCGCCGCTGGCGCTCACCGGTTGCGAAGCCATGCGGCGGCGTTCGGCCGCCAGCTTGGCCAGACCGAAATCGAGAATCTTGGCCTGCCCGCGCTCCGTGACGTAGATGTTCCCCGGCTTGATGTCGCGGTGGATGATGCCTTTGGCGTGGGCGGCGTCCAGGGCGTCGGCAATCTGGATGCCGATGTCGAG
>DATKLD010000002.1:0-31422 GCA_035542595.1 Terriglobales bacterium
GCGCGCTCTCCGCGCAGCCATTCTTCCACGTGCTCGACGTGGGCTTTTGCGTCATGCACCGAAAGCGCTGCGGGCATGTACTGATTCGCCGCGGCAAACGCGTGGCTTCGATGCCGCGTGCCCAATTCCGCCTTCAGATCATACGGGTCGGCCTCGGCGTGTGACGTCGCCACCAGATACATATGGCATTGCTGGCAGTAGAGGCGCCGTGCAGGATCAGGGTCGGTGTTCCACTTGCCGTGCTTCCAGTCGTCGAACTGCGTTTCCACCTGCACCGGCCCCTCTTGCTCATTCAGTACGTCAAACTCCTTGTGGCACGGGGCACAGGATTCCGGCTTGCGCAGCAATGTGAGTTCGTAATCGCGATTGTGCTGGTCGGGATAGGCGCGAATGAGAAAGTGGTTGACCAGCCGGCCATAACCTCCGTCGGCCCATTCGTACAGGTAGGGCCTCGGCGACCCCAAGACATAGCTTCCAATGCCACCTTCGTCCACCTTCCGCACGGCATGACAAACCGCGCAGCTGTCGCCCTCTTTGTAGCCTGGCGCTGCGCGGCCAAGCCTGGGTTCCTTGTGGCCGGAAAGCATGGAGACCGGATCATGGCAGGCACCGCACTTCTCGGTCTCGCGCACACCCTTCACGCGCGTGGTCACGATTCGGACTTCCTGAAAGAATTCGTCCTCGGCCGACCACCGATGCGCGCTCGCCTTCCACTCCTGGTAAATGCTGGCGTGGCAGTCCGACGTCCCGCAGGAATCTGAACTCGCCAGGACCTCCACCGCAATCGGCCGGCCCGTTTCCGTATCCACCATGCTGGGCCGGAAGTCCGAGCTGCCCACAATCTGCCGGCGACTCTCGGCTCGCTGTGCCCATGCGTAATACACGGCCAGTGCCGCGCAGACGGCGAACAGAAGTAGCGTCACGAATGCCACGGACTTCCACGTGCGCCGCCTGAATGCACTGCGGTCGAACGGCGGAGCCGGGGGCTGTGCAAGCGGGCCTGCCTCCGCGGTTGTCGCGGACGGCCACAGGTGATACGCAAGGAATGGCAGAGCCAGGATTCCCGTCCACAGATGGAGCAAGTGGCAGAGGTGGCTCACATAGCGGCCGAATGCCGCCTGCCAGCCTACGACAAACCCGGTCACCACGCTCGCTGCGAACAGCCAGAAGCCGACATAAGCGCAGATCTTGCGAAAGGTGCGGGGGGAGGTGCGTCCTGCCAGCCAGTGGCTGAGCTGCCATATCGCGTAAGCCGCGGCCGCAACCACGCCCACGACGGTGTGCAGGACAACACAAAGCTGCCCAAACACGCCGTACGGCAGCATCCATACGGCGCAGCCGGTGAGCACGACGAACAGGAGCAGACCGCCGACGAGGCCGAACCCCAGCGGGCCCCGCTCATCAATGAACGGATGAGGAATTGCCGAATCCCGGTCGTTGCGAGTGTCCATTCGCCTCGCTGCAGTTTCAGCCATGACACCGCATCGCCCCAAGGACGGCCGGCATAACCTGGTGTGACTGGCGTCACAAGCTGTGCGGGGACGTTCCTGGCGTTGCGCTCTTGGAATCCGGCGCGGCTATTGTTCCTTGGTTGCCTGGAAGCTCACCAGCTGCCACTGACCGTTCTTCATCTTCACGAACACGAGGGTGGAGCGGTAGGTCTGTCCTTTCTCCTCGATTTCCCGGGTCACGATAGCCGTGTTGCCGTACACCCGCACCTTCCGATTCTTCAATTCGATGGTGCCGGCCTTCAGCTTGCCCGACTTGTACAACTCGACCGTCTCTGCCTTGGTGTTCATCTGGCCATTGGGGCTGATTCTTATGTAGTCTTGGGCAAGGGTCTTATCGAAAAACACGGCGTCGCCCTTCTTGGCCGCCTCAAGGATTTCGTCGTCCAGCCTCTCCACAGCCTGCTCGACGCTGCCTGCACCGGCGGTCTTCGCTTTCTCCTTTTTCCCCTGGGGTTGGCCTATAGCAAGGCACGGCAGCAGCAACAGAAGCGTCACTACTAGCATTCGTCTCATGGCTCACCTCTCAATTAGATTCTCACAAGGCGGCATCACCGCCGGGTCGCGGAGTAGCTGGGCGCGATCTTCTAGCCCAAGTTTTGCTCAAACTGCAAATGAGCTTCGGGACCGTGGCTCCCAAGCTAAAGCATCTCAATGGTTTGGAGTAGCAGATTCGAAGGTGCGGGGGTGGGCGGGCCGGATTAGCAATCTTCTAAGTTGCTGAAGATGAAATGATTAGATTGGGGTGGGCGGTGGGATTCGCACCGTTCGGGGGTGTTGTCGTCCAATAAGTTATTGATTTCCCGTGTTGCACAAGCCGCCAAAATAGCACATTCCGCACTCCGCATGTACACGGTTATGTACACGGAGCTCTCGTCTTCCTTTGAGCAGGTCAGTTTCCGAGGTCTCATCCAGGTGCGCGATCGCGTCACTGCGTGAATCGGAATCTGGCTCGGGACAAGGAGGCCTCTAGTACCCGGAAAGACTGGAAACCGGTGTCGTACGCCTGAAACACGTCCTCGGCGCGCTCAGGTGTGCGGATGATGACGACCCGGATTTTTCCAGTCCGTCATCGAGAAACTGCCCCCGACCGACTCGAAACCGTCGCCGCGCTTCTCGGGAACACGCTGAGGTCTGTGAGAAGCACCACGCCTGTGATGCTGTGTTAATCTTACGTCCCAACCATCATGAGGCGGGTCACGGCTATCGCGGTGCTGGTATTCCTGTTGCTGCCGCTATGTGTCCCGCTCGCTCCTGCGAAGGCTGAATCTTCTCTGCCCGCTTGCTGTCGCCGGGACGGCAAGCACCGATGCGGTATGGTGGCCCGTTTCCGGTCGTCAACCGAAGAGCTGAGTACTGGGCCCGCCGCGCGAAGCGCAGCAGAACACTGCCCGTATCGCTCGATGCTGTTCGGCCCAGCGGTTCCGCATGCGATCGGAGTCCCGGCACAAGCAGCGTCCTGTGCGCGACCCTTTGCATACTCGGCGGCCATTCGTCAGACGGTTCTGCAGGCGCGTATTGCGGAAGCGCGCAGCCATCACAAGCGCGGTCCACCTCCCTTTCTTACCTAACGCACTTTCCGTTTCCGGGGGGACCGGTGTGTCTTCGTCTGTCCTTACTTCATCGTGCTTTGATCGGAGAAGAGCTTGTGAATCTGCGCAAACTGAAATTTACGTCGGTGATCATTCTGTGCGCCGTGTCCTTTGTTGTGATGGCCGCTTCGTCTCAGACCCGGAACAAGCGATACAACCTGCATGGGAAAGTCCTGGGGAAAAACACGGCGACCAACGAGATCACGGTGAAACATGACGACATCCCTGGCTTCATGCCCGCCATGACCATGTCGTTCAAGATCAAGAACCAAGCCGTCGTGCAGGAATTGCAACCCGGCGACAAGATCGCGGCAGACCTCGTCGTCCCCAGCGACGGGAGTGACTATTGGTTGGAGAATGTCCGCATCACAGACCAGAGCGGCCGCCAAGCCGCGAGACCCACCGCACGGCCGCATATGCTCGCAGTGGGTGAACCGGCGCCTGATCCTCCGCTGACGAATCAGGATGGCAACACCGTCCGCTTGAGCGACTTCAAGGGCAAGGCCCTCCTAGTAACGTTCATTTATACGCGGTGTCCGATGCCTAACTTCTGTCCCCGTCTGAGCAGCCAATTCGCGAGAGTCCATGATGCCCTCAAGAAAACGCCGGACGACTATCGCAAGACCCATCTGTTGACCATCAGTTTCGATCCCAAATATGACACCGCGCCCGTCCTGCGGAAATACGGTCTCGCCTATCTTGACAACGATGCGTCGGGTTTTGCGCACTGGGACTTTGCCTTCACCACGCCCGGTGACCTGCGCAAGCTCGCGGACGCCTTCGGGCTGGAGTACTTCGAAGAGGGCAACCAGATCTCGCACACCATGAACATCGTTCTGATTTCACCCGATGGGACGGTGGCCAGGTATTGGGCAACGGAATGGACGGCGGTGGAACTGGAGAAGGCCTTGCGCGAGCAGGCTGGCAAGGCGACTACCGCGCCCCCACAAAACGCGGCCCGGAGCCGATGAGCCGTCGTTCTAAAGTCGTGATTTTCGCAGTCACCGCCTTAGTGAGTCTGGCCGCGCTGGCAGGCTATTTATGGCTCGGCCAGACTCAATTTGTCGGTGACGAAGCGCAGGGCCAGGCGCTTTTTGTCCTGCATTGTGCGGATTGCCATGAAAACGAGAATTCCGATTTGCACAAGCAGCCGCCAAAGTTGGAAGGCCTGTTTCGATCCAAAACATTGCCCAGCGGCGCCCCGGCCACGGATGCGCAAGTACGAAAAACCATCATCGAAGGCCGTAAGACTATGCCCGCTTTTGATCAGCGCTTAAGTGAGAAGGATGTCGATGAGCTGGTCAGATACCTTCACACCCTGAGGTGAAGCTAATCATGAGCCGCATTTGCCATCTAATGGTCTTCAGCGTGATATTCGCAAGCGGCGCCGCGGCGGCGCAAGAGCGAGGACTCACAGCCGCCGAGCTGAAGCGATACGATAAAGTGACGCACGTTCTCGTTGCACCTTGCTGCTGGCGGGAGCCGATTGCAATTCATCGCTCACCTGAAGCGCTCCAGATGCTGGACGAAGTTAAACAGCTTATCGTCGCTGGCCGTTCGGAAGAAGAGATCAAAGCTATCTACGTCAGGCGGTATGGCGCTGGCATTCTTATCGTTCCACCGGGTGCGGAAGGTCACTGGCTCTATGCGCTGCCGGTCTCCTTGTTCACTTTGGCCGTTTTCCTGGCGATTCTTCGATTGCGCGCGCCAGTCAAGCGCACCGCCTCCCGGTCGCCATCGGCGTCGGCTGAGCTGCTAGCACGGGTCCGGACGGAGACTGGGAATGACTGGAGCTGAAGATGTCCCATAGTCAGCCGGCACTCTCCGACCTCGAGGTGGGCGCTGCGGCAGTCATCGACAAGATCTGCCTGACTCCAGCGGCCCAGGGGTTGCTGATGGGTTTCGGTTTTCTTCCCGGCGCCGACGTGAGATTGCTGCGGCGGGCACCTCAAGGTGACCCCAGTGTCTATTCAATTGACGGTTCGGAGGTCGTTCTGCGCCGGGAGACCGCGCGTTACATCTTGATTTCGCCTCTCCCCCCGCCGCAAAGACAGGAAGATCCCGCGGAGTCTGCCCCAACCATTGCGGCGATCGACGGGCCTGTAGGGCCTCCCGGGAGTGTGCGACGTGGCATCCGGACCGTCGCTTTGATCGGTCCACCCAATTCGGGGAAATCCACCGTGTTCACCCGTCTCACCCACGTTCGCCAGAGAGTAGGCAATTACCCCGGAGTCACGGTCGAGCAGCGTACAGGCCTGCTGGCGGGTGCACGGAAACAAGTAACGCTGATTGACCTCCCGGGCGTGCATAGCCTCACGCCTTATTCAGAGGATGAACGCGTGGCCGTGGACGTGCTGACTGGTCGTATGGACGGCATCCGTCCCGACGCGGTTCTGCTCATACTCGACGTGACCAAACTCACACATCAGCTCACGCTGGCGGCTCCGGTCATCGCTTTGGGTCTGCCTACCCTGGTCCTGCTGAACATGGCTGATCTTTTCGCCAAGCGCGGCGGATCGCTGGACGTCCTCAAGCTTGCCCGGGAGCTTGGCACGCCCGTGGCTCTGGTGAGCGCGGTGCATGGGACTGGACTGGACGCCATAGAACGGTTTTTGCAACAGGACCATGATCGAGACTCGGCGGCACTGCCGCCGATCCTTCAGGACCTTCCGCAGTGCCGGAGGTGGGCAACGCAGATCGAAGGCCGCGTGGACTACCGGTCTCCGCTCCCCTCAGCATGGACGCGCCGGCTCGATGATGTGTTGCTGCACCGGACTTGGGGACTGCTGGTTTTCGTCATGGTCGTGATTGGCGTTTTTCAAGCTGTTTTTGCGCTGGGCCAGCCCATGAGCACTGCCTTTCAGGACGCGCTCACCGCGCTTGGCGAACACTTTGCCGGCTGGGTGCCGGCGGGGCTGTTGCGGTCGCTCCTGCTCGACGGTCTGTGGAAAGGCGTAGGTTCAGTGCTGATCTTTCTGCCTCAGATTCTGCTGCTGTTCTTGTTTATCGCCTTGCTGGAAGACTCGGGTTACCTCGCGCGGGCTGCCCTGATTGCTGACCGCACGATGCGAAGCGCCGGGCTCAACGGCAAAGCTTTCATTCCGCTGCTCTCGGCTTATGCCTGTGCCGTTCCCGCCATCATGGCGACCCGCACCATCGAGAACAAGCGCGACCGTCTGGCGACCATTCTCATCGCGCCTCTCATGACCTGCTCGGCCCGGCTGCCCATTTACACCCTTCTCGTTGGAGCTTTCATCCCGGATCGCCCAGTCATTGGGCTGTTGCTCGGCAGCAGGGCTTGCGCAATGCTTTGCCTCTACGTCGTTGGATTTCTGGCTGCTGTGGCAACCGCAAGAATCCTTAAATCCTCCATCCTCAAATCCGCCGCCGAGCCGTTCGTGCTGGAACTCCCTGAGTATCGATGGCCCACGTGGCGAGTCGTCGGCCTCCGCCTGGTGGACCGCGCGCGGGTCTTCCTGTTCCAGGCAGGCACGGTAATCCTCGCGGCCTCTCTCGTTGTATGGGTCTTGACCCACCTTCCGCTGCACCATGGCCGCCTCCCCGAATTGGACCAGAGCGCAATCGCAGGCGTCGGACATTTCATTGAACCGCTGATCCGCCCGCTGGGTTTCAATTGGAAGATCGGCGTCGGCCTGCTCAGTTCGGTAGTCGCGCGCGAGGTCATTGTCGGGGCCCTGGGAACGATTTACGCGATCGATCCCGCGACGCAGTCCATGACATTACAGAAGGCGTTGCAGCACGACCTCGCACCCGCCGGGGCGATGGCGCTTTTGGTCTTCTTCGCCTTCGCCATGCAGTGCACGTCCACTTTGGCTGTCGTACGCCGCGAAACCAATAGTTGGAAATGGCCGCTGGTTCAGTTCGCCTATATGACCGGGCTGGCTTACGGTACGGCCTTCCTGGTCAATCAGGCGCTGTTGCGGCTGCTTAAATGACTTTCCTGATTTCCTGATAGATCCCGGTATGAAACGCTCACTTTTACGGAAATCCTCAGAAATTACTCCACCGGATGCCCACGGACCGCGAACCATCACCGGTGCACGTGACCCAGGTCACTGTTGCGACGTTGTCCTGCCCTCATTGTTATGAGGTTCGGAGGTGCTGATGAACTATCCCGTCTGGCAACTGGGATTTCCGGGAGGTCTGCTCATCGCCGCGGTGGCGGTGCTGCATGTGTTTGTTTCGCATTTTGCGGTAGGGGGCGGGGCCTATCTGGTAATCACCGAGCACCTCGCATATCAGCGAAACGACGACCTTCTTTTGCTGTACGTGAAGCGTCACTCCAAGTTTTTCGCTCTTGTGACGGTGGTCTTTGGCGCGGTGACCGGCGTTGGGATCTGGTTCACCATTGGCCTGGTCAGCCCCGAAGCCACTTCCTCCCTCATTCACACCTTTGTCTGGGGTTGGGCGATTGAGTGGGTGTTCTTCTTTGTTGAGATCGCAGCCGTGCTTATTTACGCCTATAACTGGGACCGGCTTGACCGGCGCACGCACCTGGCGATCGGATGGATTTACTTCGTTGCCGCCTGGCTCAGTCTGGTGGTGATCAACGGAATCATTACCTACATGCTCACCCCCGGAAGGTGGCTGCAGAGCAAGGGCTTCTGGGACGGCTTTTTCAATCCCACTTATCTTCCATCGCTGCTAATCCGCATGGCGATGGCAACAGCGCTGGCCGGCATGTTCGGACTAGTAACGGGATTGCGCCAGGCGACTCCCGTGCGCGAGCGCATCGTGCGCTGGGCAGGCGCCTGGCTGTTGATCGGAATCGCGCTGCTGCCCCTGCTAGGGCGCTGGTATTACGGCAAGTTTCCCGCCTTCGCTCATGATTACGTTGCCGGACTGATTCCCGCAGCACGTCGCGCAGTGCTTGCTGGCGCAGTCTGTGCGGCCCTGATATTACTGCTGACGCTGGTTTTCGCGCTGCTGAAGCCGCGCCTGGTGAACGCTGCGGTCGTGGCAGTCCTACTGATGTGCGGTTTGCTGGTCATGGGATCGGGTGAGTACCTCCGCGAGTTCAGTCGTAAGCCATACGTCATCAATGGATACATCTACGCCAACGATATGCGTGTGGCCGACGTAACACGCATCAGCACGCAAGGCGTGAAGCAAGTCTCACCTTGGGTGATGGCGGCTGAACCCGTGCAGTACGGGCGCGAACTGTTCGCCCTGCAATGTGCGGCCTGCCATTCCCTCGACGGTTATCGCTCAATTCGCTCGCGCGTACGCGGCTGGGATGCAACCTTCGCGCGCGAAATGCTGCTGCATCTGCAGCTGACGCGCGGCACCATGCCGCCCTTTGCCGGCAACGAACAAGACCGCGCCGCTCTGGGCGACTATCTTGCATCGCTCGCGCCGGCGGCCGTCGCTGCCGGCGGTGAGATCGATGCCGGACGCCAGGTCTACGAGATGCGGTGCGCGTTGTGCCACAGCATCCGCGGCTCGCGCCGTCCGCTGGATTTTAGCGGCATGGACGCGGGTGCCATCGCCGATTTCACGCGCACGCTGCCCGACCTTAGCGCCGACATGCCTCCCTTCACAGGGACAGAGAGCGAGCGCCATGCGCTGGCGGTTTATTTGCACGACGCGACAAAGTGAAAGGAACCGAGGAGTCATGCTTACCAATCTGCCCATCCCACGAATTGATCCCATGCCGGCCCCTGGTCCAATCTGGTTGCTCCGGACACTGCTCCTGTTGACGTTCTTTCTTCACCTGCTGTTCATGAACACGCTGCTGGGCGGCACGGTTATCGCGTTCGTATGTACCCTGCGCCGCAAGCGCTCGCTTTTCGCCGCGCAACTCGCCGGCGAACTCGGACACATCCTGCCGGTCGTCTTCGCTTTTACGATCACCTTGGGAGTGGCGCCGTTGTTGTTCCTGCAGGTGATGTACGGACACCTGCTCTACGCCAGTTCGATGCTGATCGCTGTCCCCTGGCTCGGCATCATCGGCATGGTGATACTCGCGTATTACGGCGTGTACTATTTCTCGCTGCGTGCGACCAGCCACCCGGTCAGTGGCACGATTGTGATGGGGCTGTCGATCGCTCTTCTGGCCAGTATCGCTCACATTTACACGAACAATTTCACCTTAATGCTCGGTCCAGACCGCTGGGCCTCCTTGTATCACCGTAGCGCTGCGGGTTGGAACATGAACTGGACTGACCCGACGGTGCTTCCTCGTTACCTGCATTTTGTGCTCGGTGCACTCGCCGTGACTGGGCTCTTCCTGGTAATCCAGGGTCTGCGTAAGCGCGAGACTTCCTACGGTCGCTGGCTGATCGACCAGGGCACGCTTGTTTTTGTTGCCCCGACGATCCTCAACTATCTGGTCGGATTCTGGTTCCTGCTGAGACTACCCGGGGGTGTGCGGATGACGTTCATGGGACACGACACCTTCCCTACGGCGCTTCTGGGAATCGGCCTGTTGCTGCCGCCGGCGGCCATCGTTCACTTGATTCTCGCTCGCGGCAACAAGTCGCCAGTACGTCAGGCAATCATTGGAATCGGCAGCGGTGTGGGCACAATCGCTGTGATGGTGCTGATGCGCGACGCCGTCCGCAACGCCTACCTCGCGCCTCACTTTCGCTTTGAGCAGTTGCCGGTTGCACCGCAATGGGGAATCATCTTGCTGTTCGTGCTGATCTTTGTCGGCGGATTGGCGACTCTGTTCTACATGCTGCGAGCGCTCACTTGCTCGCCCAACAGGGTAACGGCAGCGACCGTTGCTTCCGGCAGATAGTTCCAGTTCTGCGTCAGAAGCTCCGGCCGCCGATGCCTGCGTTGAACTCTGCATGAGGCCTGCCACCCGGCAGGTGGTGCCGTAAGATGAACCCGAACCGTTGCCTCAACTTTTACCAACTGCGGGACACCCTTAATTCATCCGCAGAGCGAAGCCAATCACTTCCAACTCTGTTGAGATCTTCCCTGAAAAATTCGGACTCCTCACCGCGTGCATCCAGGAGCTGCTTGCGGCTGATCATCCGCGTCGCGCCCGCATCAATGTTGGTGAAGAATAAGCGAACAGCATGTACACGAGGAAAACGTGGCTGTAATCTTTTGAATCTAAATGACTTAGACGGGGTGGGCGGTGGGATTCGAACCCACGACAGCCGGAGCCACAGTCCGGAGTTCTACCACTGAACTACGCCCACCGTTGCGGCTCTTTCGATTATAGCAATGCGGCGGGCTGGAAGTGTTGGGGAGCGCCTTAGCCGCGGCCCATGCCGACGTACTGGAAGCCCATGGAGCGCATCCGGTTGCTGTCCAGCAGGTTCTTGGTATCGATCAGGATAGGCCGGCGCAAAAGGCGCTTGATGCGATCAAAGTCCAGGGCGCGGAATTCCGGCCAGCCGGTGCCCACCACAAGCGCGTCGGAGCCTTCCGCGGCATGATAGGCGGACTCGCAATACCGCACCGGCGTCTTGTCCATCTCCTGCTTGGCGTCGGGGATGGCGACGGGATCGTAGGCGCGCACGCGCGCTCCCTTCGCCACCAGCGTTCTGGCCAGATTGATGGAAGACGAGCCGGCCACTGAGTTGGTGTTGGGCTTGAAGGCCAGGCCAAGGATGCCGAACTCCTTGCCCGTAACCGATTCCAGCGCGCTTGAGAGCTTGTCCACCACCCGGTCGCAGAGCGAGCGGTTGACCTCGCGAGCGGCGGTAAGCACGCGCAGCGACACGCCGTTGCCGGTAGCCAATTGCGCCAGGGCTTCCATGTCGGTCTCCACGAAGGGTCCGCCGAAGCCGGCGCCCGGCTGCAGACAACGTGGTCCGATCTTCTTATCGAGCCCCAGGGCGAGGGCCAGGTCTACGGCGTCGGCACGCACCTGCTCACACAGGGCCGAAAGCTCATTGATGAATGAGATTTTGGTGGCCAGAAATGCGGTGGAGGCTTCCCGGACCAGTTCCGCAGTCTCGTGGTTGGTCACAATGATGGGCACGCCACGCATAGCCAGGGGACGGTAGATCTGCTTGAGCGCCTGCACCGCGTGCGTGGATTTGGTGCCGACCACAATGCGGTCGGGCCAGTTGAAGTCCTCAACGGCGCAACCGTCGGTCAAAAACAGCGGATGCGAGACGACGGTGATCTTGTTGGCCATCTCCTTCATCCGCGGCTCAAGGCGGGCAGCGGTCCCCACCGGGACCGGCGTCACCAGCACCAGGATGGCGTCGTGCTTGAGATTGAGGGCCAGCTTCACCGCAACGTCTTCGATGTAGCGGCAGGAATCCTCGGCCAGGAAAACAACCTGCGATTTCGCGGCAAACGACTCCAGGTCGCTGGAGTAGATCAGCCGCCCGGAGCGGATGTTGCGCTTGATCACATCCTTCAGGTTCTTCTCGTAGAACGGGATGCTGCCTTGGGCAGTGGCGTAAACGCGCACACTGTCGGCGTCGTAACAAGTGACCGGGTTGCCGAAATCCGCCAGGCAGGCGGAAACCACCGTCCCCAGGTATCCAGCGCCGTAGACTCCGATATGCATGGTGCCTCCGTTATCCGGGAGCCGCGCGGGCCGCTGCGGTGCGGCCATGGAGGGGGCCCGCAGGCAGATGGCGCCTTCCTCTATGTATCGTTCCTCTCCCGTGCCCCACAAGATGCGGGGAGGACATGTACGGAGGACCAAGGAACAAAGGGGTAGAGAGTGGCGAGTGGAGGTGGAAGTGCCGCCTGCTTAACTCCCTGGTTTTACATGGTTTTCGAGGCCAAAGTGCTGCCCAGCGGAATGGGCGCGACGTCTTCCCAGTGGGGGCCCTCGGTCTGCCGCACGAAGGTAAGCTGCTCGATCAGGATGCTGCGCGTGCCCTGATACTCGTTCCAGCGCCGCCGGATGCCGGCCAGGACCTCCTGCGCGCGTTCGGGCTCGTCGCTCTTGATGATGGTCAGGTGGGGCATGTAGGGCCAGGGTTCTTCGCAGAGGAAGGGACCGGTGTTGAGCCGGTCGTGCAGCTCACGCATCCGGTACGCCGCATGCGCCACCTGGATAAACACCACCGGGGTGCGCGGAACGAAGCTCTCCACGTCCCCGAACGCGATCTCGAAGGGCCGCTGGTCACGGCAGAGTTCTTCCAGAGTGTCGCGGGCTGCGCTTTCTGGGGTCCGCAGCCGGCGCGGCGGAAGTACCGTGATGTGAGCTGGAAGATGCCCGTAGCGGGGATCGACCTGGCGGCGCAGCTCTTCCACAAAGCGTCCCAGCTCATTCTTGACGTAGGCCACAACCGCGTATTGCGGCGGTTCCATCGCAGCGCTCTCTCAGGTGCCCGCATTATAGACCGTCAGGCTGGACTCGTCTGCGCGGGAATCGTGCCGCCTTGGATACGGGCTTGCGGCCCAGGTGCCTCGGGTACAATGTCTTCGTCGGGGCGTAGCGCAGCCTGGTAGCGCACCTGCCTTGGGCGCAGGGGGTCGTCAGTTCAAATCTGACCGCCCCGACCAACATGAGCGCAACTGAACGGCTCCATCATGTCCAACGCCGTTCGCGAGGGAGGCAAGGTGACTTCTCGCCGACTCCTCTTGCTACTTGTCAGGTGGCTCCGCCCTGCGATTGCGGGCGGATTGGCCCCTTGTCTCGCGTGTGTATTGTTCCTCGCCGGGCCGGTTCATGCCCTCGATCCGAACAAACGTCTCACCCAGTACATCCACACCACTTGGCGGATGCAAGATGGCTCCGCGCCGACTGGCATGCATGCGGCGGCGCAAACCTCGGACGGTTTCCTTTGGTTCTCAGCCTTTTCCCCATGGATGTACAGATTTGACGGTGTTCGGTTTCTTCCCTGGTCTCTGCCCACTCAGGGTGGTTCGATCCGGAGAGTAATGAGCGTACTTGGCGATCACGCAGGCGGGCTCTGGGCAGAAGGGAGCCGTGAGATCGTTCACCTCAAAGGCGGGGTGGTCAGTTCTAATTTCGAGTTGGTAGGCCTTCAGTCGTATCAAAGCATGAGCGAAGACCCTGACGGCTCATTATGGGTCGTGCGAGCCGCCAATACTGTAGACGCGCCCCTCTGTCATCTCGCCGAACGCGCGGTCAAGTGTTTCGGAAAGGCTGATGGAATACCGATCACCCCGATTGATTCGATATTGTCTGACGGGAAAGGCGGTTTTTGGCTCGGAGGACAGACAGCCCTTGTCCACTGGCATGAGGGCGTCTCAGACATATACCCCATCGAAGCGCTGAGATCCAACGTAGGACAGCACGGGATCGTGAGCCTGGCTCTTGGTCCCGATGGATCTCTCTGGGTCGGCATACTTGCAGAGGGGCCAGGGCTCGGACTCGGACGACTGAAGGAAGGTGCCGTCAAACCATTTGTGACGTCTAACTTCGATGGAAGTAAGGTGGAGGTCTACTCCATGATTTTCGATCGCGACGGCAACCTTTGGGTCGCTACTCAGGGCAAGGGCCTGTTTCGCATCCATGGGAACGTAGTGGATCACTACGGACGAACCGATGGCTTGTCCGGCGATGCGGTGCACTTTCTCTTTGAAGACAGAGAAGGAATTCTGTGGGCTGGGACAACGAATGGAATAGACAGCTTCCGAGATCCACGCGTTACTACCTTCTCGGCATCGGAAGGCTTGGGGAAAGATGCCGCGGCAGGCGTTCTGGCCAGCAGAGATGGCACAATCTGGGTTGCAAATGATGGCTCCCTCGATCACATCGCTAACGGGGCCGTCTCCTCCATTCGCGCAGGAAGTGGTCTTCCGGGTCATCAAGTCACCTCCATGCTGGAAGACCGCGCCGGGAACCTGTGGGTCGGAGTGGATGATGGACTCTACCTGTTCAAGAATGGCCGGTTCCGCCGCCTTCCCGAACCAAATCACAAGCCGCTGGGGCTTGTGGTTGGAATCACCGAGGACATCGACGGGAATATTTGGGCAGAGTGCTCCAGCAACCCGCCAAAACTTGTGCGCATCCGCGATTTCCAGGTGCGTGAAGAGTTCCCTGCTTCGCAAGTTCCGCCTGGGCACACCCTCGCTGCGGACCCGCAGGGAGGAATTTGGATAGGAACTCTAAAGGGAGACCTTGCGCTGTTCCGCCACGGCGCTCTGGAGATGTTTCCGCTACACCCAAAAGGCATTCCATTGAGCCGCCGGATTATCGCTAATCTAGACGGCTCCGTCCTTGCCGGGTCAGAGGACGGGTTGAACGGGTTGCGGCAGGGCAGACTGCAGCGAATGACGACTGAAAACGGTCTGCCCTGCAACTTCGTCATTTCCTTCGTTGAGGACAAAGAGAAACGCTGGTGGGTCTATACCGGTTGCGGCGTCGTCGAGTTGCCAGATTCCGAGCTCCAGCGATGGTGGTCCAACCCGAAAGCGGTCGTTCAGACCCGCGTCTACGACCAGTTAGACGGAGCTCAGCCAAACGCACCTTATTTCAACTCAGCGGCGTACTCTCGGGATGGGCGCGTGTGGTTTGCCAACGGAATTGTCGTGCAGATGGTGGACCCTTCCAGGCTCTCGCAAAAACCGCTGCCTGCGACAGCATACATTCAGTCGTTCATCGTTGATCGAAAGGAATTCGTAGCAACTGACAACCTCAACCTGTCGCCGCATCCGCGAGACTTGCAGATTGATTACACTTCGCCAACGTTTCTGGTCCCACAGAGGGTGAAGTTCCGGTACCGGCTCGATGGGTATGACCGTGACTGGCACGAGGCCGGCACGCGTCGGCAGGCGTTCTACACGGACTTGCCTCCCGGGAAGTATTCCTTTCGCGTGATCGCCTCCAATAGTGACGGCGTCTGGAACGAAACCGCCGCCAAGCTGGATTTCTCCGTCGCTCCCACGTATTACCAGACGAACGGGTTCCGCGCTCTCTGCGGGGCCCTATTTTTGGCGTTGCTGTGGGCAGCCTACCAGTTGCGTGTCCGGCACTTGCATAAGCAGTTCGACATGACGCTGGAGGCGCGCGTCGGCGAGAGAACACGGATTGCGCGGGACCTTCACGACACTCTGCTGCAAAGTGCGCACGGTATGCTGCTTCGGTTCCAAACGGTCTCCCATTTGCTACCGGAGCGCCCGGTAGAGGCAAAGGAGAAGCTGGACAGCGCAATTGAGCAGGCCGCGGATTTCATCACCGAAGGCCGGGATGCGGTGTGGGGATTACGGGATTCCACAGTCCAGGGCAACGATCTCGCGCTGGCCATAAGCACGCTCGGAGAAGAACTCGCAGCTGACCCAAACAACCACCGAGCTGCATTCCGTGTAGCAGTCGAGGGCGAGGCTCGAGATCTGCACCCTATCCTTCGTGATGAGATCTACAAGATTGCTGCCGAGGCGCTCCGCAACGCCTTTCGGCACGCCCAGGCACGGCAGGTCGAGGTTGAAATCCGCTACGACGATGAGCAATTTCGCTTGCGTGTGCGGGACGACGGAAAGGGCATTGACCCAGCCATTCTCTCCCGCCAAGAGAGCGAGGGACACTATGGCTTGCACGGGATGCGGGAACGCGCCACACTTATTGGAGGTAAGCTGACAGTCTGGAGCGAAGTCGATGCAGGAACCGAGGTGGAAGTGCGCGTTCCTGCTGGCACCGCGTACGCCAGGACCCGGAGTCGTTCCTGGTGGGCACGCAAGGTTGCGGCGAAGGCGTGAAGCAGGAGACCGGTCATGAGCGCCGGCAGTTTTCAAATTCGGATTCTCGCGGTCGACGACCATCCGGTTGTACGCCAGGGGATCGCCGGTTTGGTGGGCGTTCAGCCGGATATGGTTATGGTAGGTGAAGCGTCGAATGGTCGCGAGGCTATACAGCAGTTTCGGACGCACCATCCGGATATCACGCTGATGGACCTGCAAATGCCGGAGATGAACGGCCTCGACGCGCTCATTGCGATTCGCAATGAATTTCCCGATGCTAGGGTTATTGTGCTTACGACCTATGCGGGCGATGTGCAAATTCTCCGTGCGCTCAAAGCCGGTGCTCAGGCCTACCTGCTCAAGAATACGTTGCACAAGGAACTACTGGAGACGGTCCGTGCAGTCCACGCTGGAAAGAAGACTCTTTCCCCGGAAGTTTCCTACCAGGTCGCCGAGCATGCGGCTGATGACAGCCTGACGCCGGCAGAAATTGCTGTCTTGCGCCTGATCGCG
The DNA here is from genome assembly GCA_035542595.1 of Terriglobales bacterium. Lineage (GTDB taxonomy): Bacteria > Acidobacteriota > Terriglobia > Terriglobales > Acidobacteriaceae > JAHFUA01. The sequence continues at coordinate 16,208 of DATKLD010000002.1, forward strand.
GCCGGCAATGCAAACAAACAAATTGCGGATCAGCTTTCCATCACGGAGGAAACCGTCAAGAGCCGAGTCAAGTGTATCCTTTCTAAATTGGGCGCCAACGATCGAACGCACGCAGCAGTGATCGGCCTGAAAAGAGGGATCATCGAGCTGTAGTGCCCCCCAGTTTGCCTCCTCCTCGCGACCGAATATCAAAACTCTAAAGAGTGATGATCCCGGCTCTTTTTGGGGTTTCGATTTCTCCCGCAACAGCGGAATCTGGTAGTGACTAGAAAGGCGCGTTTTGAGACGTCTCTATTCCACATTCGCTGGCGGTTGGCCTGGGGCAGGTTTACTCCTCATGCGATTGGTTGCGGGCTCGGCGCTGGTCGTGCGCGCAAGTTCGACCCTCTGGAGAGACCATCCCACAAACGCAACAATAATGGCCGCATTTCTAGCAGGATGCGGAATTCTCCTAATCCCCGGCCTGTGGACTCCCATCGCGGGGACATTGGCTGCTTTGATTGAAACCTGGCAGGTCCTGACCCGAACTGGAGACCTCTGGGTTCTCCTTTTGCTGGGAACTATTGCTGGGGCTCTCGCAATGTTAGGACCGGGTCTGTGGTCAGTCGATGCTCGCCTGTTCGGGTGGAAGCGCGTCGAAGCTCCCCCTCGCAAAAGCAGTTGAAGCTCTCGTTAAGACTTCCAAATACGAAATTTTCTGGCGCAGAAGAGGCTTCTATTCGCCTCCCAAGAGTCTGCGATTTACCTCCATGTGGGGCTGACCGCAAACGGAACTCAGTTGCACAATGGCTCGCGAATTAGAGCAAGAGGGAGGAAATTATGGGCGCGACTGCCGCTTTCACAGACCTGGAAGGCTTCGCAGGAACAGGCTTTCCCAATGTGGGCGAGTTCGAAGACCAACTGTCTCTGCAATCAGAAACCAGCTCCGAGTACTACTTCGAAGGAATTGTCGGCAAGAGCCGCGCCATTCAGAAGGTGCTGGAGCAAGTCTCCATCGTCGCGCCTACCGATGCGACGGTGCTGCTCCATGGAGAAACCGGCACCGGCAAGGAACTCATTGCACGCGCCATTCACAAACTCAGCTCCCGGTGCGAGCGCAGCTTTGTGCGCATGAACTGTGCCGCTATTCCCTCGGGGCTGCTGGAGAGCGAACTGTTCGGGCACGAGAAGGGGGCGTTCACTGGCGCCCTGATGCAGAAAAAGGGCAGATTCGAACTTGCCGACGGGGGCTCGCTGTTTCTGGACGAGATCGGGGACATCAGTCTGGAACTGCAGCCGAAATTGTTGCGCGCGGTACAGGAGCGGGAATTTGAACGCCTGGGAAGCGCCAGGACCATCCACGTCGATGTGCGCATGATTGCAGCCACACATCGCGATTTGCCGGCCATGATCCGCAACAGTCAGTTTCGCGAGGACCTTTTTTACAGGCTGAATGTGTTTCCGGTCGAAATCCCGCCGCTTCGCGAAAGGCGCGAAGACATTGAACTCCTGGTCCGCTTTTTTGTGTCGCGCCTGTCCCGCCGAATGCAAAAACGTATCCGGCATATCCCGGAACCGGCCTTAGCGGCTCTGGTAAATGCCGATTGGCCAGGAAATATCCGCGAGCTGGAGAACTTTATCGAGCGTTGCGTGATTCTCACGCAAGGGGACGAATTGAATGTGCCACGCAAAGAGCTCAAGGGATATTCAGGCAGCAGCATGGTTATGACTCCGTCGTCCTTCAAGCAGGCCGAGCGGCAGGTAATCATCGAGGCTTTGAAAAGCACGGCTGGAAGAATAGCCGGCGAAGGCGGAGCGGCAGAGCGCCTCGGGCTTAAAAGAACCACACTCCAAAACAAGATGCGCCGGCTGAATATCGCTCGCGCTGATTATTCAGCCAACCAGGGGCACGCCTGACGAAAGGCGTTCCTCGCGGTGTAAGAAGAGAAACAGGCGGCCTTGGCGCAAAAAGCAAGAGAGGAACGATGGCGAAAAAATCGAAAAACCAAAAAAAACAGAAATCCACGCTGGACAGCCAGCAATGCGGCCTCAACGGGAAACAGAAGATCGGCAAGAAACAGTACGCGGCCGAACTTTTCAAGCTGCAGGTTGAACTGGTCAAGCTCCAGGAATGGGTCAAGGCGACCAAGGCCCGCATTATCATCATTTTCGAAGGACGAGACGCTGCCGGCAAAGGCGGCATCATCAAGCGCATCGTGGAGCGTGTCAGTCCGCGCATCTTCCGCGTGGTCGCCCTCCCCTCGCCAACCGAGAGGCAGAAGACGCAGCTCCATGCTCAGCGCTACATTGAACAACTGCCTGCCGGAGGTGAAGTCGTTATCTTTGACCGGAGCTGGTATAACCGCGCCGGTGTTGAGCACGTGATGGGCTTTTGTACTCATGAGGAGTACAGGGACTTTCTCAGGGACTGTCCCACTTTCGAGGCCTTTCTGGTCGGCCAAGGCATCATCCTGCTGAAGTACTGGCTCGAAGTATCGGAAAAGGAACAGCACAAGCGCTTTCTCGAACGCATCGAAGATCCTTCAAAGCGGTGGAAGCTGAGCCCTATGGACTTGGAATCGCACCGCCGTTGGTACGACTACTCACGCGCCCGGGATGAAATGCTCGCAGCCACCGATACAAAAGCGGCGCCCTGGTACATCGTTCCGTCAGACGACAAAAAGCGTGCCCGCCTGAACTGCATTGCGCACATACTCGACAGTATCCAGTACGAGGAGATTCCTTATACGCCTCCCCAGCTTCCGGCACGGCAAAAGGCGAAAGGGTACGTAGAGCCGGAGCAAAAGCATCGAGTCATCCCGCAGCGCTGGTAGCCCAGCGGCATGTAAGAGCGACTTCAAATCTGACCGCCCCGACCATCTTCTCTGCCTCGAACAACTACGATGCCAATCGAGCGCACCCATGGCGAAGTGTATGCCAGGGACGTGCAGCGCGCGCTGGGCTTTTATCACGACCTGCTGGGATTCAAGCTGGTGGACGAGTTCCGCCACGAAGGCAAGCCTGTGTATGCGCGTTTGCGCGCTCCCGGCGGCGACGGCACCATTGCGCTGCACCTGGCCGGGCCGGGGACGCCTTTGGCCAGCGACGGAGTGCGGCTGTACTTCGAGATTCGCGATGTCGACGACTTCTGCCGCAAGCTGCAAGCCAAGGGCTTCTACATCACGCAGATGCCGCGCATGATGCCGTGGGGCTGGCGTCACGCCTACCTGAACGATCCCGACGGCCACGAGATCAGCCTCTACTGGGCCGGAGAGAACCGCATGAAGAAGACCGTCATGCGCACGGCGAAAGAAGTGGACAAGGTGCCAGCGGCGAAGGGGCGATGACGTACCCAGGGGCCGGTTGATCGCGCTTCCGGCTAAAGGCGATTGATGAGGCTGGCGACGTAGGCCGCCCCGAAGCCGTTGTCGATGTTCACCACGGCCACGTTGGACGCGCACGAGTTCATCATGGCGAGCAGAGCTGTCAGTCCCTGAAACGAAGCTCCATAGCCGACACTGGTGGGCACGGCAATCACCGGCACTCCGACCAGTCCGCCTACCACGCTGGGAAGTGCTCCTTCCATACCCGCGCAAACGATCAGCACGCGCGCGTTCATAAGCGAGTCGCGATAAGTCAGCAGGCGGTGCAACCCTGCTACCCCCACGTCATAGATACGCTCCACCTTGTTGCCCATGATATCGGCGGCGACTGCGGCCTCTTCTGCCACCGGAATGTCGCTGGTCCCGGCCGATACGACTACGATCACGCCTTTGCCGGGCGTCCTGTCGTCTTGCTTGAGGGTGAGTGTGCGGGCCACTTCGTTATGCGCCGCGGCAGGAATCCGCGCCTGGACGGCCGACACCTGCTCGGGGGATACACGAGTGGCAAGCACGTTGGCGCCGGCGCCCGCCAGGCGGCAGAAGATTTCCGCAAGCTGCGCCGGCGCCTTGCCCGGTCCGAAGACAACTTCGGGCATGCCGGCACGCAGCTGACGATGGTGATCTATCTTTGCGAAGCCCAGATCCTCGAAAGGCAGGGCCTTCAGCCGTTGCAGAGCTTCATCCGGGGAAGTTTCCCCGGCCCGAACTTGCTCCAGCAATTCCTTCAATCGATCCACATCCATTGTGATTGGCCTTCCGGTGCTGGCGGCCCGCACCTCGGCATCGCACTGAGGGCGAGCCTGTCTCCAATCTACATTGTTACCCGATCCCTGGCAGAACGAGCAGCGCCGGCAGCCCGGCGACTGAGACTGGGAAGGGTACCTGGCTCGCGGCGTCGAAAACCACTGGAGGTGCGTTGTTCAGGCAGAAAGGAAAATTGCGCCGCGCGGCACCGTAACAGGGCAGGGACAAAATTAAAAGGGCTGCGACATTGGTTATGCTCTAGCCGCCGACTCCTGCGAGGGAGTCTTACGGCGTGGAACATGCACCGTCACAGCCCCTGATGTGATCGCCGCTTTCGCGGTACCAAGCCCCGGCCTGCTCTCGCAAGCTTGCCGGTTTTTTCGGGCCTGGCAGACGCAGCGAGTCACCCCGCTGACGCTCATCACCCAGCCTACTTCGGACTGGCTACTTATCAGGTTGCCAACCCTTTCAGCCGTCGACGTGCGTCACAGTAAATTCACCGTCCTTTAATGTCAACGCCCGAAATTAGTGCAATTGTGGAAAAACCGGGAAGTTCGCATTTTGGGCGAATCCATCCGATGTATTTCTTCGCTTGCGCCGACTCGCCGCCAGTGGATGGCCAGCAGGTTGCGGTCGCAATCCAACCGGGGCCGCGTCTTCGCTCTTTTTGGGACTCTTCGAGCCCGGCAGTTCAGCCCTTATAGGTGAGTTCGAAAACTGTACAGTCGTCGCCCAGTGGGCGGCCGGCGCAGAAGGTGCGCACGGAGGTCAGGATGTCGCGGAACGGCGACTCGCCCGCCGCAGCCTTCTCCAGGCGCTCATCGCCAAAGAATTCGCCTGCCGGGTTCTCCGCCTCGGTGACGCCATCCGTGATAAGCACAACGCGGTCGCCGGCGTCCATTTGCCGGCGCCCGCTCGTATAGTCCACATCTGGCAGCAGGCCCACGGGCACGTTGGCCTCGAACAGGCGCGAAACACTCCCCGATGCGATCAGCACGGGCGGGACGTGGCCGCAGTTGACGAATTCCAGCTCACCGGTGGTCTTCAAGTGGGCGATCACCAGGGTCGCGTACTTTTCGCCCAGCGATTTCTGGCAGAGGAAGCGATTGGTCGAGCTCACGACCTCGGACAGGGGGACATTGTTGCAGATCTGCGAATAGACCATGCCCTGCAGAATCGAGGCCAGCAGAGCGGCGGAGATCCCCTTGCCGCAGACGTCCGTCACCACCACGGCCACCCCTTCGGGGGTGGGAATGACGTCGAAGAAATCGCCGCCCACGTCGCGGCAGGAGAGATTCCGCGCCTGGATGGTGGCGAACGACAGCTCCGGGATGGTGACCGCCATCAGCCGCTGCTGGATGGACGCGGCGATGGAGAGTTCCTGCTGGTAGCGGCGCGCCGATTCTTCCGCCTGCACCAGGCGGGCGTTCTCCACCAGGGAAGCTGCCTCGGTGGCGATCGTGGTCAAAATATCCTTGCTGACCTTGGAGAGGTCCCGCGAGGCGTAGCGGCTGTCCAGATAGAGCACGCCCATAATCTCGGGGAGGCCGCCGATGATGGTCACGTCCAGCGCCTTTTCCTTGACCAGGGTCTTGCGCAGCGGGATGCAGATGACGGTGCGCAAGTCATAGGCGATGATGCTCTTGCGCTGGGCCACGTCCGCGGACTTGGTGGTGTCGGTGACCACGAAGGCAGAGGCGCCGCGCGCCGCATCCTCCAGGATGGAGCGCGAGATGGTGGTCTCGTCGGTCATGGCCTCGCCGCGAGAGTTGCGCCCCGCCACCAGCCGCAGCCGCCCGTCTGGATCGCGCAGGAAGACGCACCCACGCTCGGCGCCGGTGAGCCGCAGCGTGGAATCGATGAGCGTCACCAGGATCTCGTCCACCACGCCGGTAGTGTTCAGCTTGCGCGCCGCTTCCAGAAAGAAAGTGAGCTTTTCCAGGTCCGAAGCCCCGCCCCGCACCTCGAGACCGGAGATCTGGCTGAGAAACTCGCGCGCCGTACTGACGCTGGCGCTAGTGGGGTTGAACACGATGCAGGGGCCGCCGTGGGCGCCAAATTCCACCCGGTCGTTGGTGTTCAGCTTGTGGCGCTCGATCTTCTCGCCGTTGACGAAGGTGCCGTGCTTGCTCCCCACGTCCACGATCACGTAATCGCCGCCCTCCGCGAGGATGGAAGCGTGGTCGCGCGAGACCCGCGGATCGGCGATGATCAGGTCGCGGTCGGTCTTGCGCCCGATGGTGAACGGCGTGTGGTCCAGGGTGATGGCGCGCTGCTCGGATTCCTGCATGAAGACCAGCTCCGGAAACCCGGAGGGCCCGCTCACAGACACCGTCGTGGAAGAGGTCAAAGACATCGTTGTGGGAGGCTAACCCCGACGTGCAAGAGTAGCATTATCCGGCGGTGTGCCGGAAGTGACGAACCGGTGGGGTCGCTAGATGTGCGCAACCTCCTGCTTCAGCGCGGGCGCCGGCGAGCCGGTCTTGTTCTTGCCCAGCCCCAGCCCGACTTCGAAGTGCCACTTCCAGATGGCGAAGATGGGCGGGTAGATCACCAATTCCATAAGGAAGGACGTCAGGATCCCTCCGATCATGGGGGCGGCAATGCGCTTCATCACGTCACTGCCGGTCCCCACCGACCACATGATGGGAAGCAGGCCGAAGAGCATGCAGGCCACGGTCATCACCTTGGGCCGCAGCCGTTTCACGGCGCCGTGAACGATGGACTCGCGCAGGTCGTTCCAGCAGTTCATCCGCCCCCGGGCGATCGCCTCCTGATAGGCGAGATCGAGATAAAGCAGCATGAACACGGCGGTCTCCGCGTCAACGCCCAGCAGCGCGATCAGCCCCACCCAGACGGCGATGCTCATGTTGTAGTTGAGCAGGTAGAGCAGCCAGATGGCGCCGATCGCCGAGAAGGGCACCGCCAGCAGAATGATGCCGGTCTTCACCGCCGATCCGGTATTGAAATAGAGCAGCAGGAAGACCAGGAACAGGGTCAGTGGCACCACGATCTTCAGCCGCTCCTTGACGCGCTGCATCGCTTCGTACTGGCCGCTCCAGACGAGCTGGTAGCCGGCGGGCACGCTGACCTTCTGCCGTACGGCATTCTTGGCGTCGGCGATGTAGCCGCCGATGTCGCGTCCGCTGACGTCCACGTAGACATAGCCGCTCAGGCGGCCGTTCTCGTCGCGGATCATGCCCGGCCCGGTCTTGAGCGAGATGTCGGCGATCTGGGCCAGCGGGACTTGTGTGCCCGCCGGGGTATTGACGAGCACGCGCTGCAGTGCATCGAGGTCGGTGCGATAGTCGCGCAGGTAGCGGACGCTCACCGCATAGCGCTCCCGGCCTTCCACCGTGGTGGTGACGGGCTCGCCGCCGATGGCCGACATCAGCACGTCATTGGCGTCATCGGTGCGCAGGCCGTAGCGCGCCAGTTGATCGCGCTTGAGGTCAAAATCCAGAAAGTAGCCGCCTGTAGTGCGCTCGGCGAACACACTGGTTGTGCCAGGAATGTCTTTCAGCGCCGTCTCGATCTGCTCGCCGAGCTTTTCGATCTCCCCCAGGTCCGAGCCCAGGATCTTGATCCCGAGCGGTGTCCGGACACCGGTGGTCAGCATGTCAATGCGCGCCTTGATGGGCATCGTCCAGGCGTTGGCCACTCCAGGAATCGTGAGCGCTTCGTTCAGGCCGCCGGGGCCATAGATCAACTCCTGCGTGGTCCCATGGTCAGGCCAGAAACGGCGAAGGATGTTCTGTGCCCACTCCGGCGCCCACTTCGAGTAGAACCGTTCGCGCTTCGGCCATTCTGATTGCGGCTTGAGCACTACAACGGTTTCCATCATCGAGTAGGGCGCCGGGTCGGTGGCGCTCTCGACGCGCCCGGCTTTGCCGAACACGCGCTCCACTTCTGGAAAACTTCTGATGATCCTGTCCTGCACCTGCAACAGGCGAGAGGCTTCGGTTACGGACATACCCGGCAGCGTGGTCGGCATGTAGAGCAGCGTGCCCTCATCGAGGGGCGGCATGAACTCCGAGCCCAGCCGGAAAAACACAGGGACCGTCAGCGCCATCGCTATCAACGCCACCGCGATGGTCTTCCATTTGTGCTCCAGAACGAACTCGACCACGGGGTGGTAGATTTTCATCAGCGGACGGCTGATGGGGTGATCGTCCTCGCTGTGGATCCTTCCCACCAGCAGGCCGTTGACGATCTTCGCCAGCCATTTCGGGCGGAAGCGGAAGTTGTCCATGCGTGTGAACAGCAGGCGCATAGCGGGGTCCAGCGTGATGGCCAGGACGGCAGCGATGGCCATGGCGAAATTCTTGGTGAACGCCAGCGGCTTGAACAGCCGGCCCTCCTGGGCTTCGAGGGTAAATACCGGCAGGAAGGAAATGGCGATCACCAGCAGTGCGAAGAAGCTCGGACCACCGACTTCCTTCACGGCTGAGATCACCACCTGGTGGTAGTCGCCGGGCCGTCCTTCTGCGTTCCAGTGCTCCAGCTTCTTGTGCGTCTGCTCGACCACTACCACCGCTGCGTCCACCATGGCGCCAATCGCCACGGCGATTCCACCCAGCGACATGATGTTGGCCGTCATCCCCGACAGCTGGATGGGAATGAAGGCGAGAATGACCGTGATCGGGATGGTAATGATGGGGATGATGGCGCTCGGGAAATGCCACAGGAAAATAAGGATCACCAGGCTGACGATGATCAGCTCTTCGATCAGCGTGCGCTTCAGGGTGTCCACCGAGCGATCAATCAGCTCCGACCGGTCGTAGGTGGGCACGATCTTCAGGCCCTTGGGCAGTGCCGGCTCGATCTCGGAGACCCTGGTCTTCACGCGCTCGATCACCTTCTGCGCGTTTTCACCGAAGCGCATGATGACCACCCCGCCGACGGCCTCACCTTTGCCGTCGATTTCCGACACCCCACGGCGAATGTCCGGCCCGTAGGTCACGGTGGCGACATTGCCCACCAGCACGGGTGTGCCGGTCTGTGGATTCACCATCAGGGGGATGGCGGCGATGTCGCCGAGCGACCTGATATAGCCGCGGCCGCGCACCATGTATTCGCGGCCCGTCTGCTCCACCAGGCGCGCTCCCACGTCGTTGTTCGACTTCTGGACCGCCTCGACGACCGCATTGATCGGGACCCTGTAGGCAAGCAGCCGGTTGGGATCGACGTTGACCTGATACTGCCGCACAAAGCCGCCGACCGGCGCGACTTCCGCCACCCCCGAGACCGCCTGCAGGGCGTAGCGCAGATACCAGTCCTGGTAGCTGCGCATCTGGTCGAGCGAATACTGACCAGTCTCATCCACCAGCGCGTACTGATACACCCAGCCGACGGCGGTGGCGTCCTTGGCCAGTTCGACATTGACGCCCTTTGGAAGGCGCGGGATGACCGAGTTCAGATACTCCAGCGTGCGCGAGCGCGCCCAGTAGATGTCGGTGCCTTCGTCGAAGATGATGTAGACGTATGAATAGCCGAAATCGCTGAAGGCGCGGATGTCCTTCACCCTGGGCATGCCGAGCAGCGCCGATGTGATCGGGTAGCTGACCTGATCTTCCATGATGTCGGGGCTGCGGTCCCACCTGGCGTAAACGATGACCTGCGTGTCGGAGAGATCGGGTATGGCGTCGAGCTTGGTGTTGTTGAGCGAATGCCAGCCCGCCAGGATGCCCGCAGCGATGAACAGAAAAACCAGGAACTTGCGGGTGGCGCAAAGTTCGATGATGCGGTTGATCATTGCCGGGCCTCCCCGCCGCTGACGCCGGCTAGCATTTCTGCCATGTTGCGGACCACGCCGCCATTGGCAGCCGCGAAGCTGTCGGCTTCGGCGCGCGAGGCAAAGGCGAACGTTCCCGGCGAGCAGCGGTCGAACGCGGCGTGTTCCACCTGCTTCATTTCGTCCATGCGGGTCATGTCGTGAGTGCAGGCGACGACGCGGCTGCCGTCCACGTACCAGGCCTGGCGCGGGTCGAGCTTGCGCCGGGTGTTGTAGTCGGTGACCTCGATGAGCCGGACCGGCTTGTGCTCCTGGCGGCCCTCGGTCACGGCGCAGTGGGCGCAGCACACATGGTGACGCCGGCCGCCGACCTCGGCGATTACCTCGGACTGCGGGTTGATGTGCCGCGCGCAGATGCTGCATTGCTGTTGCGCGCTGCGGTGCAGGCTCCACTGGCCGGCCACCAGCAATCCGGCGATCACCACCAGCAGTGCCAGCGCGGCGATTGAGACTTTGCGTGCCATGAATCCTCCGTTGCGGAACGGCTAGTGCTGCATGGCGGCCATCGCGCTCCTCAGCCGGCTCTCGGAGTCGACCAGGAAATTGCCCGAAGTCACCACCGTCTCACCTTCTTTCAGGCCAGAGAGCACCACGGCCTTCCCATCCACCTTTGCCCCAATGGCGACCTTGCGAGGCTCGAAGTGGCCGCCATCCCGCGCCACGAACACGCTCTGTTCCCTGCCTGAATCGAGCACAGCTTCTTGCGGTACCACCAGTTGGTTGCCGTAGTTCACCTTCAGCGCAACTTCGGCAAACATTTGCGGCTTCAGTTGGAAGCCGGGATTGGGGAACTCCATCCTCACCTTGACGGTGTGCGTAGCGGGATCAGCCGTGGGATAAATGAACGACACCCGGCCGGCCAGAGTCTTGCCGGGATAGTAACTGAGCGCGATCTCGGCGCGCTGCCCGACCTTCACAAACGGGACTTCGTACTCGAAGATGTCTGCGTTCACCCAGATCGTGGAAAGGTCCGATACCGTGTACAGCTCCGTATCGGGTGTGACCGAGGTCTGCGGGAACGCCTTGCGGTCCGTCACGAAGCCCGTGACCGGCGAGTAGAAAGTCAGGGTCCGGCTGACCTCGCCCTTTTCATCGAGCTTCCTTATTTGCTCATCGCTGATGTCCCACAGCTTCAGGCGCTCACGGGCGGTATGGAGCAGCGACTGGGAGCCCTGCGCCACTTCGGGGTACGGCGAGCTGCCGAGCGTCTTCTCACTCTGTTTGGCGATCAGATATTCCTGTTGTGTAGCGACAAGGTCGGGACTGTAGAGCGTGAACAGAGGCTGGCCCTTCCTGATGAGCTGGCCAATGTAATCAACAAAGACCTTGTCCACGAATCCGCTCACCTTGACGTGAACATGGGCGATCCTGGTTTCGTCCGCGGCGACCTGGCCGCTCGTGCGAATCTCGCGAACCATGGTCTCGCGCTTTACATCCGCGGTGCGTACCCCGATCAACTGCTGCCGGTCGGCGGCGATCATCACCGACCCGGCGACCATGCTGGCGGCGGGCTGTTCGTCGGCATACTTCGGCACCAGGTCCATGCCGCAATCCGGCGCCTTGCCCGGCTTGTCGGCTGTGTACTGCGGGTGCATGGGGTCATACCAGTAGAGGATTCTGCGTTCAGGGCTGGGGGCTGCGGTTGTCTGAGCCTGCGGCGCCGCTTCGGCGTGGTTGCCCGCGTGCGTCGGATCAGAGGACCAGCCATGCCGCAGGCCGGCGGTCGCGAAATATGCAGCCGCAGCCAGGGCCAGACCGAGCCCAAGTCCCATAAATATGAATCTCGTCTCGCGCGACGTCATTGCTTCACCTCCGGCGTGACGATTGGAGCGCCCACGGCGCGCTCCAATTCAGCCATGCGTGATTCGAAGTCGGTCAAGGCGCGGAAGTAGGAGATGTCCACGTCCAGGCTCATGTTCTGGCTGTCGAGCAAGTTGAGAAAATCCGTGCGGTCGGCCTGATAAGCTGCGGCGGTAGCCTTAAGCGTGGCCTCGGCCTGCGGGCGCAGCGTTTTCTGATAGAGATCCACGAGCTTGCGCGCCGCCTTCGCACGGATCAGCGATTCCTGGATCTGCTGGAAGACCATAGCCCGCTGATTGTCGTAATCCGCCTGCCGCGCCGCGGTGTTGGTCCTGGCTTCGGCGATCTCGGCGTCGTGCCGTCGCCGGTTCAGCCAAGGCAGCGTCATGGAAAGCTCGGCGGAATAGGTGTTGCGATTCATGCTGCCGGCGGGCATCAGCATGTACCCGCCGGAAACGCTGTAGTCCGGCGTGTAGGCCTTCTCCGCCAGCCTGGTGCGAGTTTCGCCCTGCTGCACGGTAAGCGAGGCGGCGACCAGCTCCGGCCTGTTCTCCAGCGCGGTCTTTTCCAGTTCCACGAGCGATGGCAGCCGTGCGGGCACGGCATACTCGCCCACGGCTTCCATCGGCGTGCCGGGATCGCGCCCCATGAGCGTGTTGAGAGTGGCGCGCGCCATAGCGCCGTCGGTCTCGAGCGTCACCAGGCGGTCCACAAGCCTGGTGAGTGCCACCTGCGCCTTGAGCACGTCCTGCTGCGGGACGCGACCGACGGTGTACTTGATCCGTGCCGCTTCCATCGCTTGGCGCGCCAGCCCCACCTGCTGGTCATGAATGCGCAGTTCCTCGTTATTGCGCAGCAGAGCATAGAACGCGGTGCGCACGCGCGCGGTGACGTCGCGCTTCGCCGCTTCGAGTTGGGCTTTGGCGATGGTGATGTCCGCGCCGGCAACCTGGGAGCGCAGCGCCCGTTTGCCCGGCCCGGGGAAGTTCTGGCCGATCATGAACATGTTTTGCGCCTGGCTGAAGTCGTAAGGCGAGTTCAGCGGGATACCCCAGCCGCGATACATGAGCGTGGGGTCATCCAGCGCGCCGGCGGCGGGCTGCCGCGCCTCCGCGATCGCGACACGGCGGACGGCAAGATGAATTTCAGGATTACTCGCCAGCGCCGCAGCTTGCGCATCTTCCAAAGTCAGCCGCGAAGAGGCCGCGGCAGCGTGCTCTTCCCGTGACGCGGGAAGCATGGCTGCTGCGCCAGCAAACGGATTCTCTACCTGCGCCAGCGAACTGAGTGACATTAGCAACGTGAGTATAAGTACGTGTACGACTCTCATCTTTCCTCCAGGATCAGTTCCATCAGCGCCGGCAGTCCGGCAAGTGCACGGACACCAAGGCGCGTTTCAGGCGTGAAAACGCCTGAGCGGGAGGAGAGAGCCGATCAGATTCTGAGGATGGAGATGGAGCCTGGTGGGGATTCCGGAGGCAACTCGCAACTGCCCCGCAGGCGCGCGGCTTGTGAGCCAATGCCGTCTGTCAGGGGCTGGAAAACGTGGGCGGCCGCAGCCGGTTGCGACTGGGGTGTCGTCGCACGCACTGTCAGGAAACCCCGCTCCGGGTTAGCCGGCGCTGTGCAGCAGGACTTGGCATCGGGTGCCTGCATCGCTCCGCAATGCGTCATGGGATGGGGCCGGCAGCAATTTTCCGCCGCTATAGCAGCCGGCGCGACACAAGCCACCGCCTGCCCTGCAAGCATCGCGACCGCCAGCGCAAGCACGCCACCTTTGCGCACCCATACCATGGTCGCCAGTCTATGCTGCCCGGGAAGGAAGCAGCAAGTGGAGGCCGCACACGTCACTGTGACCGTCGTCACACAGCGGTGTGGTGTGGTCCGGATACTCAACTCGCACTGCCGGCCTTGCCTCGTTGCCACCTGCGTCGGCGAGATGCGGATTCCAGCCCCGCAAGAATTACGAAGGCAACCGCCGAGATCCCACTGCCCCACAGCCGGTCCGGCGTGGTGGCGAACGCGACCTGCACGCGGCTGACTCCGGCGGGAAGCGAAATCAGCATCTGGCCCGTCTGTGGGTTGGATAACGCAGGCGCCGGTTTGCCGTTCACTTCCGCCCGCCATGCCGGATAGTTGAGCAAGCGCAAGGCGGCGGTGACCGGCTGCGAGGAACGAACCATGAACTGTTTCCGCACTGGCGCCCACTGCTGAACTTCCATGCACGCCTCTGGCTCAGTAGCGCCGGTCCCGGCGTTGCCCAGGCCGACCAGAGGCGCCTGCTGGTTGAGGTCGTAATGATCGGAGCCGCGCGGACCGTATTCGTCCGTGCCGAAATATCCGGCGCCGTTGTAGAAGTGCTCCTCGCAGAAATCCCTTGCGCCGCCTGAATCCCACCAGTTGCCGCGTGTCAGCAGAACCCCGGTGACGGCAAGCGCGCCTAGCGTCATCGCCCAGGCCGCATGCTTGCCTGCGCCCCGCAGGCGTCCCAGGACGGCAGATAGAAGAAAGGCGAAGGGCACATCGAGCACCAGCAACGAGCGCCAGGGGAACTGCACATAGCGCAGCTTGGGCAGGTAAGTCCAAACCGGCGAGGTCACGGGTAGCATCAGAAGGGTCGCCGCGGCGACCACGGCCATCAGTACCCACCACAGCCGCGGTTGTTCGCGCCGCAACCGGCCCATGCCGAACATGGCCGCGAGGGTTGCAACGATAACTCCAGCCGCAACCCAGGAGACGATGAAGTTGAAGAACGTGTGTTCGGCGTCGGCGGTGCGCGTGAACGGGAAGTTCTCCCGTATTTGCAGCCCCGTGGAGAGCACCTCGGAGATGTTGATCCAGTTCTGCTCGAACGCCGCCGGCACGATGTAGAACCCGGCCAGCGCCAATCCCAGCGCCAGCCCTCCTCCGCCGCAGGCCAGGGGCCGCGCGCTGCGTGCGAGCGCCGCGACGACAACCAAAACCAGAGCGACGGCGTAGGTCACGACCACGGCCGCCGGAGCATTGCACAACCACACTCCGGCGGTGACCAGCGCCAGAGGCGCGAACGCCCGGCGCGGTTCCGTGGCGGTCCGCACGGCAAACAGCACCGCCAGGGGAATGAGCCCGCTCGCCAGCAGCTCCGCGAAATCGCTCCGCCAGTAAACCAGCACCAGGTGATAAGGATTGATTGCGAACAGCACCCCCGCAGCCATCGCATCCCGCACCGGCAAATACTCTCTGGCCAGGGCGAACATCGCGACGCCGGCCAGGGTGAGCGCCAGCCAGATGAACGCTCCCGGGACCATCTGCCACGGGAATACGAATGACAACGCCGCTCCCAGCATCCACGATGCCGGCGGATAGAAGATGAACCGCGGTTCGCCGAAGCCCCAGTTGGCCAGCTCCGCCCAGCGGGGGTAGAGAATGCCCGCGCGCCACTGGCGGGCGACCTCCATCCACGATGCCAGGTGAAACTCGAAGTCGTGCCCGGAAGCGTTGCCCAGGAAGAAGAACGGAATCACCACCGCCAGCGC
>DATKLD010000003.1:0-2296 GCA_035542595.1 Terriglobales bacterium
CAACGAAGCGACGCTCCACTGGCTCGTCACAGGCCAGGGCCCGCAATAAACATCCGCATCTTCGCGAGCATTTAGCTCAGCGCCCACAGGGATTCACGCGATGGCGCCTCTCCGTCGGCACCGACACACCACTACTTACACACCTCGGGGCAGTCAACCATGTTCCGCCCCAAGCGGATTCAGCTGGTCATCAGCCAAAATCAAGCTCCTCCACGGACGATGGCCCGACGAGGCAGGTTGAACTCCTTCGCCCTCGAAGGCCTTCACGGTCAGCGGGAACCTCGACGCATCGGTGAGCAAAGCCAAAGTGATCTGCGCTCAAGCCTGCGTTCCTCAGAACAGGCTCGCGGAACCCTCCTGGTGTCGGCACCCTTGGACCGGCTGCCCACAAATCCACCAACCGCGACAAATCCACCAACCGCCTTGTCGGTCAACCAGCATCACGGACGTATCCGATTGTCTCGATGAGCGCGCCCATCCCAGGGTCTCACGTCACGACAGTCCGGGGGCTTGGCGTGAACCGGACCATCCGCTTGCTAAGTACCATCGGTACGTTCTAAGCCTTCTCATCATACGAAAAGTATGTATAATGGCCTAGGGCTGTCATTCCATTGATTCCATTGATACTGAGCGGGCCAGTGAAACCTGTGGGAGTATGATCCGATGGTACAATTTGCGTGCTCCTTCGCCGCAAGCGGCATCAAGCGTGAAGTTGGGGACGGTAGCGCCGCGGCGCAGCCTGCTACGGCAGTCCGCCCAGTCGTTCTGTTCGTGTTGGGCATGGCCCGGTCCGGAACGTCGGCGCTCACGCGGGTTCTTTCGCTGTGCAGTGGGACGCTTCCGGCCGGGATGATGGGCGCCAATTCGGGCAATCCGCTTGGCTATTGGGAGCCGCGCGCAGCCGTCTGTCTCAACGAAGCAATCCTGCAGCGCCACGGCAGTACTATGTTCGACCCATCACTGCGCCTGCAAGAGGAAAGTGCGTTCGCCGCCAAAGAGAAGGCCGCCTGCATCGCGGAGATCCGGGCGTTTCTGACTACGTTGCCGGCCGCGCCGCTTGTGGTTATCAAGGACCCGAGGATTGCGCTGCTGTCCGGTCTGTGGTTCGAGGCGGCGCAGCTGGACGGATTCGACGTGGTTACCGCGATAGCGGTGCGCCACCCGCAGGAGGTCATCGCGTCGCTTGGGGCGAAAGCTCGAGTCTCGCCGGAGCTCGCGGGTGCTTTGTGGCTGAAATACAATCTGGTGGTCGAGAGACACGCGTACGGCGTGCCGCGCGTGTTCGTCGATTACGCCAACCTCCTCGATAATTGGCGCGGGGAAATAAAGCGGATTTCCGCAGCACTCGAGGTCGATCTCGACACCCAGGATGAGGGCGCAATCGACGAGTTTTTGACACCCGATCTTCGGCGCCAGCGACACTGCGGCTCGGTGACAGAGCCCTTCGGCACGGAATGGATTTCCCCGGTCTACGAAACACTGCGCGCTGCCGCGCGGGACGAGCCCTGGGATAGGTCTGTGCTGGATCGCGTTTTCGAGGCGTATCGGGCGAGCGAATATGGTTTTCGGATGGCGTTCGAGGATTCCCGCCGCCTCGACAAGCGCAACAGGCTCCTCCCGCTGCCCATCATGAAGCTCGGCCTCGAGGGCCTCGCGATGGCTCACCGGTGCAAAGGGGTTTGGGCCTAGATTGTCGGCGGATCGCGAGATGATGATTGGAATGCATGCGACTTACCCAGTCTGCAGCGTTGCGTTGAGACGGTACTGGCCAATCCTGTCGAGGATCTGATCGAGTTGTTCTCGGGCTGTCTCGATTCGGTGGGGTGAGGTTCCGATAGTCTCGACCACTCGTAGGTGTGGTTGCTTATCGCATCCGCTTCGGTTGGCAGCAGCGGAGAAATTGTCCAGTGGTTCGTCTGCGACGTTCCGGTGTTGTCTGCCGCTTGCCCAAACCTTCTGAATATCAGGTCGATAGCGCGGGTATTGGGGTTATGCTGCCGGGCGGGTGGGAGCTGCCGCGCTTTCAAGTCGCAGAACGCGCACGGGAAGTGAAAGGCGAAGATCCGCGATGAAATTGGTGCTGGCGTGCTATGGGACACGCGGCGATGTCGAGCCTTTCGCTGCTGTCGGCCGTGAGCTGCTGCGCAGAGGGCATGACGTGCGCATGGCGGTCGCGCCTGACGTGGTGGGCTTCGTCGAGTCGGCTGGGCTTGCGGCGGTCGCTTACGGGCTGGAGACGCAGGCGTGGCTGGACGCGTTCCGCAACTTTTGGATGTGTTTCTTCGGCCACTTCTGG
>DATKLD010000004.1:0-14302 GCA_035542595.1 Terriglobales bacterium
GCCGGCTCTTCTTTCTGAATGTTGACCGGCTTGAGGAAGGGCATCATGGCGCGCAGGCGCTCGCCGACTTGCTCGATCAACTGGTTCTGCTCCTGGATGCGCTGTTTGGTGAACCACGGCCGGCCGGCCTCGTTCTCGTTGATCCAGCGGCGGGCGTACGTGCCGTCCTGGATTTCCTTGAGGATTTGCCGCATGGCTTTGCGGGTCTCTTCAGTAACGATGCGCGGCCCGCCGGTGTAGTCGCCGTGCTCGGCAGTGTCGCTGACCGAGTAGCGCATGTAGTTCAGTCCGCCCTGGTAGATGAGGTCCACAATCAGCTTGAGTTCGTGCAGGCACTCGAAGTAGGCGATCTCCGGCTGATAGCCGGCCTCGACCAGGGTTTCGAACCCGGCCTTCACCAGCGCGCTGACCCCGCCGCAGAGCACCGTCTGCTCGCCAAACAGGTCCGTCTCAGTCTCTTCCGCAAAGGTCGTCTCAATAACCCCGGCGCGCGTGGCGCCGATGGCCTTGGCGTAGGAGAGCGCCAGCGGCTTGGCCTTGCCGGTCGCGTCCTGGTGGATGGCCAGGAGCGACGGTGTCCCCGCGCCCTCGGTGAAGATCTCCCGCATGCGGTGTCCGGGCGCCTTGGGCGCGACCATGGTGACGTCGATGTTCTGGGGCAGCTCCAGCGTGCCGAAGCGCACGTTGAAGCCGTGGGCGAACATCAGCATCTTGTCCGCCGTCAGGTTTGGCAGGATGTGCGCGCGGTAGACCGCCGCCGTGCTGGTATCAGGGATGAGCACCATGATCACATCGCCCCATTTCGCGGCATCGGCCACGGAGTTCACGGTCAGCCCGGCGGCCTCCGCCTTGGCGCGCGACTTGCTGCCGGCATGCAGCCCGACGCGAACGCGCACGCCGCTATCGCGCAGGTTCAGGGCGTGGGCGTGACCCTGCGAGCCGTAACCAATGATGGCGACGTTCTTCGCCTGGATTAGCGAAAGATCGGCGTCGTTGTCGTGGTAGATCGTAGGCATGTCTAATCCTTTCTGCTATGAACTTCATTCGCCGCGGAATCAGCTTTTGGCTGTTGGCTTTTGGCTGAACCAGCTAAGAGCCAAGGGCCAACAGCCAAGAGCCGGTCTTCAAACCGAATACGATACGTCCTCGTCGTCTCGCATCTCCGGCGGGATGGCCATCTCCGCCATTCCGTTGACTGCAGCCGCCGCGCTCTTCGAGCCGCGCGACATGGCCACGCGCCCCGTGCGCACCATTTCCAGGACGCCGAAGGGACGCAACACCTCGAGCAGGCCGTCAATCTTCTCCTCAGTGCCGGTGATCTCGACGATCAGCGACTCCGGCGCCACGTCCACCACACGCGCGCGGAAGACCTGCACGAGCTGCAGCAGGTGTGAACGCGTCTCGGCTGTGGCCGCGACCTTAATCATGGCCAGATCACGCATCACCGAAGCGCTGGTGGTGATGTTGTGCACCAGGAGCACGTTGACCAACTTGTAGAGGTTGGCCTCGGCGCGCTTGGCGCCCTGCTCGTCGGTATCGACCACGATGGTCATGCGCGAGACGCCCGGCTTGTCGGTGTGCCCGACGGTCAGCGATTCGATGTTGAAGGCGCGCCGGCGGAACAGCGATGCCACCCGGTTCAGCACGCCCGGCTTGTTCTCCACATAAACGACGAATGTATTCAGCATAAGGTCACGCGCTTTTAATCTAAGTATCCTGGGCCGTCTCCACCAGGGGGCTGGGACGGCGGATCATGTTGTGCAGGTCGGCGCCCGCGGGCACCATCGGGTACACGGTGTCTTCCTGCTCCACCTGGAAGTCGATCAGCACCGGGCCGCGGTGCTCGCGGGCTTCGCGGATGGTCGGAATCACGTGCGCCCGCTTGTCCACCGCCGCGGCGCGGATGCCGAACGCCTCCGCCAGTTTGACGAAATCCGGGCTCGTCAGCGGCGTGGCGGCATAGCGGCGGTCGTAGAAGAACTCCTGCCACTGCCGGACCATCCCGAGATAGCCGTTGTTGATGATCGCGATCTTGACGTCGATCTTCTCCTGCACCATGGTGGCCAGTTCGGCCATGGTCATCTGAAAACCGCCATCGCCGACGACCGCCCAGACCTCGGCATCAGGGCGCGCAAACTTGGCGCCGATGGCCGCCGGCAGGGCGAAGCCCATGGTGCCCAGGCCGCCCGAGGTAATGAGAGAGCGCGGCTGCTCGTGGTGGTAGTACTGGGCTTCCCACATCTGGTGCTGGCCGACGTCGGTGACCACCACGGCGTCACCGTGGGTCTCGCGCCACATGTCATGGATCACGTGAGCGGCGTAAAGATGGCCGTCGTCGGGCAGGTTCTGGATGTCGCGCACCGCCGAGTCGCCCTTGAGCTCATCGATGTGATGCCGCCATTCGGAGCGGTCCACCGGCCCGATATCGGGCAGCAGGTGCTCCAGCACTTCGCGCAGGTCGCCCACCAGACCTACGTCAACCTTTACGTTCTTGTTGAGCTCAGCCGGATCGATCTCCACGTGGATTTTCTTTGCCGTGGGCGCATAGGTCTTGGTGTTACCGGTGACGCGGTCGTCGAAGCGCATGCCGAAGGCCAGCAGCAGGTCGGCTTCCTGGATGGCCTTGTTCACCCAGGCCTCGCCGTGCATGCCCATCATCCCGAGGTTCAACGGGTGCGACGCCGGGAAGCAGCCTAGGCCGAGCAGCGTGGGCGTCACTGGGATGCCGCTTTTCTCGGCGAACTTGCGGAGCGCGTGCATCGCCCCGGAGATGATCACGCCGTGGCCGGCCAGGATCACCGGCCGCTGCGCGCTGTTGATCAGCTTAATTGCCTGGTCGTAGTCCTCTTCGTCGGGCGAGTGGTCAGGACGATAGCCCGGCAGTTGTGGCTCGGCGGCTTCCCAGTCGAACTCGCAGGAGCTCTGCTGCGCGTCCTTGGTGATGTCGATCAGCACCGGGCCTGGCCGCCCCGACGCTGCAATGTAGAAAGCTTCCCGGATGGCATGTGCCAGCTCGTCCGCGCGCGTGACCAGGTAGTTGTGCTTGGTGATGGGCAGAGTGACGCCGGTGATGTCGGTCTCCTGAAAGGCGTCGTAACCGATCAGCTTGCTGCCCACCTGGCCGGTGATGCACACGATGGGCGAGGAGTCCATCATGGCGGTGGCAATGCCGGTCACCATGTTGGTGGCACCCGGCCCAGAGGTCGCGATAGCCACCCCGACACCGCCGCTGGCGCGCGCGTAGCCGTCCGCCATGTGCGTGGCGCCCTGCTCGTGGCGAACCAGCACGTGGTGGATGGGATAACGCGTCATCGCGTCGTAGGCGGGCAGAATCGCCCCGCCGGGATAACCGAACACATGCTTCACTCCCTGGCGAACCAGGCATTCCCAAATGATCTCGCTGCCGGTCTTGGTCATGGCCGCACCTTCATTGATATCAACGATTTTTCGTGACCCATCACGTGTCAGGGCACGACTTTAGTCGTGCCGCTAGGCTCCCCTACAATTTGGCTTTAGCCCCTGCCCGCTTCAGCCCTCGACAGGTTTGTCACAGGGGCTAAAGCCCTCAATTTTTCTTACCGCTGGCGGCACGACTAAAGTCGTGCCCTGACACGTCATCTCTCACGAAAACGCACATTTCTAATCCGTGTTCATCCGCGTAAATCCGCGGGTAGCACCCTCATCCGGTCACCGCGCCCTGCGACGCCGACGATACCGTCGCCGCATACTTGGCAAATACTCCGCCCGGATACCGCGGCGCTGGCGCTTTCCACTTCTCCATCCGCGAGCGGATCTCCTTCGCCGACAGTTCGACCTGGAGTTTCCGCTTCGGAATATCGAATACGATCATGTCGCCGTTGCGCACGGCGGCGATAGCGCCACCCCGTGCCGCTTCCGGCGCGACGTGTCCGGCCATCAGGCCATGGGTAGCGCCGGAGAAGCGCCCGTCGGTCAGCAGTGCGACCTTGTCGCCCAAATCGGCGCCCGCGATAGCGCCAGTAACCGCGAGCATCTCGCGCATCCCGGGACCGCCCCGCGGGCCCTCGTAACGGATTACCACTACGTCTCCGGCGCGGATTTTTCCCTTCTGCACGGCGGCAAAGGCATCTTCTTCGCGGTCGAAGACGCGCGCGGGGCCACGGAAGTGCCGCATGTCGTGCCCGGCAATCTTCACCACGCAGCCCTCGGGCGCGAGATTGCCCTTCAGGATCACCAGGCCGCCGGTGGGCTTAATGGGACGATCGAGCGGGCGCACCACTTCCTGTCCGCGCGTTTCGACCGCAGCACCTGCTTCCTCGCCGATGGTCTTGGTTGTAACCGTCATGCACTCGGAGTGCAGGATGCCGGCCTGCATCAGCCGCTGAGCGAGCAGGCGAATTCCGCCGGCATGGTAGAGATCGGTCGCGACGAAGCGGCCGCCGGGCTTGAGATCGGCGATCAGCGGCGTGCGCGAGCTGACGCGGTCGAAATCGTCGATCGAGAGCTCGAGCCCGGCTTCGCGCGCGATGGCCAGCAAGTGCAACACTGCGTTGGTCGAGCCGCCGCTCGCGGCCACGCTGGCGATGGCGTTTTCCAGAGCGTGGCGTGTGATGATCGCGCACGGACGCAAGTCACGCCGCACCAGCTCCATGATCTGCATGCCGGCTTGAAATCCGACTTCGTCCTTCTTGGGATCGGTCGCGGGCACGCTGGCGCTGCCCATGGGCGAGATGCCCAGGAACTCTGTGGCGGTGGCCATAGTGTTGGCGGTGAACTGTCCGCCGCAGGCGCCGGCGCCCGGACAGGCGTGGTTTTCCAGGTCGGCGAGTTCCGCGTCGGTCATGCGTCCGCGGGCATGCGCCCCCACCGCCTCGAACACGTCCTGGATGGTTACGTCGTGCCCCTGGAACCGACCGGGCTCGATAGAGCCGCCATAGATCATCAGTCCGGGGACGTTGAGCCGGGCCAGCGCCATCACAGTCCCGGGAATGGTCTTGTCGCAGCCGGAGAGGGCCACCACGCCGTCGAAGAGGTTTCCCCGCGCCACCAGCTCGATGGAGTCGGCAATCACCTCGCGGCTCACCAGCGAGGCCCGCATGCCCTCCGAACCCATGGTGATTCCGTCGGAGATAGAGACGGTGTTGAACTCCATGGGAGTGCCGCCTGCCTTGCGGATGCCTTGCTTCACGCACTCGGCCAGGTGGCGCAGGTGGTAGTTGCAGGGGCCAATCTCGATCCACGTGTTGGCCACGCCGATGATCGGTCGCCGCAGGTCGTCGTCGGTGAAGCCGACGGCCTTCAGCATGGCGCGCGCCGGCGCACGGCTGGCGCCTTCGGTAATTGCCGCGCTGAGGCGTCGTTTATCTGCCGCCATAAACAAAAACAGCCATCGATTTCCAACCCCGGCAAAGCAAAGGCGGGCTTGCTGGGGACCGGGAAGATGGCTGATCCCTTGGGTTCTCCTGGTCGGATCGTTTAAGTGCTTCCCTAGCTCAGGCCACCTGCTGGCTGGGGCGAACCCTTAGCTTACGTCGAAGCGATAATAAGTCCAATTGATAGTTATTTGGTAATCATAAGATGGAATTATGAACGTCAGGACCGTTAGCTTGCGGATCCGGCCCCAGCGTCCCTTCGAAATAGATAGCGCAGCACTGGCGGCGCGAGAAGCGTGGTGGCTCCGGTCATGAAAATCACCATGGCGTATGCTGCGGGAGAAACCATATTCATTTGCAGTCCAACCAGCGCCACGATGAGGGCCACTTCCCCACGAGGGGTCATGCCCACGCCGACCTTCAGCGCGCTCAGCCAGCCTTCCCGCAGCACCGGCAAGCCGCAGGCGATCACTTTGGCTATCAGGGCGAGCAGCGTCACCACAACGCAGGCAACCATTACCTGCCGATTGAAGATGCGCAGGTCCAGCCGCGCCCCCATGGTGAAGAAGAAAAAAGGCGCGAGGAATTCGTTGATGGCATTGACCCGTGGCGCCAGGCTCCATTCGCTGGAGTACTCGGCAAAGGCCAGGCCGGCGAAGAAGGCCCCGATAATGGCGGCCATGCCGATCCTCTCGGCGGCCACCGAGAGTCCCAGGCAGAGGGCCAGGGCCAGGATTAGCGGCGCGTTCTGGATGGACAGGCGTTCCACGCCCGGCCGCATCTTGTGGATTACCTTGGATGCGAAAAACACCATGAAGACGGTGAACGCAACCGCCTCCGCCAGCAGCACGATGAGCTGCAGCCACTGCACGCCACCGTTCGATTCCAGCCCTGCCACCACCGCCAGCACGATCATGCCCAGGATGTCATCTGCGACGGCCGCGCCCAGGATGATGCTCGCCACCCGGGTGTGCAGCACGCGCAGGTCTCCCATGACGCGGGCGGTGATGCCGACGCTGGTGGCCACCATGGCCGCGGCCACGAAGATGGCTTCATGCGTCGAATCGCCGCGCAACCAGCGCAGGTACACGAACCCCAGTACGAGCGGCGCCAGCACGCCGGCGAGGCCGACGCCCAGTGAGGTGCGTCCGACCCGGATCAGCTCCTTGGGACTGGTCTCGAGACCAACGGTGAACAGCAGAAAGATGGCGCCCAATTCGGCGATTGAGAGCGTGGTAAGGCTCGGATTGACGAACTTCAGGGCGTAGGGGCCGAGGGCGACGCCCGCCAGAATCTCCCCCACCACCGCCGGGAGACCGAATTGCTCGAAGATTTCTCCCGACACCTTCGCCCATACGAAGATGACAAACAGCTCCAGCAGTAGCGGCTCGGCGTGCGGCATGATGTGTCATTGAACCACTGATTCATTGGTTCGTCGAAGGACTATCAGGCGGGAATGAATTTCGGGCACTAATGAGGACCGCTCGCCCGGCCCCTGATCTCTTACTGGTCGCCACTGACGGCAAGCGTCGCGGCACTGGCGGCAGTGGAAGAGAGGTCGTAATCGTCGGTGGCGATTTCCACCAGGGCGCGTCCCACCAGGCGCGTCTTCGCCACCGAACTGGCGTGCACTGGAAGGGTGTAGCCCTCAATGTCGGCGTAGTCCTGCGCGAACTCGATCCGCTTGACGAAAAAGGAATCTGTCTTTACCAGCGTGCCCTCGGTCCGGCGCAGGCTGCCGGTGCTGGCATCCAGATAGATGCGGCCCTTGAACAATCCCGGCCGTTTGTGCCGTGGTTTTACATGGAAGACGTGCATCGGCCGCCCGTCGATCTCGCCCATTCCTTTGTAGCTGAACTTGTAGTTGGCTTCGCTGATGGCCGTCCGCGTGCTCTCGTCCTTGCCGACGTGAGCCACTTCCGCCTGCAGCAGCCGCGCGATGACGTTGCTCTTGACGAAGTTGTCGCCTACGAAGCGCACCGGGGTGAACAGCAGGGTCTTGGGGGCAATGAAGCGGCGGCGCAATTGGAACCTGCCTCGTTGTGCGGTGTCGGGCAGTTCGGCCTCGATTACGGTGTTGGCGGAGTAGCTGACCGGCGCATTCAGTTGCCGGGCGGCATGCTGCTCAAAGGTCTGGAGCGCGAGTTCGGGGGCCATCCGGGGCAGGCTTGCCGGCAGCGCCAGGGCTGCCTCGGGCCCGCGTCCGCCGAGCACCCCGGCGGACGGCGAAGTTCCGTCAGGCGCGCTGTCCGCCTCCGGCGACATCGCGCCCCACGCGCCCAGTGATACGCTCGCTGCCAACAAAAGGACTGAAGATTTAAGAAGGTTACGCATCCATCAAGAACAAACAAATATCTTAGCGCGAATTCAGAAATCCGTCTCTCCCAAAGTGGGTACGAACGTAACTCCCGGAGCGCCTCCAGCCGCTGTCATGTAGATGCCTTATTTGCACCCAGGGTAGCAAACTGTTTTTTCCGATTGAGCCAATCACCCGGCCCGCGATTCCGTTAACGCCATGGTGGGCCGCTCTTGCCCGCCGGCGTGATTCCGGAATAGCATCGCTCGAATGTCCGACGAGAACGGATCCCGCGATCCCAAGCAACCCGCTTCCACGTCCGTGTACGCCATTTACGGCGTCGAGCCTGAAGTGCAGGCCTATGCCATGGCCAAGTATTCGCGCTCGGCCCTGTCCATGAAGGAGTCGCTGCGCGAGATCAGCGAACAGAAGGCCGAAAAGTTCCTCAACACCTACTACTTTCAGTACGGGCACCGCTCGATCGCGGACCTGGCGCATATCGCGCTGGCCATCGAGCGGCTCTCGATCCTGGCCGCCATCGCCGTGGTGGACGAGCAGCGCTGGGACGGACAGGAGCGCTCCACGCGCTATCAGAATTTTTCCCATCCCGACTACTACCAGCCCGATTTCGAAGGCAACAGCGCGGCACGCACGCTCTTCCGCGAGACCATCGACTTTCTCTTCGCCGAGTACCAGACCATCTCGGCCCGCATGTTCGCCCACTTGCAGGAGCGCACGCCGCGGCCCATCGACATGAAGCAGGAGGCGTACGAGCGCACCCTGCGCGCCCGCGCCTTCGACGTCGCCCGCTACCTGCTGCCGCTGGCCACCAACACTTCGCTGGGCGAAATCGTCAACGCGCGCACGCTGGAGTCACAGATCTCGCGGCTGCTCTCCGACCGCTTCCCCGAAATGCGCGCTCTCGGGGAGAGCCTGAAGGAAGCGGCGCGCAATCCTGCCTACAACCTGAACCAGGCAGCCTTCCGCGAGCTGTGGGAAAAGATCCGCGGGTGCGATGAGGGCTGGGGTGACAAGGTCCGCGACCTGCTGCTGAAGGAAGTCCGCCCGGCGCCGACGCTGGTCAAATATGCCGAGGCGAGTCCTTACCTGATGCACAGCCGCGAGGAGCTGGAAGCGGCCGCCGCTGAACTGATGGCGGGCGCCGCCATCGCGCCTGCGCCTCCCGTTGACCTGCTGGACGACGAGCCGCTCGAAATCGAGCTCGCGACCACCCTGCTCTACGAGCACTGCGCCTATCCTTACCGCCAGATTCGCGACCGAGTGGCCGCGCTCAGCGCCGCCGAGCGCCGCGAGATCGTCGATCTCGGTATCAAACATCGCGGTCCGCACGACGAGTTGCTGCGTGCCTTCAACGCCGGCCAGACCTTCCGCTTCGACATCCTGATGGACATCGGCGGCTTCCGCGACCTGCATCGTCACCGCCGCTGCGTGCAGATCCACCAGGCGTTCACCGACGCGCACGGTTATGAAACGCCCGAGGACCTCGCCGCTGCCGGCCTGCGAGAGCGCTACGACAAGGCGATGGCACGCGTGCAGAATGCTGTTGCGGAACTTAAGCGCACCGCCGACGAAGACGCTCGCACCGACGCCATTTACGTACTGCCGCTCGCTTTCCGCAAGCGCACGCTGTTCAAGATGGACCTTGCCGAGGCTGCCTACATCTCCGAATTGCGCACCACGGCCGCCGGGCATTTTTCCTATCGCCGGATCGCTTACCAGATGTTCGAGGCCGTGGCCCGCCGCTATCCGACGCTCGCCTGCCATTTCCGCGTGACGGATGTGAACGAGCCGGTGGACTTGCTGAAGCGCTGAACGATTGAGTTAGACTGAGCCTATGCATGCCCACGCCCAGCAGCGGACCTCCAAGGTCCTGCGCCTTTCGCTGCTGGCGACCCTGATCTACATCGTCCTGCTGGTCGCGGCGGGGCTGCGCGCGCACAGCCTGGCGTTGCTTTCCGAGGCCGGGCACAACCTCTCGGACTTCCTGGCGCTCCTGCTCTCCTGGGTCGCGGTGTACATGCAGACGCTGCCGCCGAGCGCGACCAAGACCTATGGCTACCAGCGCGCCGGGGTATTGGCGGCATTCGTCAATGCGCTGGCGTTAGTGGCCGTATCATTCTTCATCTTCTGGGAGGCGGCACGCCGGCTGTACGCGCCGGCGCAGGTGGCGCCGCGGCTGATGATCGGCGTAGCGGCGGCGGGGGTGGTGATGAACGGGGTGATTGCGGCGCTGCTGTGGGCCTCCAGCCGCGACCTGAATCTCCGCAGCGCCTTCCTGCATATGCTGGGCGACACGCTCTCCACCGCCGCCGTGATCGCGGGCGGCGTGGGGATCATGCTGACCGGCCAGACCTGGATCGACCCGGCGCTCTCCATGGCCATCGGCGCGCTCATCCTGTGGTCGTCGTGGGAGATCATCCGCGAGACCTTGAACATTCTGCTGGAAGGGACACCACGGGGTATGGAGCTGGAGCGCATCAGCGCGGTGATCGCCGCGATCCCGGGCGTGAACGGCGTGCACGACCTGCACGTCTGGAGCCTCGGCTCGGAGAGCCATGCGCTCTCCTGCCACATCTTCATTCAAGACATTCCGCCCTCGGAGAGCGAGCAGATCCTGCGCCAGGTACAGGAGCGGTTGCGCGAAACCTTCCGAATCGACCACACCACCATCCAGTTCGAGCACATGGTCTGCGAGATAGCGAACGGCTGCGTGGCGACGGTCGAGAATACCCACTTGCACCCGCACTAGAACTATGGTTTCACCTCGACATGTAGCGCCGGCCTCTAGCCGGCTGTCCCTGTGGGCGTCTCGCCCACATGCGCGAGGCCGGGACGCCCTCGCGACAGCCGCCGGGACGGCGGCGCTACATCTGTCCGGCCTCGCCCTCCTTGCCGTCGCCATGCTTCTCTGCGTCGGGTGCAGGAAGAAAGAGTCCCCGCCGTCCCAAGCGCGCCAGCAGAGCGCGATCATCGCCACGCAAGCGGCGCCCGGCTCGACGTTCATGATGTCGCTGGTCATGGATCCCGCACAGCCCAAATTCGGCCGCAAGACGAATTTCCGCGTCAGCATCAAACAGACGCTTGGCACGCCGGTGGACGGCGCTCAGGCCGAGGTCTCCCTGGTCATGCCGCTCATGGACATGGGCAAGAACCGGTTCGCGCTCAAACCGGCGGGCAACGGCGAGTACGAAGGCACGGGCGAGTTCACAATGGCCGGGGAGTGGGAAGTCATCGTCACCGCGAACGCTGCGGGAAAAACCGGGAAGACGACGTTCAATGTGAATGTTGTGGAATGAAACTCAGAGCGGCCGCGAACCGCTGTTGCTCACCAGAATGGGGAGGCCGCAGGCCGATTCCAGCAGGTAGCGTCCGGCGGCGATCCACTCCGGCCGCTTGCCGGTTGCCGGGTATCCCTCGGCTCGCAGGACGAGGAAGCCGTTGTGGCGTTCCAACTCAATTTTCTTGACGCCCTTCCGGCCGCCGCGATCAACCGCCTCAGCCAGCCGCAAAATTCCGCTGAGCAACGCGACCAAGTGCTTCTTGGCGCGCGCCAGCCGCGCGAACGCAGGCTGCATCACGGGAAGCGCTCCGCGATGGAAGCGGGCCACCAGGCCTACCGTCCGGAGATCGTCGGCGGTCCAGCCCGGCGGCACATCCAGCTGCTCCAGCAGGCGGGCCGTGCGTTTGTGACATTTCTTCCTGCCGGCGGCGCGCCCTACCCCGTGGGCAATGGCCGCAACACTCAACAGCTCGCGAGCTTCCACCTGGTGCAGGGCCGCCTGGCGCGTAACCCCGCTCGCGACCAGGCCGTCATAAATTTCCAGGCTCCGCTGCCGCACCCGTTTGGCGTGGGCGGGATCGGGATCCATGAACCCGGCCCAGATTTCGAACTTCTTCGCGATGGCCCGTTGCAGGGCTTCGCCGGAGAGCAAACCCTCGCGCCATACGCCAAGCAGCGACTTCGGGCCCACCAGCTTCTGCCTGTACAGGGCCACGCGCTCGGCGCGCTCGCGGGCGATGGCGCCGCGCCAGTGTTCACGCTCCTCCGGCTTGGCGAAAGCGCGGATCCGCAATGCCGTGGCCCAGAGCACATCCAGGTCGTGGATCTCCCCCAGCACGTCCTGCAGTTGTTTCAGATCCTTGGACCAGCGTTCGTCCTGTTCGGGGAGAAAGTTCTCAACGACGTAGCGGAATCGCTTGATGCCGATGCGCAACGCGTGCAATGCCACTTTGCTGCGATTGCGCAGCGCGGTCCGGTGCAGGCGGAGGGCATCTTCCAGCTTTTCCAGCGCGATCACCTGGAAGACCTCGGAACCTGCGGGAAGCTGCCGCTCGCGCGAATTCAGAACGCGGGCCCAGTGCAGCCATGCGTGCGTATCAAAGCCCGCGAGCGCGTCCTCCGCTTGCTTCTTCAGTTGCCGCTCGCGGTCGAGGCAGTAAGCGCTCAGGCGGTCCTTGGCGGGGTCGTTTGCGCCGCCCAGCCGCTCCACCCAGTCCTTCAACACTTGAACGTCGCGCAACTCTCCCAGGGCGGAAAACACGGTTTTGCCCGCTTTGCGCATCCTGCGCCAGGTGGGATCGGGATCGATGGCGCGGAAGCCTTCCGCCATCGAGCGGCAGCGCCGCAGCGCAACTCGAAGATCATGCACGGGATCGGCTTCGAACCCAGCCTGGACACGCTGGCACTCTTCCACCACGCGTTCCATCCAGTGCTGGATTCCCCGCTTTTCGTGCGCGCTTGCGGGAGCTGTTGACATCGTTCTTAGGAAGATTCTAAGCCAAAAGACGACGGGGTTCCATGTCCACCATGGTTGCACAGTCGCAGGCTAGAACTCGAAGTACGCTCCCGCGCCTCCGGGACGGAGAGCACCATCCGCTTCGGTGGGGGGCAGCAAGCCCACAATTCCTCGCAAGGCCTCCCAAGCCGCCTCATTGAGCGCCGGGTCGGAGCCGACCAGGTCGCGGATCATCTTCCAGGCCGCCATGTTGAGCGCGCCTTCAGGCGGAGGTCCCATGGCCAGAGAGACGGAGCACTGCGGGCAGAAACAGATTCTCCTCGCCCCTGATTTCTGCCGCGGCCGTACTCCTACTGTTTGCGCGAACATGTACACGGCTACGGATTTTTGCCCTGGCTCGAGCTCCCGGTTGCAGCGGAGACAAAACAGATTTTCCAATGTTCCCTTCCTGGCGATGGTTTGGCAGTCAAGAAGATACTGTCTGCACGCTTCGCTTGACGCAAGTACGTAGCGGGTTTCCCGCGCGGGGTGGATTCAGAGGTAAATCGTATGCGGGACCCCGAACCAAGCTGTGCTCTAGTCAGAGCAGACCGCATCGCGCACTCTGCTGCTATGAGCGCGCGGGATCAATCGATCACGAGCGGGTCACGCTCCATCAGGTTCGTTCGGCCGTGGCAACTTCGCAAACTGCGCGCACCCGAACAGGTGGCTGCCGTTTGCTATCGGATCGGCACGCGTGGCATTGAGTTCCTGCTGGTTCAGACCCGCAAAGGACGCTGGACTTTCCCCAAAGGCGGCGTCGAACCGGGGCTGACACATGCCCAAACCGCCGCCCTCGAGGCTTTCGAAGAGGCGGGAGTTCATGGGCGCATGGAGGAAGAGCCGTTTGCGCGATACCTGCGCCGCTCAGGTGGCGTTGAGATTGCCGTCCACGCTCATCTTTGTGACGTCCTGCGGCTCAGCCCGCCGCAGGAGCCCGGGCGAAATCCCACGTGGTTTTCTCCCGAGAAAGCGAAGCGGCGTTTGCGGGAACGCCGCAGGCCGGATGACGGGGCCGAGTTCGCTCGCGTGGTGGACCGTGCCGTGGCTCGCGCCCAGCGCTTGCACAACCCAGCCTGCCCGGCAGGCGACGCGCTCCAGAAAGCGCAGTTCGAGGCGTCCCTCGCGCCGGGAATGCATGCCCGGGTCGAGGCAGCTTTGTTCGCCTACATCCGTCGGCGTGGCGACGTGCGGCGTTCACCTTTTATCGAGTTCGCTGCCAACCCTCAGTGCGGCAAGATGCTGCAGCTCGGTCCAGCGCGGGAGGGGAATCAGCGTTTATTGGAGGAGCGCACGCCGGATTACGAAGCCGATCGTGCCCCGGCGGCCGAAACCAAAGCCTTGGGGACCGGTAGAAAGAATCGCCGCTCCTGAAAGCGGGCGTGAAGCCTGTCCACAGTCACGCCCGTTGCCTGGATTCCTGCCGCTCGTAGATCTTCTTCACCGTCTCCAGCGTGTCGATGTCGCCTGGCGATTTGTCGTCCCGCAGGCGCAAAATCCGCGGAAAGCGCAAGGCGAAGCCGCTCTCGTGGCGGTCGGAGCGCATCACCGCGTTGAATGCCACTTCGAGCACAATTCTGGGTTCGACCAGCCTCAAGAACCCCTCGTCGGCAAGAGTGTGCTCCATGAACCACTTGGTCATTTTGGCGATCTCGGCATCGGTCAGGCCAGAATAAGCTTTGCCTACGTTCACCAGCTTGTCTCCATCGCGCACGGCAAAGGTGTAATCGCTCAGCACGTTGGCCCGCTTGCCGTGTCCCCATTCAACCGCTGTGACCACCACGTCGAGCGTCGCCAGCTCGCGCTTGAGCTTGAGCCAGGCGCGACCGCGCCGCCCGGGCGTGTAGGGCGACTCCAGG
>DATKLD010000005.1:0-21914 GCA_035542595.1 Terriglobales bacterium
CGGCGGCAGACGGCCCTGCTCGCGCATCCTGCGCTCCAGTTCCTTGCGCTCGTTGCCCTCAAAAAGCATGCCGATTGGATGAATGAGAGGGGAGGAGGTTTCAGTGGAGCAGTTAGTACTTGGCATTTAGCAGTTAGCCCCGGCCAGCGCCACAGGAACGAGTCGCGCTTCGCATCAAGTCGGCGGGCGACGAACCAACTGCTAATTTGCCAAGTGCTAAATGCCAGGTGGCAACTGCTAATGCGTGATCGACGCAAACATCGGCGACTGTATTAGCGATTGGAACTTGTCGTCGTCAGTCTTGAAATGGACCAGCAGGTGGCTGCTGTCGTTGTCCACAGTGACGTTCTCCAGCGCCGTTTTCTCCGCGCCGGTGGCATTCATCTTCTTGAAGAGCACGCCCGCGCGCAGCAGCGATGACATGGTGGCCGCAGTCATGGAGTCGGAAGTCAGCACGCTGAGGTCGAACTTGACCCCCTGGGTGAAATCCATCGTGTAGAAGGAGCCCAGCAGGCGCTTCTTGACGGTCTCGTAATCGGCCAGGCGCGCGGCGTCGCCCAGGGTGGAACGCATCATGTTCTGCGTGCCCGCGGCGTCGAGCACGCTCCACACCGCACCGCCCGTCGCCGAACTGACCAGGTCGGACATCTGGCTGTTCGCGGCCACACTCTGCGCATTGCCATCGCGGGCATCAAGCGAGGCCTGCACCGCGCTCTCGTCACCGAACAGCATGGTGAAGTTATCCAGAAAGGTGACCTCCATGCCGCTGCCCATGGGATAAAGGAATGAGGTGTGATATTTCGTGGGCTTGATCTTCTGCGCGCGCATCTTCCTCAGGACCTTGACGCGGCTGAACTGCCCCTGGGCGATGCCGATAATGCGCAGCCCCTGGTCCTTGGTGCGGAAGGAAGCGAAGGTCAGCGAATCCACGTCCTTGTCGGGATCCACGCCTACGCCCCGCAGCGCCGTCTCCAGGTCCCTCAGGTTGTCAGGCAGTACCTTGGCCTTGAGCGCCAGGGCGGTGGGTGACTGCGCCAGTTGGCGGTAGTCCACCGTGATGATCTGCTGCACCTCGGACGGGATCGCCGTCCCGGCGGCCGTGCCCAGCGCCGCCCCCCACCCGGGGGCCGCAATCAGCACCACCAGAATGACAATCAGAAACACAATACGCTTCATAGCAGCCCTCGTTTGGGGAGTGATATTCCGTCCAGATGTTGGCGCCGCCGTTTTGGTTGGTTCGACAGCCCACCTTCTGCGGAAGAGAGTACAACATTTTGGCGGCGTCGGGACACGGACTGACCGGGTGGCTACCACGGTACTGGGTAGTCAGCACGCCTAAGGCTTTGCCGTCTTGTGGATTTCCACCGTGCTCCACGTCTTGTCGGCGGCGTGGCAGAGATTTTCCAGTGGACATTCAGCGCATTTGGGTGAGCGCGCCATGCAGAGCTGGCGGCCGTGCCAGATTACCTGATGGCTGAAATCAATCCAGCGCTCCCGCGGGACTATCCGCATCAGGTCCTGCTCGATCTTCTCGGCATTTTCCTGGCGGGTCAGCTCCAGGCGGTGCGCAATGCGCGTGACGTGCGTGTCCACCACGACGCCCGTCGGGTTATGGAACCAGGTGCCGAGCACGACGTTGGCCGTCTTGCGCGCTACCCCCGGCAGCGAAAGCAGGTTGTCCATGTCATTGGGGACTTCGCCGCCGAAGTCGCTGACCAGCTTCCTGGCGGCGCCCACCACCGATTTCGACTTGTTGCGGAAAAATCCGGTCGAGCGGATGTCCGGCTCGAGTTCTTCGGGCTTTAGGGCGGCGAAGTGCCGCACGGTGGGATATTTCTGGAACAGCACCGGCGTCACCATGTTGACGCGCGCGTCGGTGCACTGCGCCGAGAGGATGGTCGCCACCAGCAACTCCCACGGGCTCTTGTGGTGCAGGGCGCAGGTAGCTTTGGGATAGCGCTCATCCAGGCGCCTGAGGATCTCGCTTACACGCTCCGGCGCCAGCGGGTCGTGCTGTGTTGATGCTCTGGGTGCCCTACCCTTGGCCGCCTTTGCCAAGGGTGGGGTCTTTGTTCGGACGGGCGGCAAAAGTTTGGGCATTCTGCGCGTGCCTTCATGTCGTCCGGTCTTCCCCGGCTGACGAGTGATCGTGCCGCGCACCATAGCGAATCCTCCGTAGGCGGGACAGATTACAATGGATGCCACACTCGCTACAATTCCAGCACTCATGGGGGTTCACCGATGACCGCAAGCAAGGCGGAGCTGCAAACGGCACAGATGGCGCAAGTGCCGATGACCCTCGAAGGCTCCAGCGTCCTGCACAATATGGCGCGCTTCCGCTGGACAGCATGGCAGGCGCTGCCGGAGGCCGAACGCAAGGCCATCGCCGAAGAAGCCGCCGCCGCGCTGCACGCCGCCGAGGAAGCGGGGAAGAGCGCGATCTATTCGGTGCTCGGACACAAAGCTGACCTGATGCTGGTGCACTTTCGCGACAGCTTCGATGGGCTGAAATCGGCCGAGCTGCAAATGAGTAGCCTCAAGCTGCACGCCTTCCTGGAGCCTGCGACGTCGTATCTCTCCGTGGTCGAGTTGGGGCTCTATGACTCCAGCGTCAAGCTCTACCGCTCGCTGGCCGAGCGCGGCATCGAGCCGCACACACAGGAATGGGATCGCGAGGTGGAAGAGAACATGAACCGGCAGCGCGAGGCCATGCGGACGCGGCTTTACCCCAAAATCCCCCCGTCGCGCTACCTCTGTTTCTATCCCATGGACCGCAAGCGCGGGGAAGACAAGAACTGGTATCGCCTGCCCATCGAGGAACGGCAGCGGCAGATGGCGGAGCACGGCGAAGTGGGCCGCCGCTACGCCGGCAAGGTGCAGCAGATCATCACCGGCTCCATCGGCTTTGACGACTGGGAGTGGGGTGTGGACCTGTTCGCCGACGATCCCCTCATCTTCAAGAAGCTGATCTATGAGATGCGCTTCGACGAGGTCAGCGCCGTGTACGCCGCTTTTGGAACGTTCTACGTCGGTGTGCGGTGCCCGGCAGCCAAGCTGGGCGAGCTGCTGAGCGGGAAGCTGCCGGAGTGAGCGGCTAAACTGTCACCGCAGCGCTTACGCCCTGCTCGCGTGGCCGTTTGAGTGCAGGTCCTCACGCTCGTGCCTACGGCACTTCGCTCAGGATGACAATCGGAAGTGTGCTACGCTGTCTCCATGGCCGTCAAAGCTATTCAGCCGGGACAAATCTGGCGCCACGATCAGAGCGGCAAGACCTACCTGGTCACCAAGGTTTACAAGGAGGCGCTGGCGCAATACGCCATGCTGCGCCCGGCCGACTCCAGCGCGCCGACGGACAGCGTGCGGGTGCACGTCAAGAAAACCGCCGATGGCGCCACGCTCGCCGGCTACACCTTCGCGCAGGATGGGCAGGAATTCTGACGCCGTGTTCCTGAATCCCGCATGATTGCCCGCACCATCGCCGCCCTCAGTGCGTTCATCATCGCCGTGATCTCTTCCTCCGGCTATCTGGGGATCGTCCTCCTCATGGCCATCGAATCGGCCTGTATCCCTCTGCCTTCGGAAGTGATCATGCCGTTCTCGGGGTTCCTGGTTTACACCGGGCGCTTCCACCTGCTGTGGGTGGCGACCGCCGGGGCCATCGGTTGTAACCTGGGCTCGGTGATCGCTTACGAGGTCGGCTTCTACGGCGGACGGCCGCTGGTCGAGCGCTACGGCTCTTACATCCTGCTCAGCCGGGGCGAAATTGACTGGGCCGACCACTTCTTCGCGCGCTGGGGGAGCGCCGCGGTATTCATCGCGCGCCTGCTGCCGGTGATTCGCACCTTCATCGCCCTGCCCGCCGGCATCGCCCGCATGCCGCGTTTGCGCTTCCACGTTTACACCTTCGTGGGCTCATGGCCTTGGTGCTTTGTGCTGGCCTACGTCGGCATGAAGCTGGGCGAGAAGTGGGAGACCGACCCGCGGCTGAAGCTGTGGTTCCATCGCTTCGACGTGGTGATCCTCGTGGTGCTCCTAGCCGGCACGGCGGCATTTTTGTGGTCGCGCTGGGCGCACAGGATCAGGACGGCGTGAGACCGTTCTCACTCATAGCCCGGTCATTAGCGATAAGGCGATTTTTCAGCAGCTAGGTTGCAGCCCGGTGCTGGCAGGGGTTGCACACGAAGAAAGGCGATCGTAGCCTCCGGGCATCCGGGGAAGGGTCTAACGCAGTTACCGTTTGAGCTTACGAGCCGTCCATTCCGATCAAACCCCATAAGATCCGGGTCGCAGTGGTTTCTTGGCCCTCGATCCGACCAAGGGTCTTCAGCGCTGCAAGAGATTCGTAAGTACAACCACGTCGGCGTCCATGCGTTGCACTGCGGCGTAGATGTGCTCGGAGTCAGGGGACCACGACACCCGCCGGGCGATTTCGGTGGCAGTCTTGCCGAAGTCTGTCACTTGCCGCAGGGGGCCCCCGCCCGTCGGCAGGAGATAAAGGTTAGTCGTGTCACTGTCCGCCAACATAACGGCCAGCCATTTGCCATCCGGCGATACTACGGGTTGAACCAGATAAGAGAGCGGCAGTCGCCAAGCTGGGAT
Organism: Terriglobales bacterium; assembly: GCA_035542595.1. Classification (GTDB taxonomy): domain Bacteria; phylum Acidobacteriota; class Terriglobia; order Terriglobales; family Acidobacteriaceae; genus JAHFUA01. The sequence continues at coordinate 4,600 of DATKLD010000005.1, forward strand.
CCTGGCAAGCAGTTGCGAAGGTGCGTCTTCCGGTTTCGCAACATGGATCTCCACCGCTTGCCCGCCGGCACGACTGCCCATTCGGAGGAAATACAGGGTTTTGCCATCGGGGGCCGGCGCCGAGCCTATGAAGGAGTTGTCCGTGCGCACCTGTACCTGATCACCGCCGTCCACGCGGACTTTGGAGATTCTGTACGGCTCGCCCTGGCCCCCCTGCGGCGAAACATACAGCCACTTTCCGTCATGCGACCACGCCGCCCAGCCGCCCTCGGCGACCAAACGTCTCAGGTCAGAACCGTCCGGAGCTACCACCCACTGGTCGCCGATTCTCGTGCCCGGCCTCCGGGTGAAAAACGTGATATGACGTCCGTCCGGTGACCAGACGGGCACTCCCACTGCGACTTTGGGGTCCCGTTCGAATGTGATCTGCCGGACCTCCTCCGAGCCGTCAAGCTTCATGACCCACAAGTTGGAATGCCCACCCAGCTCGGACAGGTACACCATTTCGCTACCATCGGGGCTGACCGAAGGTGTCTGCACATTTCCCGTCTGGTGCGTCAACTGGACAGCGCGACGCACATTCTCGGCAGGTGATCCGCTGATGGGAAAACTCCATATGTTGACCTCGCGTCGCACTTCGGTTACGAACACGCGCCCGTCGCTGCCCACGTCGGGATCAAGGAAGCTAGAGTCACCAAACGTCAACTGCCGCACAGGCCCGCCATCCAGCTTGGCCACGAATAGGTCCAGATTCGGTAAATACAGTGCGGTGGTATTTCGCGATGAGCTACACACGATCCCAGAACCGTCCCGCAACCACGAGTATCCCGCCACGAACTTGAAATCTTGTGTGATCTGTCGTGGTTCGCCGCCACCAACACCAACGGCAAAAATGTCGTAGCTGAATACGCGGGCGCGCTCGTAGGCGATCAGCCGATCGTCAGGGGACCACCGCGGAACGCTGTAGTCATAGCCTTCGGCCAGCGCGCTCAGCACGCGCGGGTTGCTCCCATTGCGGTCCGCGACGACCAGCTCCGGCTTGTTGCCCTCTCGTCGCAAATAGGCGATCTGCTTTCCGTCGTGGCTGATGTCCCCCCCGCTCAAGCTGCCGGCAAGGCGGCGGGAACTTCCGCCCAGCGCAGGGATCTCGTAGATCGTGCCGCCCTCCGCCTGTCGATCCTCGGCGGGGGAGAAGTAGATGAGCGAACCCGAGTCCGGCGACCAGCGCGGATAGAGGTGTGGGACACTGTCACGGGTGATCTTCAGCGGCGGGCCGCCGGCCAGCAGCCGCACCCAGATATGAGGTGTCGCCGCGCCCCCTGAGAATGCCACAGATTTCCCTTCGGGTGACACAGCCGGCGACTGCTCCATTCCAACGAAGTCCGTCAGCCGTTGCAGCAAGACGGGCGCGGCGGGATTGGGAACGACGGCGGGGCGAGGGCGCAGCCAAAAATAACCAAATAGCACCGCTGCGGCCGGCACCAGCAGTAGGACAGCGGCGGGCCATCGCCGCTTCGATGCGCCAGTGACGGCTACTCCGGCAGCAGATGAGGTGGTGGTGACGCCCTCGAGAGCGAAGATCACATCCCGCATTGTCTGGAATCTCTGGTCCGGATCCTTCTCAAGCGCATGCAGAACGATTCGGTCGAGCGCAGGCGAAATGCGGGGATCGCCTTGCGACGGAGCGGGCGGATCTTCCGTGAGCACTTTGGCTATTGTGTCCGCCGCCGAGTCTGCTCGGAAAACCTGCCGGCCTGTGATCATCTCGTAGAGGACCGCTCCGAAACTGAAGATATCCGTGCGGTGGTCGATCGGTAATCCCCGAGCCTGCTCGGGCGCCAGGTAGCCCACCGTGCCCAGCAGAACCCCGGGTTCCGTGTCGAGGGTCGGTGTCATGGATGGGTGATCCGCAGCTTCGCCCCGGACTAGCTTGGCCAATCCGAAATCCAGGATTTTTGCATTCCCGTCCCGAGTGACAAAGATGTTCTCGGGCTTAAGATCGCGATGAACGATTCCCCGCCCGTGAGCGGCCGCAAGTCCGCGGGCAACTTGGATAGCGAGTTCAATAGCCCGGCGAAGCGGCAGGCGCTCTCGCGCGAGCCGCTGCCGCAAGGTCTCGCCTTCGAGTAATTCCGACACAATGTAAGAAATGCCGTCCTGCTGGCCGACGTCAAAGATGGTGAGGATATTCTGATGATTCAGCTGGCTGGTAGCCCGCGCCTCCTGTTCAAAGCGGCGGAGACGGTCAGGGTCCGTTGCTACGGATGATGGCAGCACCTTAAGGGCAACATCGCGCTGGAGCCGCGGGTCGTGCGCACGATATACCTCACCCATGCCCCCGGCGCCGATCGATGTCGCGACCTCGTACGACCCCAGCTTGGTTCCAGTATCAAGCGCCATCACTCACCCTGTGCAATGGCCGACCATTGTACCTGCAATCGTGAGTAGCGAACGCAGCTCGGGCAACGAACAAGCCTCCCGCTGCTCGTGCATTAGCTACGAACAGCTTGCAAGGATTGAACAGACAACCGGAACAGTAGCGGTTGAGAAGAGGGCGTTTACACCAACAATCCCGTGTGCCGCGCAAGGGCGATGCCACTCAAGGGGAGAATTGTGGGATAGGTTCTCAATCTATCTTCACCGCCTTGGCCACCAGCTTCTCGTAAATCCGCCAGGGAAGCAGCGCTCGCAGCCAGCGCTGCAGGTGCGCGTCGAAGCCGATGCGGTAGCGCAGCTTGGGATTGGGATCGACGGCGATTCGGGCGATCAGGCGCGCAACCACAATGGGATCGGCCTTGTGCAGCTTCTTCGCCATCTCGGCGAAGCGCTCCCCGCGCCCGCAGTTGGGAGAGTCGGCGCTGAATACATCCTCACCAATCTTCGCGTTGCGCTGCCAGATGTCCGTAGCGAAAGAGCCGGGCTCGACAAGTACCACCCGGATGCCCAGCGAAAAGGTCTCGACGCGCAGTGCCTCGCTCCATCCTTCCAGCGCAAACTTTGACGACGAATAGCTGCTCAGCACCGGCTGGCCGACCCGTCCGCTGATCGACGACACCATGATGATGTGTCCCGAGCGCTGGCGGCGCATGACGGGCAGCACTGCCTTGGTCATGGCCACATGGCCGAAGAAGTTGGTCTCGAACTGCTCACGGATTTCGGCCAGGCGCAGGTCTTCAACGAATCCGGCCATGGCGAAGCCAGCGTTGTTCACCAGCACATCAATGCGGCCGTGCTCGCGCACCACAGCCTCGACCAGCGCGGGGATGGTATCGGTCTCGGTGACGTCCAGGCGCCGAACCTCGATCTGCCCCGCGACTCCAGCGCGCTCAGCGGCTTCGTCCAAGCGAGTGCGCCGCGCGAGGTCACGCATGGTGGCGACCACGCGATAACCGCCACGCGCCAGCTCGATGGCGGTCAGCAGGCCAATGCCGCTCGAAGAACCAGTGATGACCGCCACCTTCTCATTCATCAGATTGCCCAGGTTTGCAAATCAGCTCTCGATACGAGAACATAGGGAGTTTGTCCAACGGACTCTAATCGAATAAGGGCGGAAGCATAATTCATGGCGAAGCGGCAATCGAGCGGCAAATCCAACCAGATCCAGCCCGCCAAAGGCAAGCTGGGGGTCATGATTCCCGGCATGGGGGCGGTGGCGACCACGTTCGTCGCGGGCGTGGAGGCCATCCGCAAGGGCCTGGCGCAACCCATTGGCTCTCTCACCCAGATGGGGACGATCCGCCTGGGGAAGCGCACCGACGCGCGCTCGCCCCAGATCAAAGACTTCGTGCCCCTGGCGGGCCTGGACGACCTGGTCTTCACCGGCTGGGACATTTTCTCCGACGACATGTATGCCTCAGCCCGCCACGCCGGCGTGCTCGACCGCGACCTGCTCGACCAGATCAAGCCCTTTCTCGAGTCCGTAAAGCCGCTGCCGGCGGTGTTCGACCGCAATTACGTGCGCAAACTCGACGGTCCCAACGTCAAGAAAGGGAAGAACAAGCGGGACTTGGCCGAGCAGTTACGCGAGGACATCCGCGAGTTCAAGAAGTTGTCCGGTGCCTCGCGCTTCATCATGATCTGGTGCGGCTCGACCGAGATCTTCCTTCGTCCCGCCGCAGTTCATGACTCGGTGAAAGCATTCGAAAAGGGCTTGGAAAAGAACGACGAGAACATCGCGCCCTCGATGGTCTATGCCTATGCCGCCCTGAGCGAAGGCGTACCCTTTGCCAACGGCGCGCCTAACCTGACGGTGGACATCCCCGCGATGCAGGAGCTCTCGCGGCGCAACCTCGCCCCCATCTGCGGCAAGGACTTCAAGACCGGCCAGACGCTGGTGAAGACCATCCTGGCGCCCGGCTTCAAGGCGCGCATGCTGGGGCTGAGCGGCTGGTACTCGACCAACATCCTCGGCAACCGTGACGGGGAAGTGCTGGATGATCCGGCCTCGTTCAAAACCAAGGAAGAATCGAAGCTGGGCGTGCTGGAGCACATTCTGCAGCCGCAGATGTATCCCGATCTTTATGGCAAGATTTTCCACAAGGTCCGCATCAACTATTACCCGCCGCGCGGTGATAACAAGGAAGGTTGGGACAACATCGATATCTTCGGATGGCTCGGCTATCCGATGCAGATTAAGGTGGACTTCCTGTGTCGCGACTCCATCCTGGCGGCCCCCATCGTGCTTGACCTGGTGCTGTTCCTCGATCTGGCGCAGCGCAGCGCCGAACTGCGCGGCCTTGGCATCCAGGAATGGCTCAGCTTTTACTTCAAGTCACCCATGACCGCGCCTGGACTGTATCCCGAGCACGATCTGTTCATCCAGTCCATGAAACTGAAGAACACACTGCGCCATCTGAAGGGTGAGGCGCTGATCACCCACTTAGGGCTCGAGTATTACGATTGAGTGAAATTGGGATGTGGTAGAGCAGCCGGGGGAAGCTAATCCTCAGGTAACCCGACCCCCGGTTTTGGCGTCTAACTCAACGGGAAGGGCATTCATTTGTACTGTTAACCAGTAGTATAATGAACGCGTCCGCGGCACCTGGGATGCGTTTGTGAGGGAGCCCATGAAGTTCCGCGCCATCACTCTAGCGACCGCCGTGCTGTTGTGTCTAAGCCCATTTGTCCTTGGGCAGGACACGCAAAAAGCGCCCGCCCCGGACAGCACTGCGCCAGCCGCAACGGACTCGAACGCGCCTGCGGCGAACCAGGATGCGAGCACTCCGCCTCCAGCCGCTGACAACACGCCGACTGCTGCACAGGACCAAGCGACCTTCGACAAGCAAAGAAACATCAAGCCCGGCAGCAAGGATGACGTCAGCGCCATCGGCAACCGGAACATGGGCGGCAAGGGACTGGGCAACTGGTACTCGATCGAACACGAGATTCGCATGGGCAAGCAATACGCCATGCAGGTCGAGCAGAGCGCCAAGCTGGTGCAGGACCCAGTGGTCAACGAGTACGTGAATCGCATCGGGCAGAACCTGGTGCGCAACTCCGACGCCAAAGTACCATTCACCATCAAGGTGATCGATTCTGACGAGATCAATGCTTTCGCGCTGCCCGGCGGTTTCTTCTATGTGAACTCGGGGTTGGTGCTGGCGGCGGACAACGAATCCGAGTTGGCAGGGGTGATGGCCCACGAGATATCGCACGTGTGCGCGCGGCACGCCACGCGGCAGATGACGCGCGCCCAACTGGCCAACTTCGCCTCCATCCCGCTGATCTTCGTCGGGGGCGGCATCGGCTACGCGGTGAGCTCGGCCGCCAGCCTGGCTTTGCCGCTGACCTTCCTCTCCTTCTCGCGCGGCTTCGAGGCCGAGGCCGATTACCTGGGCGTGGAGTACATGTACAAGACGGGCTACGATCCGGAGTCGTTCATTGCCTTCTTCGAAAAGATCCAGGCCAAGGAGAAAAAGAAGCCGGGCTCCCTGGCCAAGGCTTTCGCCACCCACCCGCAGACCCCGGACCGCATCGCCAAGAGCCAGGAAGAGATCAACCACATCCTGCCGCCGCGGCCCGAGTATGTGGTGGACACCTCGGAGTTCCAGGAGGTCAAGGCGCGGCTCGCAGCCATTGAGAACCGCCGCAAGCTGACCGACGACAAGGACAGGAACCGTCCTACGCTCCGCCGTACCGCGAGTGACCGTCACCCGACGGACAGCGACACCGGCAGTGGGGACAGCACTGACTCCGGCAACAAGAAGGACGACGACCGTCCTACGCTGAAGCGGCGCGATCAGTAACAAATCAGGAAGCAGCGAGTAGGGAGTAGCGCGAAACAGAAGCTCCTACTGCCTACTCGCTGCTCCCTCCTGCCTCGCCTCACTTAAACCACGTCCCCCAGATCACGTCCACCGTCGCGTGCGTGACGCCGGAGGCAAACAACCGCCGTCGGTCGCGCCAGGCACGTCCGTAGAAGATTCCCGCGATAGTTGCCAGGATGACATAGCGCCAGTTGAACGCTACCCGCTTGTTGAAGTGGGAGAAGCCAAAGACCACGGCGCTAATGAGTAGCGCGGTGCGCGGTCCCATGCGGCGCTCCAGCAGGTTCAGCAGAATCCCGCGAAAGAACAGCTCTTCAGGAATGGCGATCAGGATGAACGTGGTGATCCATCCGGCGCAGAACTCCCACAGAGAAGGCGTCAGGCGGTGGAAGCCGATGAAGTGCAGAAGGAATCCGCCGCCGATACCGAAGGGCGCGAAGAACACCAGTTCGCGCACGCCGATGGCGAGGTCGCTCCAGCGCGGACGAAAGTCATAACCAACGTCTTCGAGGCCGCGCACCACCAGGAATCCATAGAGCGCTGCGTCGGTGAGCAGCAGCTTGGGCATGGCGGTCAGCGCGGGGTGCGGATAAGCGCCGTGCAACCAGCGCATGACGATGGGCACGCCAAGAATTGCAAGCGAGACCAGGTCAGGCCATTGCAGCGTGACGCGACTGCCAGCTGGCTCGCTGGTCAGGAATTGCAGCAGCGCCGCCACGACGATGGGAATGCCTGCCAGCGCGGCGCAGTATCGCCATTGGAAGTCGCCGCGGGGCAGGGAAAAGACGAGATACGAACTGACCAGCAGTCCGGGCGCGAAAACGCGCGCCCAGGAAGCCGAGAGCGCGCGTCGCAACGGCGCGGCCGCTCCAAATCCGAAGGCCCAGAACGGCGCAGCCAGCAACGCAAAGCTGGCGACGAAGGTTATTCGGCTGCCGCCCGTCGTCTCCAGAACTCGAAAATGCGCCGCCGCAAACCAGATGGCCGTCAGCAACGCGACGAACGAGACGACCGCAAGCGCGACCGTGCCCAGCGGCGTGGTGGCAGCGCGCGGCGCCGGCATCGCCTGCTTCAGCGGTGGCTCAATCGCGCCCTGGCCAACTCGACGCTATCCGCATAGAGCTGACGGATGAGCATCTGCTGGACCTGGATAATGCGTCCCTGCTCGCGGATCATCAGCAGCATCAAGGCGTAGGCGATAAAGAAAACCAGCGGGAGCCCGCGTGTGCGAAGCCAGGTATAGCGGACACGGGGAACCGCCGTCACGAATGCCTCCACAGGGAACCGAACCTGGGTTTGAAGAGGGCCGCAACAACGCACGCTACACCAGCCCAAGGGGGGAGGGCGTCATTATGGACCAGAAGGGAGACTTCAAAAAGAGAAAAAGCATAGTCTTCTCCCTCGCCTTCCGAAGCTGGCTCGGTGCTTATTTGCCGACGTAGGACTCCACCGGTTCAACCAAGCCGGAAGCTTCCTGCGGCATGGACATCACCTTCATGGACTTCCAGTCGTAGGGGAGCTCCTTACCGCAGTCCAGGCACACCACGTACGTCCCTGTCACCGATGCAGCCGCGGGACGTGGGCCCTGCCGGACGGTCCTGGGAAAACTGTAGTTGCTATGCCAGCAGCCGAACAACGCGTCCACTAGATTCGCAAGCATCTACCACACCCCTTCACTCGCCAGCTACTCTTCGGGGCCCTGCCTTGGGAGACCCGATCAAAACCTTATGTACTTAGATTCAGGAACCCGGAAAAGGGTGCGACAGTTGTGGTCTCTTTCGTAACACCTGAAATCTTATTTTTTCAACAAGTTGCGAGACTTCAGCGGCTCCCCGGGATGGCGAGCCTGCCGCTGACTAGGTAGCGTGGGCTAGGGAGCCGACTGCTTTTTCTTGCCGGCGCACTTGCTGAGGATGGCGACTTCGAGCCGGGATCGGAGTTCTTCAGGGAGTTCGTACAACTGGGAATCGCGGTAGATCTCGATGGTTTTCTTGGTGGTGTTGCAGATGACGTAGCAGTTGTGGCACCAGGCGAGATGATCTTCCAGTTCCGCGCGCGTGCTTTCGTCAATGGCAGCGTCCAGATAGTCAGTCAGTTCTTTAAGGAAGTCAGCGCACGTCACTTTTTGCTGTCTCCGCCCTCTTGGGTTTCCTGAAGTACTTATTCAGCCGTTCCCGCAATTGCAACCGCGCCCGCAGCAGCCGCGACTTGACCGCGGGAATGCTCAGGTCCAGGGCCTCCGCCGTCTCTTCGGTGGAGAGACCCTCCACGTCCCGCAGCACGAACACCGTGCGAAAACTCGCCGGCAGCCCCTGGATGGTCTTGCGGAGGATGTCTTTCAGCTCGCCTTGCTTGTAGAGCTGCTCCGGATTCGGGCTCCAGTCCGCGACCTCGCGCGGCATGGTGTCCTCTTCCGTCTTGATGTCCTCGTCCAGCGAGACCGTGCGGTCCGTGCGGCGCCGCCGCAACTTCATCAGCGACTCGTTCACCGCGATGCGGACCAGCCAGGTGTAAAACTTCGAGTTCCCCTGGAACTGTTCCAGGTTCTCGTACGCCTTCAGGAACGCATCCTGCGTAACGTCTTCCGCATCCTCGCGGTTCTGCGTAATGTGCTGCGCGATGCGGAAAATGTTCCGGTCGTACCGCTTGACCAACTCCTCGAACGCTCCTACATCGCCGCGCTTGGCGGCCTGCACCAGCGTCAGTTCGTCGGTCGCTGCGTCTCTTACTTTTGTTTCGATGACAGCCATGGTCTCAGGATGCAACTTTTCGGCCATAGAATCTCGCTATTGTAACCTGTCCCCGGAATCGCCGCGAGCCCCCGCCGCCCCCCACACCTTGATGTACGCAAACCGATGTCTGTTGGACGGGCGACGGCCGGTTTTCGTCAACCTGTCTTTTCGCCCGGGCGGACCCAGTGGGCCAAGCCTTCAGTCCGCTCATCGAGTTTGGGTGGAGCAGGCCTTCAGGCCTGCATTCAGCCAGACCTTTAAACTGTGTGGGCTTCAGCCCCCTGCGGAATGTCCCCCAGCGGCTAAAGCCGAGCCTCGCCAGTGCCGCTCCCTGCAGGGCTGTAGCCTTAGCCCGGCAGGGCGAGATTTGGGTAAGCCCAGCGCGTCAGCGCTGGGAATGGTATTAAGGAAAAATGGAGAGCCCGGAGGGCGACACCCAACAGGTTCGCTGACCCGTGCCGCCCTGCCGGGCTCTGCTTTTGTTGCAATCGGAACCCAGCGCTGACGCGCTGGGCTCAAACAAATATCGCCCTTCGGGCTGAGGTGCCCGATGGCCACATCTGCCCGACTTTGCCAGATGTGGGTCTTTTGGTCTTACCCGCGAGCGAAGCTGCAAGTGTTTCGATCAAGCTGCGAGCCAACCCGATCTGTGCGACCCGCCAAGGCAGGTTGAACGAACGTCGTGACAATTCTTTTACGACCCGCCAGGCTCAATCCGAGCTAACCTGATTGCGACTTGTCCTGCGAGATCATGACGCGCAATCGCCGATCCAGGCCGGTCCCGCATGCTGTCATTCTGCGCCTAACCGTCCTGCTGTTGTTGCTCTTCTCATTGATGTTGCTTTCGCCCTCTTGCCCGAAGATCACGGGAAACCCGCCGACCACGGGCCATCCACCGAGCACGGGTAATAATCCGCCTTGGAACTGTGGGCCTTTCGAGGAATGGTGTGGTGGACGGTGCGTCAACACCGCAACTTTTGTGAACGATTCATCGAACTGCGGCCGTTGCGGGAATCACTGTTCCATGTTCGAAACCTGCACAGGCGGATCGTGTACGTGCGCACCCGGTTACTCGATGTGCATGGGCAGCTGCATGAGCGATGCCTCGTTCATGAGCGACACCAGCAATTGCGGACGTTGCGGGAACCACTGTTCCTTCGATGAAACTTGCATGGGCGGGACATGCATGAAAAGTCCGTGATTACGAGAAAACACCACAAGATCTCGGCCCACGCGAACGCGTCGAGTGAGCCCGGTCGTTGATCTCCAGCAGAAATCTCGAGCGTGCCCCATCCTAACGTTGTGCTGTTCGACGTCAGGGTGGGGTTTTGACGTTGGTGCGCATTAACCAGCGTTCAAAAGTCAAAATCCCCACCCTCACGGTCCTTACCCTCCCCACCCGAAAAATTCCCGCTCCCCTCACTGCTGAGGGTGGCCAAGTGACCCATCCCAGCATTGCGCCTGCTGGCCGCTCGGTGTAGTATCCGCCGACCCTGTATTCCGGTTAATTCAAGAAAGGCAATGGAGGCAGCTATGAGAACGTTATGGCTGGCGGTGTGCGCTGTGTCGGTTCTGTCATGCGCCGGACTGGCTCAAGTGAAGTCAAGCGTACAGTGGAAGTGCGACAAGCCTTCCCATCAGCACAGTATTGACGTCGGCGACAAGCCCGGCCATGCCTACGCGGTGGACCAGATCAACTGCACGCCCACCAAGGGCGACATCGATGGCGCGAAGCGAAAATCCGGCACCGGCACCGAGTTTATCGAGCTTCATGGCGACAAGTTCACCGGCCACGGCGAGTTTGTCGAGACCATGGAAAATGGCGATAAGAATGTCTACACCTACCAGATGACGGGCACTCTGAAAGACGGCGTGCTGCAGACGGGAAGCGACAAATGGTCCTTGCGGGAAGGCGCGGGAAAGCTGAAGGGCGCCAAGGCCAGCGGCACCTGCAAGGGAGCGGGCAATGCGGATCATTCCGCAACCTGGGACTGCAGCGGCGAGTACTCAATGGCTAAGAAATAGGGAGGCGGGTGGCTCCCAACTTCCAACCAAGTGCCGAGGGCTGATAGCATGCCTCAGGAGGTTCCCCCATGAAAAGAGTTGCGGTTCGTGTTCTCACCAGCCTGATAGTGATGCTTTTGACTCTGCCCGCCTGGGGCGGCGACAAGGAGAAGGACCAGGAGACCGTCAAAAACGCGACCACAGTGTTACAGGACATGCTCAGTAGCAAGGCGGTGCCCGCAGACCTGCTGGCGAAGGCCGACTGCGTCATCGTTCTGCCCAGTGTGAAGAAGTTCGGCCTTGGCGTTGGCGGAAGCGGCGGACGTGGTCCGATCAGTTGCCGCTCCGGCAAGAACTTCGAAGGCAAGTGGTCCGCCCCGGCGATGCTCACGGTCGGTGGGGTGAGCGCCGGCCTGCAGGTGGGCGGCTCGTCCAGCGATTTCGTTCTTCTGGTGATGACGGAGAAGGCCGTGAATACCATCCTCGACCAGAAGACAAAGCTGGGCACCGACGCCACCGCAGCGGCCGGACCGAGTGGGGCCACAACGGGTTCCCCAGTCGGCGGCGACGTGCTGACCTATGGACGTGCCAAGGGTTTGTTCGCTGGCGTGTCACTGGGCGGCGCTTCGCTGGAAGCGGACAATGACGCCAACAAGCGGACCTATGGAAAACCGATCAGCGTGCGCGACATCGTGCGGGGCAGCGCCGTGAAGACGCCGGCGGGGCAACAGGAACTGATCACCCTGCTCGACAATAAGGCCGGGAAGCACCGCGTCGAGTAAGACAACCGCCCTTCCAACAACCGTAGCAGCGCCCGGGCGGGTAGCCAACAACTGGAAGGGCGAGGCAGCCTCGGAGGCTTCGCCCATCCGCCAGCGGTCTTGTTCCGGGAACAGAACAGGGGGGCACTTTCGTTCCTTCCCGTCCGTTTAGCGCCTTGGTGACCCCCTGCTTCAGGTGCGGGTGATTTGGCTCTATAATCGCCACAGAGCCGCACGAGACAGGGAGAGCACACACCTCACTTCTTCATGGCCGATTCCAAACAGATCGAATTCATCGCGGAGCGGATAGTTTCCGAGGTACTGTCGCGGCACCTGCCGGAGCTGCGCCAGGAGATGGTGCGGCGGGTCGTCGCGGAGTTGCCGGCTGCGGCCACGGGCGAAGGCGGCGCGGCTTCGGCGGTGCTGGAAGCCGCCATGGCGGCGCTGCAGGACGTCACCTCGCAGGCCGACATCCTGAATGTGCTGCTCGACTTTGCCGCCCGTTTCAGCGGACGCGTAGCCCTGTTCGTGATACGCGGCGAGTCCGCTACCGTCTGGCAGGCGCGCGGTTTCCCGGACGACAACGGCCTGCGCAACTTCAGCCTCAATCTGGCCGACCCTGCAGTCGCGCGGGTGGTGCAGGAGCGTGTTCCGGTGGCGGCTGGACTGGATTTCGATCCCAATTTCCTGGCCAAAGTGGGACACGCTGCCGGAGGGAACGCCATCCTGTTGCCCCTGGTGCTGCGGGAAAAGGTTTCCGCCCTGGTGTACGGCGATTGCGGACTTGAGGGCGGCAAACTCGACGTCGCCGCGCTCAAGCTGCTGATGCGCTCCGCCGGCATGTGGCTGGAAGTGCTGTCGCTGCGCAAAGCCATGACCGGGGCCCCAGCGCCGGAGCCGGCAGCGCCGCCTGAGCCCGAACGAGCGACGATTGTGACCACCCCCGTCCCCCCCGATCGGGCGGCTGCGATAGCAGCATCTGCCGTTTCCGAGTCCTTGCCTTCAGAAAGCCGGGCTGCGACCGCCGTGGCCGCGACGGAAGCGGAGTGGAGCGCGGAGGAGCGCGAAGTCCATCTGCGCGCCCAGCGCTTTGCCCGGCTGCTGGTGGATGAAATCAGGCTCTACAACCAGGGCAAGGTCGAGGAAGGGCGCTCCGGCAGGGACCTTTACGAACGTCTGAAGGACGACATCGAGAAGAGCCGCGCTTCTTACAACAAGCGGTATGGCAGCTCTCCGGCGGGCGCCGCCGACTACTTCACCAAGGAACTGGTCCGCATCCTGGCGGACAACGACGTTTCTCTGCTTGGAGCGGGCTTCCCGGGTTAATGCTGGTCGTACGCAGTCGCGTCTTCATTCTCACCCTTGTTATCGCAGCGTTGGTCACGCCCACCGTAGCTGCGCAACAGTCCAGCGCCGGGACCTCGGCGCAAGGCGCCAGCAAGACCTCCGGCACGGCCAGGAAGAAGCCCACCAGCGCCACCAGGAAAAAGGCAGCCGCGAAGAAGAAACACGTCACTCCGATCCGTGTGCGGCGGGTGAAGCGCGCCTTCGTGGCCTCGGCCGATCTGAAACCGATGGCGCGTCAACTGCTGCAGGACCGCACTCCCGCCGCCTATGCCGGAGTGGAGAGGTACGCGCGGGCGCACCACGACGATGCCGGCTCGCTGGCCTGGCTGGTTGCCGGATATGCGCGCGTGCTCGACAAGCAGTATGCGCAGGCCATCGAGGCGCTCAAGAACGCGCGCACGCATGCCGGCGAGTTGGGCGACTACGTGGACTACTACCTCGCTTCCGCTTATGCCGGCGCTGGAGATTTCACGCACGCCGCGGCGACTCTCGAAGGATTCCAGGGGAAATATCCTGACTCACTCCTCGCTCGGGACGCCCTGGTGGTCTACGCGGGCGCGCTGGTTTCGACGGGACAGGAGCAGCAAGCCATCACGCTGCTCGAAGCAAACCGCACGCCCACGCGCGCCGACCTGGAACTGACGCTGGGGCGCGCCTACTCCGCGGCCGGGCAGCCGGTGCGAGCGGCGCAGACGCTACGGCACCTCTACTACAGCATGCCGCTGGCCAGCGAGGCCGGCGACGCCGAGCAGTTGCTGAAGCCGCTGGCGGGCGTTCCTGGCGTGCCTCCCGTTACCTTCCAGGAGCAGAAGACGCGCGCCGAGTTGCTGGCCCAAGCCCGCCATTTCACTGACGCCATCATCGAATACCGTGCCCTGGTGAGGCTGGCGCCTCCCGAAGAACTTGCGGGGGCGCAGGTCGGGTTCGCGGCAGCGCTTTATCGCGGCGGGCGAACGTATGAAGCGCAGCAGACGCTGGCCAAGCTGCCGCCCATGACCGGTGAGCCCGATGCCCAGCGGCAATACCTGCTGCTCGAAATGGAGCGCCCCGACACTGGCCGCGTCGAGCAAACGCTTTCCAGCCTGCGCGGCAGTTATCCGCAAAGTCCCTGGTTCGAGGAGTCGCTGTATTCCGCCGCCAACATGTACCTGCTGCGGCCGGACTACGAGCGCGCCGCCGCGCTTTATGGCGAGATCGCGCAGCGTTTCCCCGCCGGCAAGTACGCCGCCTCCGCCCACTGGAAATCAGCGTGGCTGACGTTCCGCCTGGGCAGGAACGACCAGGCCCGAAGGATGTTCGAGGAGCAGGTCGAGGCTTATCCCAGTTCGAACCAGGTCGTACCGGCGCTTTATTGGCGTGGGCGCATCGCCGAAGAAGAACGCGACTATGCCCGCGCCCGAGCGTATTACAAGAAGATTGCAGAGCGCTTCCGCTACTACTATTATGCCGACCCGGCGCGCACGCGGTTGCGCGCGCTGCCGGCGACCGCCGATCCTGTCTTCGATCCCTTGCTCGATCGCATCCCCGCGGTGCGGCTGCCGGCTGGAGTGACCAACAGCGAGCTGCCAGGCGACGACCTGCGCGCACAAAAGAGCCTGCTGCTGGAGAATGGCGCACTCTACGAACTGGCCGTGCGCGAGCTGCAGGCGGCCAACATCAACGGGGATGCGCCCTGGGCGCTGGCGCAGATGGCGCACCTCTACCAGGAGCAGGACCGCTATGACCGCGCCCTGCAGACCCTGAAGCGCGCCGTGCCCGGCTATTTCAGTTTCGATATCGACCAAATGCCGCGGCCGGTGTGGGAGGCGCTGTTCCCGCGTCCGTGGTGGAGCGCGGTCAAGAGATACGCAGTCGAGAACCAGCTCGATCCCTATCTGGTGGCGGCCCTGATCCGGCAGGAATCGGAGTTCAATCCGGCCGCGGTCTCGCGCGCCGACGCCATCGGCCTGATGCAACTGCTGCCCATTACCGGCAGGCGCATGGCCCACGAACTGAAGGTCAGAAGGTATTCCGTCGGCATGCTGGTTGAGCCCGGCGTCAATGTGCAGCTAGGCACGCGCTACTTCCATCAACTGGTTCAGAAGTTCGACGGCAACGTTGAGGCCGCGCTCGCCGCCTACAACGCCGGCGCCGACCGCGTGGAAGAGTGGCGCTCAGCGGGAAACTTCCGCGAGCCGGCAGAATTTGTCGAGTCGATCCCTTTCACCGAAACCCGCGAGTATGTGCAGGCGATCGTGCGTAACGTCGGGATCTATCGCCGGCTGTACGGGACGCCCTAGATTCTCCGACCACAGTAGGTTTGCAGGAGCGTAGCCTCAGGGGTCCCGGAACGCCCGGTTTTGGTCGTTCTGGGGCGGGGAACAGATCAGAACGTTAGTTCTGTTTGGCGGGCGCTGGTTTTTTCTCTGCGGCGGGCTTGGCGAACAGAATCTCGCTGACCAGCAGCAGCGCTCCCATGACAATGGCGCTGTCGGCCACGTTGAAGGCGGGCCAGTGATACCCGCCGAGAGAGAAGTCGAGGAAGTCCGTCACGTGACCTTCCAACAAGCGATCCCAGAGGTTACCGAGGGCGCCGCCCATAATGAGCGCCAGGCCGAAGCCGGTGATCGTCATGGAATGGCTGTTCTTCCATAACAGCGCTGAGACCACCACTAACGCGATCAGCGAGAACAGTATCAGCACAGCCACCTTCCATTCCGAGGGCGAATCGGAGAACAGGCCAAAGGCGGCACCGCGGTTCTCCACGTGGGTCAGGCGGAAAAAGCCGGGGACCACGCTCAGGCTGTCGTGCAGGGTGACGTTCTGCGCGACCAGCCATTTGCTCGCCCGGTCCACCAGGACCACCCCGGCGGCAATCAGAAAATGGTACTTGCGCATGGCGTGCGTTTGGGTCATGGAGCCGTCGTTGTCGTCATAGCGCATCATGCAGCCGGCAATTCCTTCAGCGCCTCGCTGCAGCGCTCACAGATAGTAGGATACTCTGGATTCTCTCCCACATGCACGGAGTAATTCCAGCAGCGCTCGCACTTCCGGCCCGGAGCCTTGGTCACCTGCACTGCCAGGGCCGCTGTACCGTCCCCACCGGGTAACTGATGGTATTCGACCTCGGAGACGATAAATAAATAGCGAAGGTCGGCGCGGCGCCTATCGAGCACTGGCAGCAGAGCCTGGGGTGCCGAGATGCTGACCTTCGCCTCCAGGCTGCCGCCAATGAGCTTGGAATTGCGCGCCTCTTCCAGCGCCTTCAAGACTTCGCTCCGGACGCCCAGCAGTGTTTCCCAATCGCTGCGTACCAGATCAAGGCCTTCCCGAAGTGAGATGCTGCCGGTGATCTCCGGGCCGCTCCAAAACTCGGCCAGATGGACGCTTTCCGGCCTTCCCGCGACGCGCGGCAGGTAGTGCCAGATCTCGTCGGCGGTGAAGCTCATCATGGGCGCCAGCAGCCGCGCCAGCGCCTCGCCGATGCGCCAGATGGCGGTCTGCGCCGAACGGCGGCCCGGCGAATCAGGCGCCCAGGTGTAGAGCCGGTCCTTCAGCACGTCAAAATAGACCGCGCTCAAGTCCACCACGCAGAAATTGAGGATGCGCTGGTAAGCCTTGTGGAACAGGAAGCCTGAGTACCACTCGCGAACCTCGGCGTCGAGATCGGCGGCCTGCAGAAGCATGAACTGATCGAGCGAATGCATCTCGCCGAACGCCACCGAGTCCTGCGAGGGATCAAAGTCGTAAAGGTTCTGCAGCACGAAGCGGAAGGTGTTACGGATCTTGCGGTAGTTGTCGGCGATGCGGCGCATCAGCTCTTCCGAGCAGGTGACGTCTTCGCGGAAATCCACCGAGGCCACCCACAGGCGCACGATCTCGGCGCCCATGCGCTCGGCGATGTCCACCGGGTCCACCACGTTGCCCAGCGACTTCGACATGGCGCGGCCCTCCGGATCGAGCGTCCAGCCGTTGGTCGCCACCATGCGATACGGTGCGTGCTCGCGCGCGCCCACGGCGCAGAGCAGGGAAGAGTGGAACCAGCCGCGGTATTGGTCCCCGCCTTCAAGGTAGAGATCAGACGGCCAGGGCAGGCCTTCTTCGCGGCCCAGCACCGCGAAGTGGCTGGAGCCCGATTCGAACCACACGTCGATGATGTCCATCTCCTTGCGGAAATTCGTGCCACCACAAGGACACTTAATTCCAGGCGGAAGAA
Source organism: Terriglobales bacterium (assembly GCA_035542595.1). GTDB lineage: Bacteria > Acidobacteriota > Terriglobia > Terriglobales > Acidobacteriaceae > JAHFUA01. Next base: position 21,905 of record DATKLD010000005.1, read on the forward strand.
TTGCGGCGGC
>DATKLD010000006.1:0-7395 GCA_035542595.1 Terriglobales bacterium
TGCTGTTCGAGCACGCGCTCAGCGCCTACTCGAAGGCATACGGCCTGCGCTTTGCCGCGCTGCGGTATTTCAATGCCGCCGGCGCCGACGATAGCGGCGAGATCGGTGAAGCCCACGATCCGGAGACGCATCTGATCCCGCTGGCGCTGGAAGCGGCGCGCGGCACCCGGACGATCGAGGTTTTCGGGCGCGACTATCCCACGCCCGACGGCACCTGCATCCGCGATTACATCCATGTGAACGATCTGGCCGAAGCGCACGCCCTGGCCATCGAGTACCTGGAAAAAGGTGGCGCATCCGTGGCGCTCAACCTGGGCACCGGCCATGGACACTCGGTGATGGAAGTGCTCGCGGCGGTGGAAGCCGTCACCGGGCGCGCGCCGGATCGGCGCTACGGGCCACGGCGGCCAGGCGATCCTCCCGCGCTGGTGGCCGATCCCACGCGGGCGGCGCAGGTGCTCGGCTGGAAGGCGAAGCGTCCCCTCGCCAACATTGTCGAGACGGCCTGGCGCTGGATGCAGAACAGTTCCAGGGTGCTCGCGTCCGCCCAGAGGTAAGCGTCAGGAGCGCACGGCCACCGTTGGTGGCTGGGGAACGGTCGCGGAATCGGGTTCGCCATGGACTGAGGCGTCCATGTTGATGCCTACCAGGGCGGCGGGCTGGCCGTCATGCAGCACGAGCTGGGCGCGGGCGAGCAGCCATCGCGGCTGGGAATCCCCCAGCATGATGCGGAAGCGGGCCTCGAACTCTCCCTTTTGCAGGGCGCGCCGAACCGCCTCGGCGACCTGCTCGCGGTCTTCCTGGTGGACCATCTGCAGCCAGTCGCGCAGCGGCTGCTCGTGGCGACTGACGTTATTGCCGTACAGGTTCGACCAACTGACGCGGTCGCTGCGCACGTCGTATTCCCAGGTCCAGACCTTGGCGTGACGCTCGACGTACGCGAAGCGGCGTCTGCTGAGGCGCAAAGCGTCGCGTGCGTCGCGCAGAGCGCGGCGGCTGTTGTGCAGCGAAGCGATAATCACGCACGTCAGTATCGCCGTGAACAGGAAACTGAGAAAACGGAAGGCGTCGCCGCGGTCGGCGATGGCCAGCGAGTTCGCGGGGGGAAGCCACCAGGCGGTGGTCAACGCGGCCAGGACGGTGGTCGCCAAGCCAGCCTGCCAGCCGGCGAAATAGGCGCTGGCCGCTACCGCGGCTGTGAAGAGACTGTACGAAATCTGTGTCTGGTACGGCGGCAGCTTGAGGGTGAGCCACAGCGCCGCAGCGGTAAGCACGAGCGCGAAGCCGGCGCGAAGAAGCACGCCGCCGAGCGAACGCTTCCCGAAAAACCCAATTGCGGAGATGCCGGGATCCTTAGGGAAAGACCACCGCATGAGCAAGCCGCTTCCGTGCTGCGACTGTATCACGGACAGGTTTTTTGACAACAACGATTTTAATTGGTTTCACAGACATGAAAATCTTCGGACCCGCGAACAGAATCCGCGTAGAGGCTTCGTCATTGCAGGCTGGAGTTCGCAGCAGCAGCCAGGACCTCGGCGCTTACCGTCTGTTCTTCCATCTCGGCCGACAAGGTGCGTCCCAACGCGTATGCCAGAACCACGCGGAACTCCTGCAGCAGGAGATTGATGTCTACCTGCAGCGCCTCGGTCGCGTAGCGCTTGTAGATGACGAGGCATCCCCGGCGGGCGCAGCCGGGCAGGATCAGGTCCAGCGACATGCTCCACGCGGGGACCGAAAATCCGCTTCGCAATCTGCTCCAGGCGCAGTGCAGGTCGAAGTCGCCCTTCGCAAAGGGCGTGGCATGGGAACGGGGCAGGGTCGTCGAGCGCAACTCGAAACCGTCGAAGTCGTTGCCGCGGAAGGTGTCCTCCAGCACCTGACAGAGGTCGGAGAGGCGTTCCACCTTGGCCAAACGGAGGGTGGCGCGACGAAACGCCAGGTTGTTGACAATGATTTGCTTCTGCTCCAGGCTACGGCGCGCCAGGCGATGCAGTTCAAAAAACTCCGGATAATTGAGGTGCTGCACGCCCAGCCAAATGCCGGCGCCGATCACAAACAGCACCACTCCGAGAGTCGGACCGCCGGGATAGAGCAACAGAGCACTCAACAGGCCGAACGCGGCGGAGACTCCGTAGAGGATCACCACCACCTGGCGCTGACTCCAGCCGCGCTCCAGCAGCTTGTGATGGATGTGGTGCCGGTCGGCAGCGAACAGGGGTTGTCCGCTGAGGAAGCGCCGCACGACTGAGATACCGGTCTCCAGGATGGGCAGGCCGAAGGAGACCACCGGAATAGCAACCGCCACCGCAGTGGAGGATTTGCCCGCGCCCACCAGCGCGAGCACGCTGAGCACGAAACCAATGAAGAGACTGCCGCAGTCGCCGAGGAAGATGGTTGCTGGGTTGAAGTTGAAGCGCAGGAATCCAAGGATCGCGCCCGCCAGCGCCAGCCCGACGAGGCCGATCATCGCGCGACCATTCACCAGCGAAATCACGACCACGGTAAGGGTTGAAAACAAGGCCGAACCCGCGGCCAGGCCATCCAAGCCGTCCACCAGGTTGAAGGCATTGGTGATGAGCAGCACCCAGAAGACGGTAGCCGCCAGGGAACCGGCGAACCCGAGGCTGCGGTTGCCGAACAGAATCGGAAGTTCGATGATGCGGAAACCAGCAAGGAATACCGCCACTGCGGCCATGATCTGCACGCCAAACTTCACCCACGGCGCCGCTGAGAACAGATCGTCGTAGAGGCCGAGCAGGAAGATCAGCATTCCAGGCAGAAGAATGCTGAGGATGAGGCGCGGGTCGAAGAACCTGCCGAAGCGGGAGAACGCCATCAGCGCGGCGACTACGGCGACCACGCAGATGAAAATGGCGACGCCGCCCAGGCGCGGGATAGGAGTGGTATGAACGTCGCGGTCGCGCACCTGCCGCGTCTTCCAGCCCCGGCTCAAGGCCTGGTCACGCAGCCAGCGGGTCAGAAGGAACGAGAGCGAGAGAGATGCGATGAAGGTGACGCAGTAAGTCAGGCCCAATGATTTCAACGGCACTCTCCTAGCGGCGAAAAGCTCCACTGCACGAAGGGGCGTGCGTCTGATTACTGCTTATTGGGCCTATTTTCTCTTTTCTTGCTCTCGATCGTGCTGACAAAGCACAGAGCGCACCAGCGGAGTAACCAGTGACGACTCGCAGGTCGAGCGCTGGAAGACCAGCCTACGTCGCGGCGACCGGCACGCTGACCGCTTTGCGTACCTGCTGCTCGATCCAGGCATAGGTGCGGGCTAAGCCTTCTTCCAGAGAGATCGCAGGCTCCCATCCCAGCACCTGGCGCAGACGGGAGTTGTCGGAGTTGCGCCCGCGCACTCCCTGCGGTCCGGGCACGTGGACCTTGCGGATGGTGACGCCGGCGATGGAGGCGATCATGTCCGCCAGCTCGTTGATGGTGACCATGCGGTCCTGGCCGAGATTGAGCGGATGGCGGAAATCGGAACGCATGAGCTTGTAAAGGCCAAGTACGCAATCGTCGATGTAGCAGAAAGTGCGCGTCTGTTCGCCGTCGCCCCAGATCTCGATTTCGTGATTGCCCGTGAGCCGGGCATGCGCGATCTTGCGGCAGAGCGCGGCCGGCGCTTTTTCGCGTCCACCGTCCCATGTGCCCAGCGGCCCGAAAATGTTGTGGAAGCGCACGATGCGGGTCTCGATACCGCCCTCCTCGCCGTAGTGCGTGCACAGCCGTTCGATCACCAGCTTCTCCCAGCCATACGCGTCCTGCGGCGCCGCGGGATAGGCGTCTTCCTCCCTCAATGGCTTGCAGTCGGTCTCGGTCTGCAGGTACTCGGGATAGATGCAGGCCGAAGAGGTGAACAGATACCGCCGCACCCGGTTCTCGCGCGCCGCTTCCAGCGAATGGATGTTGATGAGCGCGTTGTTGTGCAGGATCTGCGCGTGGTTGGCGGAGATGAATCCCATGCCGCCCATGTCGGCAGCCAGGGCGTAGACCTCGTCCATACCCTCGGTGGCGCGCAGACAGTTCTCCCAGCGACGCAGGTCCAGAAGCTGGAAATCGTGGGCCTCGGTGGGCGCAAACTCGGGATGCTTGATATCCACGCCACGGATCCAATAACCTTCGCGGCGCAGGAACGAAACCAGGTGGTGTCCGATGAAGCCTCCCGCCCCGGTCACAAGCACTTTGGTGGCTGATTTTGGCAAAACCAGAAATTCTCCTATGGGGAATGATGTGGCTGGGAAACCCTGGCAGCCGTGGTCACGCAAGAAGTTGGAGTCATCGTTTCCAGCACGTGGATCATTTGCGGAACCAGCACCTGTCGTGAGAACTGGCCGGCGAACTCACGGGGACAGGACCTGTCCATGCTCCGGCGCTGCGCCGCCTCCAGGATTCCCCGGATGACGCTTTCCACTTCCCCGTGTCCCGCGACCAGCGCCGAACCGCTGTCCTGCAAGCGGGCAATCAGATCGGCGATGTGAGTCTCCTGCGGGCCAATATATAAAAACGGAGCACCCACAGCAAGAATGTTGTACACCTTGCAGGGGTGAACAATGCCCACAAAAGCGCTGCCCATAATGACAACGTGCAGGTCGGCGGCAGAAAGCGAGCCCGCCAGTTCCTCTGCCGGCCGGTACGGCAAGCAGCGGATGTTAGGAGTGCCGCGCTGCTCGATCGCGAGCGGCTTGCGGAACTCGCTGCCGCCGCCCACGAACAGGAAGACAATCTCCGCGTGGTCAGCCAGGCGCTCGGCCGCTGCCAGCAGCGTGTCCAGTGGATGGCACGGGCTGTGGTTGCCCGAGTACATGACGACGAATTTTTCCGACAGGCCGTGATGATTACGAAAACGCTGGCGACCGTCGGCGTCAAAGCACACCCTGTCGTCATGCGCCCAGGGCGGAACGACAGCGATTTTCTCCCCCGCAATGCCTTTGGCGCAAATGCGATCGCGCATGAAGCGGTCCAGGGCCACGATGCGCTCGGCGCGCTTCAGGCTGTAAAGCATCAATCGCCCCAGCAAACGGGCTGGGATTGAGTGCGGGCGCAGCCAGCCGGCGGCGATGGCTTCGTCGGGATTCAGGTCCATCGACCAGAACAGCAGCTTGCGCGCCTTCAGCGGAACCGCCAGTGCCGCGAGGAGCAAGATCAGCGGAGGTGAGGTCATCGCAATGACGACATCAAAGCGCGGCAGAAATATGAGTCGCAAGGCACAACTCAGCATGAAGCTGAAGAAGTCGGCGGCACGCCGCCAGCGGGCGGCTTTTCCGAACCCGGTGGAAGGCACGCGGGTGATGCGGACGCCTCGCCAGTTTTCGCCTCTCGGGAAACGCCACGCGCGGTCGTCATAGCTACGCGTATCGGCCACCACCGTGACCTCGTGGCCGGCTTCCACCAGGGAGGCGGCAAGGTCAGCCGCGTGCTGCGCGCTCGAGACTACGTCGGGATAAAAGGCCTGGTTGAGGAGAAGAACTTTCAAAGCCGTTTGCCTAATACCACCATCGCGCCTTCACCATGACAGCGAAAAGGGCCCTTCGGTGATGAAGCCACCCGATTGCACGTTGATGAGCTGGGCACAGCTCGCGAGCTTTGCCCGCAGGCCAACGTCGGCAACCTTCCCTAGGTTGTGCAGGCGCATAAGATTGCTGTTGTCTTGTGACTTCGAGATCACCACCAGGGGCAAGCCGTCGCAGTTGGCCAGTTCCTGCAAACCGCGGTCGTCGGTCACGAGCAGCGACGAGTGCAGCACTAACAGCGAGGCGCACTCCGCTGCGTCCACACTCAGGTAGCGGATGCCCTTACTCTCCTTGGGCAGACCGTTGAGGATTTCGTCGAAGACGCGCTCGACCACGGCCAGCGCGCTTTCGCGCAGCGGAAAGTGGAATGCGATGTGCGCCGAGAGCAGATACGCCAGCGTCAGCGGAAGCAGCAGCTCCTGTTTCTGTGGCACGCCCTCGAGCGCCGCCGGCAGCAGCAGAATGGCATAGGGCTTCTCCACCGCGGGCAGCGCCTGGGCCGCAGCTTGCGTCGCCTGAACACCAGCAGCCATCAGCGCTCCACCTTATAGTTGCCGAGGAAGAGCACGTCCATGCGCGTGCGCTGGAAGCAGTCCATGGCCTGATCGGGAGTGCAGACGATGGGCTCATCCTCGTTGAACGACGTATTAAGCACAACGGGCACGCCGGTGATGCGGTCGAATTCGCGGATCAACTCGTAGTAGATAGCATTGGTTTCGCGGGAGACGGTCTGCAATCGCCCGGAGCCATCCACGTGCGTGACCGCAGGGATGGCGGCTCGTTTCTCCGGCTTGATCTGGTAGACCATGAGCATGCTGGGCGCGGGATGGGTCTGCTCGAAGTACTCGGCGACGCGCTCCTCCAGAATCGAGGGCGCAAACGGCCGGAAGGGCTCACGCTTCTTGATGCGCGCGTTGAGGATCTCCTTCATCTCCGGGCGGCGCGGATCCACCACGATGCTGCGATTGCCCAAAGCGCGCGGACCGAATTCCATCCGTCCCTGGAACCAACCAACAATCTTGCCGTCGGCAATGGCTTGCGCGGCGGCGCGCGTGAGTTCGGCGTCTTGGAGCAGGCGATGCTTCAGCCCACTGGAGCGCACCACGCGCTCAATCTGTCCGTTCTTGTATTCCGGCCCGGTGTACGCATGTCCCATGATGAAGTTGCGCGGCCGCTGAAGCAGCACGTTCTCGATCCAGTAGCACACGCCGAGCGCCGTTCCGGCATCGCCCGCCGCCGGCTGCACGTAGACCTCCTCGAACGGCGTGTGCAGAAGAATCTTGCCATTCATCACCGAATTGAAAGCTACGCCGCCAGCCAGCGCGAGGCGCTTGCCACCAGTCTGCTCGTGCAGGTGCTTGAGGACGTGGAAACCCACCTCCTCCAAGCGCGTTTGCAACGATGCAGCGATGTCCTCGTAATGCGAGGCAAGTGGCAGGCCGTTGGTACGTGCCGGACCGAAGGTCTCGATAAATTTGTCGGAGAAGATGCGGCCGATGGTCGGCGAGCCATCGTCCCAGCTCATCTCCACGCCTTCGGAGTGGTGCAGGAAGTAGTCGAGGTTCAGCTTGAAGCCGCCATTGGGCTCCGTGCGAACGATGTCGCGGAATTGCGCGAGGTAGCGCGGCTTGCCGTAGGGCGCCAGGCCCATGACTTTGCCTTCATCGCCGTACTTAGGAAATCCGAGATACTGGCTGGTGGCCGTGTACACGATTCCGACAGAGTGCGGATACTCGATCTCGCCCAGGACCTCTATGCGGTTTCCTTCCCCGCAGCCCCACATGGTGCTGATGAAGTCGCCGAAGCCGTCAATGGAAAGGATGGCGGCCTTGTCGAAGCCGGACACTAAGAAGCAGCTCGCCATGTGCGCCTTGTGGTG
>DATKLD010000007.1:0-24705 GCA_035542595.1 Terriglobales bacterium
GTGGCTTTCGAGGGAAGCCGCTGCGAGGTGGGCGCTGAGGGCAGGTTGGTGGTTGCCGCCTGCTGGCTCCAGCTGGTTGCAGTCAGCAACAGGATCACTAAGAACAGCGCACGCTGCATGGTGTCCTTTCTCACACATCCGATTTCTGGGCGATCGGAAAACGCCGGCCCATGCCAAAGGCCTTCTGGGTAATCTTGATCCCCGGCGCAGCCTGCTGGCGCTTGTATTCACTGCGCTCGATCATGCGCGCCACCTTGCGCACCAGCGCCAGATCGTAGCGCCGCTCGGCCGCGATCTGCTCCGGGGTTTTCAGGTCTTCGATGTAATCTTCGAGGATGGTGTCCAGCACCTCGTAGGGCGGCAAGGTGTCCTGGTCGGTCTGGTTGGGTCGCAGCTCGGCGGAGGGTGGCTTCTCGAGCGTGGCTTGCGGGATCACAGGCCGCCGCGAGTTCACATAGTGCGCCAGACGATAGACCATGGTCTTAGGCACGTCGGAGATCACCGCCATGCCGCCCACCATGTCGCCATAGAGGGTGCAGTAACCCACCGCCAGCTCCGACTTGTTGCCGGTGGTCAGCACCAGCGCCCCGAACTTGTTGGAGAGCGCCATCAGCAGGGTACCGCGGATGCGCGCCTGGATGTTCTCCTCGGTCACGTCTTCGGCATGGCCGGCAAAGGCGGGCTTGAGCGTCTGGCGGAAATCGTCGAACACCTTGCCGATCGGCAACGTTTCGAAACGAATCCCCAGATTGGCAGCCAGGGCGCGGGCGTCCTCGATGGAGCCCGGCGAAGAGTAGGGGCCCGGCATGCCGACGCCGGTGACGTTCCGGGCGCCGAGCGCGTCCACCGCGATACAGGCCGTGAGCGCGGAATCGATGCCTCCGCTCAGCCCGACCATCACCCGCTCGAAGCCGCACTTGCGCACGTAGTCGCGCGTGCCCAGCACCAGCGCGGCGTAGGCGCTGGCCTCGGCGCCTTCCACCTGCGGGTGCATGTCGCCGGCCACGGTCTCGCTGTCAAAGAAAACGAGGTCTTCTTCGAATGACTTGGCTTGCGCCACCACCCGCCCATCCGGCCCAAGCGCCAGGCTGGAACCGTCGAAGACCAGTTGGTCGTTGCCGCCCACCTGGTTCACCATCACCAGCGGCGCCTTGTACTGGCGCGCGATGGCCGCCAGCATGCGGGTGCGGAACTCCCGCTTGCCGATGTGGAATGGCGAGGCCGAAATGTTGACGAGAAAGTTGCCGCCGGCCGTCATCAGCATCTCCACCGGATCGATGCCGTAAAGGCGGCGGTCCCAGAAGTGCTTGTCGTTCCACGCGTCTTCGCAGATGGTGAGGGCCAGCTTGCGCGCGCCCAACGGGATCACCTCCTGGCGCTTGGCGGGAGCGAAGTTGCGCATCTCGTCGAAGACGTCGTAGGTGGGCAGCAGCATCTTCGACTGGATGAACTCCACGCGGCCGTCGCGCAGGAGCGCCGCCGAGTTCATCACCGACTTGCCGGTCTCGGACTGCGCCGGCGTCACCAGGCCGACGATCAGCGCGATGCCGCGGGTGTTTTCGGCGATGCGCGACGCCGTGCGGCAGTTGGCTTCGACAAAAGCGCGCTTCTCCACCAGATCGCGCGGCGGATAACCACACACGCACAGCTCGGAAAACACCACCAGTTCTGCTCCCCCGTCGCACGCGCGCCGCGCGCAGTCGATGATCTTGGCGGCGTTGTTCTCGAAATCACCAACGGTGGGATTGATCTGGCCGAGTGCGATCCTCACGGCAACAGTGTAAAGTCACCCCGCGCTTCCCGCCAACTTAGGCGTGCGCTTTCAGTAACAGGCCCATTGTCACCGTCCGCGCCGCGCCCGCTGGCGAAGGCGAAATTCTGCGGCGCGGGAGGTTGATCGCGCGGGGGTCCCAGGGTGGGATCGCGCTGGTTAGGGTCGATAGGTTCGGGGGTCGAAGGCGCGGTTGTTCGCGGCACGCTGGGATCGTCTTGTTCCCCAGGACGCTTGAGCGTTGGACGCTGCGCCGCTGGCTCGGGCTTCGACGCCTTCTCCTGTTCCCGCTTGCGGGCCTCGGCCTCCCGGACTTCCTTCAGGTCCACCTCTTTTTCGGTGCGGACGATCTTCTCTCCGTCCACCTTCATGATCTTCACCTGCACCACTTCGGGACCGCGGAAGCGCACGAACTCCACGTCCTGCGGTGGTTCGCCGTAGATCCACTCTTCGTAAGGCTTGCCCTGCTCGTCGCTCTCCCGGATCTTTCTCTCCGGACGTCCCTTGGCGTAGATCACCATCTCCTGGTCCATGCCCACCAGTACTTGATGGTTCTTGATGGCCTCCTTGGCCTGGGGCGGGATAGTGTCCAGATAAGCCTCGGCCGAGGATTTGCTGCTGAAGTCGAGGGCCGGTAGCAGCATCTGTTTAAGCGCGTCGGGGGGAATATCCGGGACGAAACCCTTGAAGGCCAGGATCAGCAGCGTTCCCCGGGGATTGTCCGGGGGCTGCTCCGGCGTCCGCGTCACAGTCGGAGCACCCGACATGCCTACGTCGATGTGTTCGTACCACTTCTTCTTCTTCCTGGGGCCGCCGTTGAGCTCGAACAGAATATAGTCCCTGGCGATCTTCACCAGAGTGATGTTGACGCGGTCGCCGGGACGCAGCGCCGGTCCCAGCGCTGCCAGCTCTTTATCCAGCTCGCTTCCCGAGGGAGTGATGGTGCCGTCCTCGTGCAAGGTGAGCCCTTTCGTCCCCATAGGGAAGGCCGTGCGCGCAAAGGCGATCTCCGATTGCAGTCCCCGGATGACATAGAGGCGTGTCTGCTGCGACATCGGCTGCCGCTTGGCGCCCGGCGCGGATTGCGGGTTTGCAGCGGGTCTGGAGTCGGCCCACGCGCTCAAGGCAAGGGCGAGCAAGGCGAAAGCTGCACGGCGACGGAACACGGGACTCCCTGCGGCGCTGTTCTTATGATTCCCCTCTGGCGGCGTTTTTGCAACCGCCCTTGCGGGTTGGCTATTGGATGCGGGAGGCGGGGCCCTGGTTCGGTGTAATGCGTGGCGGTTGCATGCTGGCAACCGTGAGTTTAGGCGCTGGCCGCTGCTTTACCAGCGCCAGCAGGACCATGATCGCCAGCAGGTTCACCACCGTCACCGTAAGGCTGGCCTCGATGCCGTACTCGCCTCCGGTCAGCCAGCGGGGGCCTCGCAGGCTGCCCGCGACGGCGTCCGAGAAGTCGGAGTAGCCGCTGACCACCAGCCCGTAACCCACGCCGAGCGCCACATTCCACCCGAAGTGAATCCCCCAGGACAGCCACAAGGAACGCGTGCGCACATAGGCCAGCGCCAGCAGGACCCCGATCTCCGCCGTATTCAGAGCTCCCCACCAGGAGGCGTGCGGATTGCGCAGGTGGGCCAGTCCAAACAGGCAGGAGGTGATAGCGACCGCAACCGGCGTGCCCGCGGCCTCCATGAGCCGGTGCAGCGGATATCCGCGGAAGGCGACTTCTTCCACCATGGCTGCGGCGACGAAAGCCCACAAACTGAGCAGCAGCGGGGTGAGGTGCGCACCGGCATATTGCAGTCGCACGCCTCCAACCACGGCCACCACTCCGACCGCCATCGAGACCGCCGCCACTCCGAAGCCAACGCCCAGGGCTGCATCCTGCAGCGCGACGCTCCCGAACGGCAGACCCATGGCCTCGAGCAGCGGGCTCCGCACGTGGTCGAGCCAGAACAACAGCGTGGCGAAGCCCCAAAGCAGCATTACCAGGAGAAGGCTCGAATACAGCGCCCGCGCCAGCGGAGTGAATCCCAGCAGGCCAAAAACGAATCCTGTCAGGATGTAGCCGGCGGCAATCACCGGCACGGCTGCCAGGAAACGCACGACCGCGGGCGGGCGCCGTGCAGAGGCAATGACGATCGCGTTCACGTCACCCTCAGCCCGTCCCGCGCTACCTGCAACTCAAGGATGCGGCCTCCGTTGGCGCGAATGGCTTCGGCCACGCGCTGCTTCGCCTCGGGCTCCACCATGAAGACGACGCAGCCTCCGCCGCCGGCGCCGCAGACCTTCGCGGCCAGCCCGCCGTTGCGGCCCGCCACGGCCACCAGTTTGTCGATCAGCGGCGTGGTGATGCCGGGCGCATTGGTCTTGCGCAGCTTCCACTCCGCGCGCAGCAGGCGAGCGACCTCCTCCCATTTGGCGGTGGCCAGGGCATCCCGCATGGCGCGCGCGATGGCGACGATCTGCTCGAAGTTGCGAAAAACACGGCGGTCGCCGTTGATGTGCGCCTTGAACACCTCCCAGTTGTTGATGCCTGACTGCCGCGGCGCTCCCGTGTAGACGAGCAGGAAGCGCGCGTCGATCTCCTCCGGCGGTACGGGGACGGCCTCACGATGGATGCCGTCAGGATCGAGATGAATGGCATTCACCCCGCCGTGGAGCGCGGGATAGTAATCCTGGCAGCCGGTGGGCACGCGGATCAGTTGCGCCTCCACGTTCTGCGCCAGTGCGCGAATCTCCTCCAGCCCCAGGTTGCGTCCAGTCCAGCGGGCCAGAGCCCCCGCGGTCGCGATCATCAGCGCCGAGGAGCCAGAGATGCCAGCCCCGGCCGGCGACTCCGAGTGCGTCTCCAGTTCGAGACCGCCCTCCGGACAGAAGAAGCGCACGAGATACGCGGCCAAGGCGTGGCGAAACTTTTTCGCCGCGCACAACTCGGCGCAGTCGGTGAAGCGGTCCTCGGCGCCGGTGTCCAGCGATTTCAGAGTGATCTTCTTCCCTGCCAGCGGCCGGAGGGTGCAGCGCGTCCGCACGCTGACCGCGAAGTTCACTGTCACCGCCCCGGGATGGAACAGATAGAGCGGCCAGATGTCCACCGTGCCCCCGGCGAGGTCCACCCGGCAGGGAGCCCTGGCGGTCAGGGAATCAGGTTGTGGCATAGCGCTGTTGTACCACGATGTATCCCTGCCGGCCTTGGCGGAATCACTTCTTGCGCGCCACCACGATCACTGTCTGATGGTGGTTGTGTCGAGGGAACAGTGCGCCCATGCGGTAGCGGGCAAAGAAAGCAATCCGCGCCTGGAGCGCCGACTGGCGGGCAACAGGCTCCCGCTCGCCGCCGGCGCGACCATCATGCCCGCCCCGCAGCAGAGCAGCCAGTTTCCATCTCAGCAAGTCCGCGTCCAGGGAGTATCGATAAGCTTCGAACAGCTCGAAGCCGGAGAGGGAAAGCAGCCTGGTGATGTTGTCACTGCTGAAGAAGAAAAGGTGGTCCGGGTACTGGAATCGCGGCACTAGCGCCAACCGCTCGACGCGCACATCCCCGAAGTTGCCGGTCTCGAACACAAGCAGCCCGCGCTCGCACAGGCGGCCGTGCATAGCACGGAATTCGGCGATGGGATCGTGCAGGTGGCTGATCACGTCGCAGTGATAAACCACGTCGAAGGACTGCCCGGGAAAAGCCTCGGCTACGGTTTCCGCCACGCAGGGAATACCGCGCCCGCGAATGAACTCCAGCTGCGCCGGATTCAACTCAATGCCATGCGGCGCGAAGCCGGCCGCCCGCGCCTCTTCCAGAAAGAAGCCGGCGCCCGGCCCGATTTCCAGCAACTGGCCTGCGGTCGCATATCGACGCAGGATGCGCAGGGTGTGGCGGGCGTGGAGCCGCTTGTAGTGCTCTGCGGCGAGGTGCGCCCCGGCGGAAATGTGGGCGTGGTTATGGCCGTAGAGGTTGGCGACCTCATCCCGTGACGGACGTGGAGAAACGTAGATCAACCCGCAGCGGCGACACTTCCGGCCAGTAAATCCGTTCTCCTGGATCGCGGGAAAGGAGTCGTCTGTGCCGCAGAAGATGCAGGTGATGGCTTCCACGCGGAACAAGATAGCAGCTTGTGGACGCGCCTCAGAAGCTGAAGTCCACAATTTAGGAAGCCCATGCATGCAGGCCTAAAAGGCCACCCTGTGTCAGCCGAGGCCTGCGCGTGCCGTGCTACCATGGCCGCACCTCATGCGTCTAATAAGCTTCGAGATGAATGCCTGATGTGGGGATGAACTTTCACGGGCCTGGCTCCGTGCCAAACCACACTGTACGTTGGGGGCTGCCTGCTTAAAGAGGAGAACTGGATGCGCTTCGCCTTGATTTTTGTGCTGTTCATGCTGGTTCAGACGGCGGTGGCCGCGCCGCCCGCCGCCGACCTCGCGGCACGCCGGAAATCCCTGAATGACCTGCTCGTGGAGAAGTGGGAATACGACCTCAAGACCAGCCCCGAGTTTGCTTCCATCCTGGGCGACAAGCGCTATAACGACCAGCTCTCGGACGTCTCACTGAAGGCGGTGCTGGCCGATCTGGAGATGACGCGCAAGTTCCTCGCGCGTTTTGAAGCCATCGACACTGCCGGCTTTCCCGAACAGGAAGCGCTCAACAAGGCGCTGATGGTCCGCGACCTCAAACAGCAGCTCGAGTTCGCCCCCTTCAAGGAATGGGAAATGCCGGTGACGCAGATGAGCGGGCCGCACCTGGAGGCGCCGCAACTGGTAACCCTGCTCGCCTTCACCAATGTGAAGGACTATGAGGACTACGTTTCCCGCCTGCGCAAGTTTCCCAAGATGCTGGACGACACCGTGGAAAACATGCGGCAGGGCGTGGCCGACCACCTGATGCCGCCCCGCTTCCTGCTGGAGAAGGTCGCGCCGCAAGCCGACAACATCGTCAACCCGGACCTCGAGAAGAGCCCGTTCGCGCAGCCCCTGGCCAAGTTTCCAGACTCGATTTCCGAGGCAGACCGCAAGCGGCTGCGCGACGAGACGCTGGCCGCCATCCGCGAGTCCGTGAACCCGGCCTACGTCAAGTTTGCCAGGTTCGTGCGGGAGGAGTATGCGCCCAAGGGCCGCACCGAGGCGGGCATCTGGTCCCTGCCCGATGGCGGCGCCCGCTATGCCGCTATGGTCAAGCGCAGCACCACTACCGACCTTACGCCGGAAGAGATCCACCAGCTGGGGCTCAAACAGGTTGCAGATCTCGAGGCGCAGATGCTGGCCATCGCCCAGAAGCTCGGCTACAAGGACGTGAAAACCCTCAACGCCGACATCGAAAAAGATCCCAAACTGCACGCCCACTCGCGCCAGCAGATCCTGGACCTCTACCGCAACTACACCGACACCATGTGGAAGCAGCTCCCTACCGCCTTCGGCCGCCTGCCCAAGGCCAAGTTGGAGGTGATGCCCATCGAGGAGTTCCGCGAGAAGGAAGCCGCCACCCACTACAACCAGGGCACGCCAGATGGCGCGCGGCCGGGGCACGTGATGGTCAACACCGGCGACTTCGAATACCGCAAGCTGATCAGCATCGAGTCCACCGCCTATCACGAAGGCGTGCCGGGGCATCACATGCAGATTTCGATAGCGCAAGAGCTGCCGGAACTGCCACCCTTCCGCCAGCACGCCTTCTACGGCGCCTACATTGAGGGCTGGGGACTTTACTCCGAAAAGCTGGGCAAGGAGATGGGCTTCTACAAAGACCCCTACAGCGACTACGGCCGCCTGCAGGACGAGATGCTGCGCGCCATCCGGCTGGTGGTCGACACCGGCTTCCACTACAAGCACTGGACTCGCCAGCAGGTGGTGGACTACTTCCACGCGCATTCCGCCATCGATGAGCCCGACGTGCAGTCGGAGACCGACCGCTACATGGCCTGGCCGGCGCAGGCGCTCAGCTACAAGATCGGCCAGCTCAAGATCCTGGAATTGCGCGAGCGTGCCCGTAAACAACTGGGCGACAAATTCGACCTGCGCGCCTTCCACGACCACGTGCTGGGCGCCGGCGCTTTGCCCCTCAACGTGCTCGAAGCCAGAATGGATGCGTGGGTGATCGCCCAGAACCGTGGAAGCGGCGGAACGAAAGTGGCGAAGTAGCTACTGGCCTTTGGCTCTTAGCTCTTAGCTTTGGAACACCGCTCACGAACGCACAAAGCATGAAGGGGCCCGGATTCGCAAGCCAACGGCCAAGAGCCGTCTTACTCCAGGTTCAGCGCCCGCTTGAAGCTGCCACGCTCCTTCATGATCTTGTCCTGCAGCAGCATGATGGCGTAGATCAACTGCTCGGGTCGGGGCGGGCACCCGGGTACATACACATCAATCGGGATCACCTGGTTGACGCCCTGCACCAGCGCGTAGTTGTTGTACACGCCTCCCGAGGTGGCACAGGCACCCATGGAGATGGCCCACTTGGGCTCCGGCATCTGCTCGTAGAGTTGCTTGATCACCGGGGCCATCTTGTGCGAGACGCGGCCGGCGATGATCATCAGGTCGGACTGCCGCGGCGACGGACGGAAGACCTCAGCGCCGAAGCGCGCGATGTCGAAGCGGGACGCCCCCATGGACATCATCTCGATGGCGCAGCAGGCCAGGCCGAAGGTCATGGGCCAGAGCGAGTTCTTGCGCACCCAGTTCACGGCCTTGTCGAGTTGGGTGAGCAGCACGCCCTCGGGCTGGTCATAGCCGAAGGTCACCGCACGCACGCGCTCCGGGTCATGCTCGGAACCGACCAGGTTGTCGAAGCGCTCTTCGCCGAGATTGCTCGGGATGGAATCTGTCTCGCGAGCCATGACAGTATTCTAGATGATAGACACCTTACAAATTACCAATTACAAATTACCAATCGGCCCTGCCTCTAGTACACCTTGTCCTTCTCTGCCTTGTCGTACACGATGAAATTGCCGTCCGACAGTTTGTTGGTCAGGGTGTTGCCGTCGTCGGAGATTGCCCAGGTGTCGACCTCGTTCCAGTCGGTGTCGCCGACTTCGTGGCGCACCACGTGGTGTGTCCGCACCTGTAGTACGTTCTTACTCGTCCAGCGCACGCTCGCATAGGCTTCCTCGGTCCCCGTCACATACAACTTTGTCTCTTTGCCATTGGTGACGTAGTCGTAGTTCTGGAAGGGCTGGACTGCGTCAGCGTTCAGAAAATAGGTGAAGTGGATCTGGTAGGGGGACTGCAGCACCACCAGCACCGTGTCGGGCCGCCAGTCGGGTGCGCCCTTGCTCTTCTTGGCATTCAGCTTCCAGGTGCCGGAGAAATTGACCTGCCTGTCCTTGGAGGCCGCCAGAACGCCCGCCGCCGCGAGCGCCAACAGCAAGACGGCCAGTACATTTCTGATTGCACGATTCACGGGACCAGTACCACCTTTCCGAACATCTCGCTCCTCTCCAGACGCTCGTGGGCGGCGCGAGCTTCGCTGAGGGGGAACGTCTTGTCCACCACCGGCTTCAGGCGTCCGCTGAAGGCGTGCTTCAGTCCTTCGTGCAGGTCGCCCATGGTGCCCATGTAGGAGCCCAGCAGCGAGTACTGGCGCGAGAACAGAAAGCGGATGTCCACGCCCACCTCCGCGCCGGTAGTGGCGCCGCAGGTCACCAGCGTGCCTCCCGGCTTAAGGGACTTCATGCATTCCTCCCAGACCGCCTTACCCACGTGCTCCAGCACGATGTCCACGCCTTCTTTATTGGTGATCTTCTTCACTTCCTCGGAAATCTTCTGCTGGTAGTGATTGATGGCGAAGTCGGCACCCAGCTCGCGGCCTTTTTCCAGCTTGCGCTCGTCGCCGGCCGTGGTGATGACCCGGCAGTTGAACAGCTTGGCGATCTGGATGCCAATCGACCCCACGCCCGACCCCGCGCCGATCACCAGCACCGTCTGCCCGGGCTGGATCTTGGCGCGCGAAACCAGCATGTGCCAGGCGGTTACCAGCACCAGCGGCAGCGCCGCCGCCTGCTCGAAGCCCAGGCTGTCGGGAATGGGGACGACGTTGACCCGCGGAACCGCCAGCAGCTCGCAGTTGCCTCCGTCAACACGATTGCCCAGCACCGAAAATTGCCGGCAGAAGTTCTGCTGGCCCGAGGTGCAGTACGAACAATGATTGCAAAAGACCATGGGCGCCAGCAGCACCCGCTGGCCGGCCTTCAGGTCCGTGATGTATTCGCCGAGTTCGGCCACTTCCCCGGCCACGTCGCTGCCATTGATGTGCGGCAGCGGCACCTGGCCCACCCCCTTGCGTAGCCACAGGTCGAGGTGGTTCAGGGCGCAAGCCTTGACGCGGATGAGAACCTGGTCGCGACGTGGTTTAGCGTCGGGCACGTCTTCATACTGCAGGACGTCTGGACTGCCGTACTGATGGAAGCGAACCGCTTTCATGTCGCGCTCCCCCTGGCACCGTTGGAATAAGAAGAAGCGTATAAACTTATCACAAGCATCCCTGCAGTGGAGTGTGAGGCTGAAGCGCTCGTGGCGCTCCGGCGAAGTCCTCGCCGTCGTGATAACCGCTGTTTACCCCTGATATGATTGCGGAGGGAGAAAGGCGTGACTTCGCACGAAGTGAAGTGGGGGCCTTGCTGCTTCTGCGGGTTGGAAATCACTCAGACTTCCGTCGACCCGTGCCGGCTGACTGTCGAGACTGCTGAGCGCAAGTGGCAGGTCTGGTTTTGTCACGCCGCGTGCTTCAAAGAGCGGTTATCAACCCGGCCCGATTTGCTCGGCATGTTCCCTCCCGCCCACTTCTAACGCCATAGTGCAAGAACGCCGGCTAGTGTCCCGTTGACGGGGTAAGCATATTGGCCCCAGATTGTGCATCCGCCGTGGTACTAGCGTGCTATTGCAGTGACTCGCCATTCTGCCTATTCGCGTCTAGCTTCTCCCAGCTGGGGCCGTATGCCAGCGGTGGGTCAGCAAGCTCCACGGCTGCCGGCCTGGTTGACGCCAACCTGGCGAACAGCCCTAACCAGAAGAGCGGGTATCAGTTCGCCATTAACGTCACAACCGCCGGTCAAGATTACGAGTTCACGGCGCACCCCATCACGGCCAACATCACCGGGCAGCGCAGCTTCTGCACCGACCCGTCTGGTGTGATCGAGCAGTTTCCGTCAGGGACTAATCCTCCCAACACTGCAGCCAATTGCTCGACGGCCGCTTCGCCGATCTAGTAGGTTGCCTGTTCTCTTTGTGAAGTTGTGGCAGAGTACATGGGGGAGGATACAAGGCAATGAGGAACAGGGGGCGTGAGTCCTCTGTTCCTCTTTTTCTAACCATCCACCGTTCATCAGGGAAATGGGGATGCAGCCTCGGCGGTCCGCTCCCCGAGGGGCCAACGATGGCCTTGTTCCCATCGGTGTTCGCGATATTTGCTTCCATTCTTCCCGCATGGCGTACCAAAAGGCGAGTGCAAGTGGCAAGCGGACCCCACCACGGGGCTGGTTCCCCCAGCGTCCACGCCCTCCTGCCACGCCCTGTTTGACTTGTCCCGCGCCGGGCAATAACATCCGATCTCTCAGGGGGTGAAGGCGCCACTTTGATCGGCCGGACGATCGCGCACTATCGCATCATCGAAAAGCTGGGTGGCGGCGGCATGGGCGTAGTCTACAAGGCCGAGGACACCGAACTCGGCCGCTTCGTGGCCCTGAAGTTTCTTCCTCCGGAGGTTGCCCAGGACGCGCAGGCGCTGGAGCGCTTCCGGCGCGAGGCGCGCGCAGCGTCGGCGCTGAATCATCCAAACATCTGCACCATTTACGAAATCGGCCAGGCCCAAGGGCAGCCCTTCATCGCCATGGAGTATCTGGACGGCACAACGCTGAAGCACCGCATCACCGGCCGTCCGCTGCACAGTGACGCCCTGCTGGACATCGCCATCCAGGTGGCCGACGCGCTCGATGCGGCCCACAGCCAGGGCATCATCCATCGCGACATCAAGCCGGCGAACATCTTCATCACCAAGCGAGAGCAGGTGAAGGTGCTCGACTTCGGCCTGGCCAAAGTGGTAGGCAGGAACGGGCAGGGTGTGGGTTCCGACGCCACGGCGGCGACGGCGGTGAGCTCCGAGCACCTCACCAGTCCGGGCAGCACGCTGGGCACCGTCGCGTATATGTCGCCCGAGCAGGCGCTGGGCAAGGAACTGGACGCCCGCAGCGATCTGTTCTCGTTCGGCGTGGTGCTGTACGAGATGGCCACCGGCATCCTGCCCTTCCGGGGGGAGACCTCGGCGGCGATCTTTGACGCGATCCTGCGCCGTGCGCCAGTGCTGCCGGTCCGCCTGAATCCCGACTTGCCGCCGGAGTTGGAGCGCATCATCAACCGCACGCTGGAGAAGGACCGCGACCTGCGCTACCAGCACGCCTCGGAGCTCCGCGCTGAGCTCAAGCGCGTCAAGCGCGATACGGATTCATCGCGGAGCGTGATGGCCGCGGCCGTTGAAGAACCCCCACCTGCCGTTGCGGCAACCGCCAGCGGCGCTGCAGTGAAGGCTTCGAGCGGCAGAATTACCGCGGCTCCGCCCTCAGCCCAGGCCGCCCCGGCACCGGTCGCGCCTGCGCCGGCCGGGCGGTCGTGGAAGATTCCTGTCGCCGTGGCTGTGTTGTTTATCCTGGCAATTGGCGGCGGGCTGTATTGGCGCTCGCACCGCGCGCCCGCCCTCACCGAAAAAGACTCCGTCCTTATCGCCGACTTTGCCAACACCACAGGCGACCCGGTTTTCGACGGCAGCCTGAAGACCGCGCTGGCCGTCGATCTGCAGCAGTCGCCGTTTCTGAACGTCGTCTCCGACCAGACGGTGAAACAGACATTGAGGCTGATGGGCCGCTCGCCGGAGGAGCGCCTCTCGAGCGACGTGGCCCGCGAGATCGCGCAGCGCGCCAGCATCAAGGCCATGCTCACGGGCACGATCGCGAGCTTCGGCAGCCAGTACCTGGTCACGGTGAGTGCCGTGAATGTTTCCAGCGGCGAGACGCTGAGCCAGGTGCAGCAGCGCGCCGCCAGCAAGGAAGCGGTGCTCGATGCTCTGGGCAAGGCGGCGGCGGAGCTGCGGGAGAAGCTGGGCGAGTCACTGGCTTCCATTCAGAGGTTCGACAAGCCACTGGAGCAGGTGACCACCAGTTCGCTCGAGGCGCTCAAGGCGTTCACGCTGGGTGAGCAGCAGCACAATAATGAGGAAGACGTTGCCTCGATCCCGTTTTACCAGCGCGCCATCGAGCTCGACCCCAATTTCGCGGTTGCTTACGCCAAGCTGGGCGTGGTCTATGGCAATACCGGTCAAATCGGGCGCAGCGAAGAGCTGCTGAAGAAAGCCTTCGACCTGCGCGACCGCGCCAGCGAGCGCGAAAGACTTTACATCTCTTCGCAGTATTACCTGGTCACCGGCCAGCTCGACAAGTCCATCGAGACCTACGAGCTCTTCAAGCAGAGTTATCCGCGCGAGACCAGCGCCTACATCAATCTGGGCGTGGCTTACGGCAACATCGGCCAGACTGAGAAAGACCTGGAAAATCTCAAGCAGGCGGCGCGCCTCAATCCTGATATGGCCATCGTCTACACCAACCAGGCATGGGACTACATCACGCTTGGCCGCTTCGATGAAGCCAAGGCCATTCTGGATCAGGAGGCGCAGCGCAAGCTGGGCGGCGCCAGCCTGCACGGCGTGCTCTCGCAACTGGCATACCTCGAGGGCGATTCTGCCGCCGTCGCCCGCGAGGAAGCTCTGGCGCAGGAAAACCCGAACTGGCGACTGGTCATCCTGCGGTCGCACGCCTTCCGTTCCTTCGGGCGGGGCAAGCTGCGCGAAGGAAGTGAATTTCTCGCCAGGGCGCGCGAACTCTCAGAACAGCACAAGTATCAGGAACGGGTCGCCGGCCTCTGGATGGATGAAGCCGTGGTCACCTGCACATTCGGCCGCGCGGCGCAGTCGGTGCCGCTTGCCGAGAAGGGCCTTGCGGCTTCCCGCAACTGGGACCAGATGCTGGCTGCCGCGAGCGTCTTCGCTCTCTGCGGAGACGAGAAGAAAGCCGCGGCTCTGGCGGCCGAAGTGGCCAAGAGCCGGCCACTCGACACGCTGGTGCAGGCGGAATGGATTCCCCTGGTCAAAGCATTCGCTGAAATCCGCCACGGGAACGGCGCCGCTGCCGTTGAAGTCCTGAAGAGCGCTGCGCCCTATGATCGCTTTCAAGAGGACATACAACTGGCGCGAGGGCAGGCTTATCTTGCTGCCAAGCGTCCGGCGGACGCGGTGCAGGAATTTCAGAAAGTCCTGGCGCGCCGCGACTGGCCTCGCCATAGCGACGCATATCCTCGCGCGCAACTCGGCGTCGCGCGCGCCTACGTCCAGCAGGGCGACACCGCCAAGGCCAAAGTCGCCTACCAGGACGTGCTCGCCACCTGGAAGGACGCCGACGCTGATCTCCCTCTCGTCCAGCAAGCCAAGGCCGAGTACGCGAAGCTGCAGTGACCTGTTCCAGCAAGAGCCGTTTGACTTGCCCTGTCGCGGCGCACTAACATCCCAATTCCACCAGGGGAGCTGAGGGCGCCATTTGATCGGCCGGACGATCGCGCACTATCGCATCATCGACAAGCTGGGCGGCGGCGGCATGGGCGTGGTCTACAAGGCCGAGGACACGCGTCTGCGCCGCTTTGTAGCCATCAAGTTCCTGCCGCCTGAGTTCTCCCGCGATCAGCAATCCATTGACCGCTTCCTGCGCGAGGCCCGCGCCGCCTCCGCTCTGAACCATCCCAACATCTGCACCATCTACGACGTGGGCGAGTTCGAGAGCGAGCACTTCATGGTGATGGAGTACCTGGAGGGCCAGACGCTGAAGCACCGCATCCAGGGCAAGCCGTTGCGCCTGGAGCAGGTGCTCGACATGTCGATTGAGATCGCCGACGCGCTCGACGCCGCCCACTCCGCTGGCATAGTCCATCGTGACATCAAGCCGGCCAACATCTTCCTCACCAGCCGCGGGCCGGTGAAGATCCTGGACTTCGGCCTAGCCAAGCTCACGCGCCACCTGCAACCGATGGCCGAAGCCGCCGGCGCTTCTGCCATGCCGACTGCGGTCACGCGCGAACATCTCACCAGTCCCGGCAGCACGCTGGGCACCGTGGCTTACATGTCGCCCGAGCAGGCGCTGGGCGAGGAGCTGGACGCGCGCACCGACCTCTTCTCCTTCGGCGTGGTGCTGTATGAGATGACCACCGGCGCGCTGCCCTTCAACGGCAACACCTCGGCGGCGATCTTCAACGCCATCCTGAGCAAGCCGCCGGAGTCGCCGCTGCAACTGAAGGCGGACCTGCCGCCGGAGCTGGAGCGCATCATCAACAAGGCGCTGGAGAAGGACCGCGGCCTGCGCTGCCAGACTGCGGCCGAGATGCGCGCCGACCTGAAGCGGCTGAAGCGCGACACCGATTCTTCGCGCTCCGCTGTTGCCCGCGCCGTGCCGAAAGCTGCGCCGGAAGCCGCCGCGCGTGAGTCCTCCGGCAAGATCGCCGTCGTCCGGCCCCGCGCCGGGTTGTGGCCGCTGATCGCTGCCGTGGTCGCGGTGATAGCGTTAGGCCTTGGCCTGTCTGCTGGAAGGCTTCTCTTCCACAAGGAAGCAGCCGTGCCTCCGCTTTACCACCAGATCACCTTCCGTCGGGGGACGGTGCGCGCAGGTCGCTTTGCGCCTGACGGGCAGACCATCCTGTACAGCGCTTCCTGGCAAGGCAACCCCTCGGAGATTTTCACGGCGCGTCCGGAAGGCCCGGAATCGCGATCCATGGGACTGACTCACGCGCAGCTGCTTGCGGTGTCGTCGGCAGGTGAGTTGGCGGTCATGCTCGACAGCCACCCTCTCGGCACTTGGGTCAATGTCGGCACCCTGGCCCGCATGCCGCTCTCCGGAGGCGCGCCCCGCGCCGTGGTCGAGCAGGTGCAATGGGCGGACTGGTCCCCCGACGGCGCATCCCTGGCAGTCGTTCGCGACGCCAATGGGAAGAACCGCCTGGAGTTTCCGGTCGGCAAGCTGCTCTACGAAACCGGCGGCTGGATCAGCCACCCGCGCGTCTCCCCCACGGGGGATGGGGTCGCCTTTCTGGACCATCCCAGGCAGGGCGACGACAGCGGCTCGATCACAGTCGTAGATTTGAATGGCAAGACGAAGACCCTCACCAGCGAGTTTTACAGCACGCAGGGACTGGCCTGGTCGCCCGACGGCAAGGAGGTGTGGTTCACCGCCGGCATGACCGGGACCGACCGGCCGCTGTACGCGGTGACGCTGGGGGGCAGCCTGCGCCTGGTGGCGCGCATGCCCGGCACTCTGTCCCTGCTCGACATCTGGAAAGACGGACGCCTCCTGCTTAACCGCTCAAGCTGGCGTCGCGAACTTATCGGCCTGCTTCCCGGGGCGGCGCGGGAGAAGGATCTCTCGTGGCTCGATTACTCTTATCCCGCTGACATGTCCGCTGACGGTGCGACGATCCTGTTCGACGAGGAGGGCGTGGGCGGAGCGATGGCGCATTCCAAGACCGGCGGTCTTTCCTATGCAGTGTATGTACGGAAGACCGACGGCTCACCTGCGGTGCTGTTGGGCGCGGGCGGCGCTGTCGCGCTCTCACCTGACGAGAAGTGGGCCATCGCGCAACCTCAGACCACACCCGCGCAGTTGATCCTGCTGCCCACCGGCGCCGGCGAATCCCGCCAGTTGACCAGGGACGAGATCAACCACACCTGGGCCAAGTGGCTTCCTGACGGCAAGCACATCGTTTTCACCGGCAATGAACCCGATCATGGCGTGCGCTTCTATGTGCAGGACATCAATGGCGGAAAGCCGCGCGCCTTCAGCCCCGAAGGGGTCCACGCCACCGCTTTTGCGATCTCGCCCGATGGCCGCACCGTGGCCGGCATCGGTCCCGACCAGCACGGTTATCTGTATTCCATCGCCGGCGGCGAACCCCAGCCGCTGCGCGGACTCCCGCCCGGCGAGCAGCCTGTCGCCTGGAGCGTCGACGGGCGCTTCCTCTACGTCGATCGACCAGGCGAACTGCCCACTCAAGTCTCCAGGCTGGACATCAATACCGGCCAGCACACGCCGTTCAAGCAACTCATGCCCTCGGATCCTGCCGGCGTCGGGACCATCGGTCCCATCCTGCTGACCCCGGATGGCAAGACCTGCGTCTACGGCTACCACCGTATGCTGTCCGATCTCTACCTCGTCGAAGGCTTGAAGTAATCCGGTTTTGTGTTGGGGTCCGCCGTAGCGGCGGCGTTGACTTCCCTCAGTTGCCCATCTACCATGACTCGCCTGCGGGGGATGATCGTCTTGATCGGTCGCACTGTTTCCCATTACAAGATTCTGGAAGAACTGGGTGGCGGGGGCATGGGCGTGGTGTACCGCGCCGAGGACACGGAACTCGGCCGCAACGTCGCCCTCAAGTTCCTGCCCGAGGATTACTGCCGCGACCCGCAGGCCATCGAACGCTTCCGCCGCGAAGCCCGCGCCGCCGCTGCGCTGAATCATCCCAACATCTGCACCATCCACGAGATCGGCGAGCATCAGGGCCAGCCCTTCCTGGTGATGGAGCTGCTGCAGGGCCAGACCTTGAAGCACCGTATGGCAGGAAAGGCGCTGCGCGCGGATCTGCTGCTCGCACTCGCCATCCAGATCGCCGAGGCGCTGGAGGCGGCGCATGCCCGCGGCATCGTGCATCGCGACATCAAGCCGGCCAACATCTTCGTCACCACCGGCAACCAGGCCAAGGTGCTCGATTTCGGCCTGGCCAAGCTGTCGCTGCAGCGGATGCGTATGGCGGAAGCCGTGGGCGCCTCCGGCACCGTCACCGCCATCTCCGAGGAGAACCTCACCAGCCCGGGCAGCACCATGGGCACCATCGCCTACATGTCACCGGAGCAGGTGCGCGGCGAAGAGCTGGACGCGCGCTCCGACCTGTTTTCCTTCGGCGTCGTGCTCTACGAGATGTCCACGGGACACCATCCTTTTCCCGGCGGCACCTCGGGCGTGATCTTCGACGCTATCCTCAACCGAACCCCCGTGCCGCCTTCGGATGTGAATCCGGAAGTTCCGGCGGAACTGGATCGACTCCTTTCCAAAATCCTGGAGAAAGAGCGCGAGATGCGCTACCAGACGGCGACGGAGCTGCGCACCGACCTGCGCCGCCTCAAGCGCGACCGCGAGTCCGCGAGCGGACGCACCCCGCCCAAGGGCGTTTCCAGTGCCAGCGTCCCGGTGGCCACGGCCCCGCATCCTGCAGAAGCCGAAAAGTCAATTGCCGTGCTCTACTTTGAAAACCTGAGCAGCGCCAAGGAAGACGAGTACTTTCGCGACGGCATGACCGAAGACATCATCACCGAGCTGGCCAACATCCAGGGACTGCGCGTCTTTCCGCGTCCGGCCATGCTCGCCTACCGCGACAAGCCCGTGACCGCCCCCCAGGTGGGCACGGAGCTGGGCGCTTCCTATGTGCTGGGCGGCAGCATCCGCCGGGCTGGCAACCGCCTGCGCATCACCGCGCAACTGGTCGAGACCCGCAGTAACCACACGTTGTGGGGACAGCGCTACGACCGCGAGATGGCCGATGTTTTCGAAGTTCAGGACGAGATCGCGCGCGCCCTCGCCCAGGCCCTGCGCATTACCCTTTCGCCGCAGGAAGAAAAGACGATCGCGCGCAAACCCACAGAGAACCTGCAGGCCTATGACTACTATCTCCGCGGCCGCAGCTACGCCCGCCGCGAGAGCCTGGAGTTCGCGCTGCAGATGTTCGATCAGGCCATCAAGCTCGATCCCGGCTTCGCCCTGGCGCACGCCGCCGTCGCCAACGTGTGCGGGATCTATTACGAGACCCGCGGACGCGACCCCCAATGGATTGAGAGAGGCCGCGCCGCCTGCGACCGGGCCCTGGCGCTGGATCCCAATCTGCCCGAAGCTCTGGTGGCGCGCGCACGTATCTTTTACGCCCAGACCCGCTATGACGAAGCCATCGAGTACGTGCGGCTGGCCATCGCCCGCAAGGCCGACTGTGAAGGCGCCTACAACATCCTGGGTCGCGCCTTCTTCGCCTCCGGATGCTTTCAGGACGCCGCTAACGTCGCTGACCGTGCAATTGAGGCCAACGGCGATGACTACAACATGTACATTCCTTACATGAACGCGCTTGAACGCCTGGGCGACATGCAGGCTGCAGAGCGCTTTCGCCAGCGGGAGATGCAGGTCCTGGAGCAGCAGTTGGAGCTGGTTCCCGAGGATGTGCGCGCCCGCATTCTGCTGGCCGCCGACTACGCCTACCTGGGCCGGGAAGAAGACGCCGTCCGCCATCTGCAGATGGCGGTGACGCTGCGTCCCAATGATCCAATGGTCCTGTACAACGCAGCCTGCACCTACGGTGTGCTCGGGCGCAAGCCGGAGACTTTGGAGACGCTCAAGCGTGCCAAAGAAAACGGCTACGCCAACGTGGACTGGATCCGGAAAGACCCTGACCTTGCCTGCGTGCAGGACACGCCGGAATTCAAGGCCCTGTTCGGAAGTTAGGAACCGCAACTCCCGGTACCAGCCTTCTGACGTTACTTCCGTTCCCCCCCGGTGGTCATCTGGCAGCCAACCCAAGCTTCCCCTAAGCTCAACAGAATCCTGGGGCAAGAAACGAAGGCTGCACGCAATGCTGATTCCGATCCGGCATGAGAACATGTCGGCGCGACGCTGGCCGGTGGTTACGCTCGCGCTGATCGTCATCAATATCGTCGTGTTTCTGGCCACACACGACACCCTCCTGCAACAGGCGCCGGAGCTGGGCAAGGTGAAGGCCCATATCCTGATCCTGGCGGCTACTCACCCCGAGCTGACCCTTGCCCCCGAAGAGCAGCGGCTGGTCACCGCATTCAAGGACCACAACCCCACCGAGTGGGCGAAGATTCAGGATCCCAACCACAAGATCATCGATGCCTGGGACGGCCGTATCCGGCTGGTAGAAGAGCAATCGCAGTTGCAGCAGGAGATGGATTCGCTGGCCGAACGTTACGCCAAGCTGAGCGCGGCATCGCTCGCTGAACAGTATGCGTTTGTGCCGGCGCATCCCAGGCCGCTCGCTTATCTCACGGCCAATTTCCTGCACGGGGGATGGCTGCACCTGATCGGCAACATGTGGTTCCTGTGGCTGGCCGGGTTTGTGCTGGAGGACGCCTGGGGCCGCCCCCTGTATACGGCTGTCTATCTGGTGGCCGGAGCCGTTGCCCTGCAGTTCCATGCCTGGCTGAATCCCGGCAGTATCGTGCCCACGCTGGGAGCTTCCGGCGCCGTGGCCGCCCTGATGGGGGCCTTCCTGGTAAGTTTCCCGAAGATGAAGATCGAGATGATGTGGATCATCATGTTTCGCCGCTATACCTTTAAAGCGCCGGCATATGCGCTGCTGCCCCTGTGGCTGCTGATGGAGGTCTTGTACGGTACGCTCTTCGGCAGCATGTCCGGTACCGCGCACTGGGCACACGTGGGTGGCTTCCTGTTCGGCGTGGTGGCGGCCCTGGCGATACGCTACTCCGGTCTTGAGCACAAGATGAACCAGGCCATCGAAGAAGAGGTGAGCTGGCAGAACGACCCCGAGATCCTGCAGGCCTCCGAGATGGTGAGCAGCGGACAGCTCGACGAGGCCCTGCCCATCCTGAAGGATTACCTGGCGCGGAAGCCCGACTCGGTGGACGCCTGCAGCCTGCTGCGCGAGATCCATTGGCGGAAGAACGACATCCCACTCTATTTGGCCTACACGGAGCGGCTCTGCAGTCTGCACCTGGCCGGGCGTCAGCCCCAGGCCGCTTGGCAGGACTATGAGGAGTTCGTGCAACAGGGAGGCGTTAAGCTGCCGGCGCAGACCTGGCTCGATTTGTGTCGAGTGCCCGAAGCGGAGGGCGCGTTTGAGCGCGCACTCAGCGAGTACCAGAAGTTGGCCGCTGCTTATCCTTCAGAACGCCAATCTCTAATGGCGCAGCTGGGGGTTGCCAGGATCTACCTGAAGCGCCTGAACCGGCCAAAGGATGCACTGAGACTTTACGAGGCCGTGGCCAGCTCACCCATCCCGCACCTCGACCTGGAACCGAACATCCAGTCGGGGCTGCGCGAAGCCCGCGCCGCTCTGGCCGCGCCTGCCGTGCCCGCCGAGGCTACGTCGTAGGCCCGTAGTCTTCGGTTCCTGGCCTCCCCTTGAGCCATGGGGCGCGGTAAAGCCGCCGAAGAGGTCCCCGGGAAAATCTTCTAAATTGACGCGCTGCCCTCCGCGCCCCTAACATCTCTTCCGCTCATGCGCGAAAGAAGAAGGTAATGAGACTTCGCTTACACTCGCTTCTGCTTCTGTTTCTTCTGCTGGTCTCGATGGCAGCGTCTGCCGGTTCCGGATACCACCTTCTCAAGAAGATCCCGTTGGGCGGCGAGGGCGGCTGGGACTATCTGACCTTCGATCCCGACTCCCGGCGGCTCTACATCTCGCGCGCCACACACGTGATCGTGATCGATCCGGCGAGCGGCAAAGTGGTGGGCGACATTCCCGATACTGCCGGGGTGCACGGCATCGCCCTGGCGCCGAAGCTGGGCCGCGGCTTCACCAGCAACGGCCGCGCCGACACCGTCACGATCTTCGACCTCAAGACGCTTGCCTCGGTGGGCCAGGTCAAGACGGGCCAGAATCCGGACGCCATCGTTTACGATCCGGCAAGCGAGCGCGTGTTTGCCATGAACGGCCGGTCGGCAGATGCGACCGCCATCGACGCTGTCACCGGAATGGTCGCCGGCACGGTACCGCTGGGCGGCAAGCCAGAATTCGCCGTGGCCGACGAACGCGGGCACATCTACGTCAACATCGAGGATAAGAGTGAGTTGGTTGTGCTCGACCCGCGCAAGCTGGCGGTCGAGGCGCGCTGGCCGCTCGCACCTTGCCAGGAGCCGACGGGGCTGGCCATCGATCTCGAGCACCGCCGCCTGTTTGCCGGTTGCAGCAACAAGCTCATGGCGGTGGTCGATGCCGAAAGTGGCAAGGTCATCACCACACTGCCCATCGGCAGTGGTGTGGATGCCACGGCGTTCGATCCCGGGCTGCAGTACGCCTACGCTTCTAACGGAGAAGGCACGCTGACCGTGGTCCACGAGGATTCGCCCGACAAGTTCACCGTGCTGGAGAACGTCCCTACCCAGCGCGGCGCGCGTACCATGGCGCTCGATCCGCGCACCCACCAGGTCTACCTCGTGACCGCGGATTTCGCACCCACGCCGCCAGCCGTCCCCGGGCAGCCCCGGCCGCGTCCCGCCGTCCTGCCCAACAGCTTCGTGGTGCTGGCAGTGGGTAAATAAAACGGGCAGGCCATCTGCCGGGGCTGAAAAGATTCACCTGCTATGATTCCCTCTCGGCGTTGGTCAACCACCTGGCGAGATGCCCAGTACCGTGAGCGGGAACAATCCGGTTGAGTCACCGGCTCCCACCGGCGACCAGAAAAAAGATGACGATGCGCCACTACCACATTGCCGTGCTCCCCGGTGACGGAATCGGATCGGAGGTCATCCCCGCGGGAGTCCGGATACTCGAAGTTTTGGCTGAGGCGGGCGGCGAGTTTGTCGTTGACCTGGAAACCTTCGGCTGGGGCTCCGAGTGGTACTTGCGCCACGGCGCCATGATGCCGCCTGACGGCGTCCGGGTCCTGGAACGTGGAGGCTTCGACGCAATCCTCCTGGGCCCCATCGGGGACCCGCGAATTCCCGACCACGTCACCCTCTGGGGCTTACTGCTGCCGATTCGTCAGCAGTTCGACCAGTACGTGAACCTGCGCCCCATGCGGCTGCTGCCGGGAGTGGCCAGCCCGCTGCGCGCCAAGGGCCCGAACGACATCGACATGGTGTGCATTCGTGAGAACACCGAAGGAGAGTACGCGGGCGTGGGTGGCCGCGTACACACCGGCAGCCCTTACGAGGTGGCCATCCAGGAAATCGTGTTCACCCGCAGCGGGACGGAGCGGGTCATCCGCTATGCCTTCGAGTACGCCCGCGCTCACGCGCGCAAGAAGGTCACCAGCGCGACCAAGTCCAATGCCATGCAGCACAACATGGTGTTCTGGGATGAGGTGTTTCGCAGTGTAGCCGGCGAGTACCCGGACATCGAGCATGAGCAGCAGCTGGTGGATTCGCTGACCGCCCGCTTTGTCGCCAGACCCGAAACCCTCGATGTGGTCGTGGCTTCCAACCTGTTCGGAGACATCTTGACGGACCTGGGGGCGGCCATCTCCGGCAGCATGGGAATTGCGCCCAGCGCCAATTTGAACCCCGAGCGAAAGTATCCCAGCCTGTTTCAGGCCATCCACGGGTCAGCGCCGGACATCAGCGGCCGCGGGATCGCGAATCCGCTGGGCACCGTCTGGTCGGTGCAATTGATGCTGGACCATCTGGGAGAGAAAGGCGCCGCCGCCGCTCTCATGACCGCGATCGAGACACTTATGCGCGAGGAACGGGCCAGGACCCCCGACCTGGGCGGCCAAGCCAGCACCAAGGAAGTCACCGACGCGCTCTGCGACCTGGTTCGCGCCCGGCCGAACTGATCCCGGCGCGTGTCAGCCGCCGAGATATGGGGTGCCGGATCTTAGCGGTCGACGAACGCCTGGTAGTGTTCGTTATATCGCGGACCGGCCACCGCCTCGGGTCGCAGCGTCGCATCGAGCTGCTGCAACTCGGCCGCGCTGAGCTTCACATTCGCCGCCCCCACGTTTTCCTCGAGGAAGCTCCGCCGCTTGGTGCCGGGGATGGGGACAAGGTCGTCGCCTTTGTGCAGCAGCCATGCCAGTGCGATCTGTCCGGGGGTCGCGCCTTTGCGGGTCGCCATCTCGCGCACCGTGGCGGCAGCTCGCATGTTGCGGTCGAAGTTTTCTCCCTGGAAGCGCGGATCACCGCGCCGGTAATCGCCTTCAGGATACTGTTCTGCGCGCTTGGCCGTTCCCGTCAGGAATCCGCGCCCCAGCGGCGAGAACGGCACCAGGCCGATGCCGAGGTCACGCAACAGCGGCAGGATGCGCGGCTCGAGATTCCTTTCCCAGAGCGAGTATTCGCTCTGCAGCGCCGAGATGGGGTGGGTGCGATGGGCGCGGCGGATGGTCTCTTCGCCGACTTCGGAAAGCCCTAAGAAACGCACTTTGCCCTGGCGCACCAGCTCCCCCATGGCGCCCACCGTATCCTCGATGGGCACGGTGCGATCGATGCGGTGCTGATAGTAGAGGTCGATGTGGTCGGTTCCCAGCCGGCGCAGCGAGGCTTCCGCCACTTCCTTCACGTGCCCGGGCCGGCTGTCCGTGCCCACCAGTTTGCCGGCCTCGAAACGAAAGCCGAACTTGGTGGCGATGATCGCCCGGTCGCGCCGGCCCTTCAAAGCGCGTCCCAGCAGCTCTTCGTTGGTGAAGGGGCCATAGGCCTCGGCGGTATCGAAGAAGTTGACGCCCAGTTCGAGGGCGCGGTCAAGCGTCGCCAGGGACTCGGCGTCGTCCGGGGCGCCGTACGCCCAGGTCATCCCCATGCAGCCCAGGCCCAGCTCGGAAACCTGCAGGCCCTGGCGGCCCAGCTTTCTCGTCTTCAGCATGACGTACTCCGTCCAGGTATTTCTACTAAATGATGCGCCGTCGGCAAAGATGGCGCATGTGACCGGCTTTTGTCCAGCGGCCGGAGGGCCCAAAATATAGATCGTTGTACGATATCGTTATGCGATATACTTGGGCAGCCAGAGGAAACCCCTCTGCGGAGGTGGGTTATGGCCGTGCTCTTCTGGGTCACTCTCGGGTTGTTGGCGGGTGCGATCGCCAAGCTGGTGGCGTGGGACAACGATCAAGCGCATTGGACGGCAGTGCTGCCGCTCGCCGTGGTCGGGGCTGTCTTGGGCGGCCGGATTTCCGGTTTGCTCTTCCCCGCTGC
>DATKLD010000008.1:0-10234 GCA_035542595.1 Terriglobales bacterium
TTCTGTCGCAAGTGCCGGAAGCACACGCCGCATAAGGAAGTGAAGTGAAATCGGGTGATCTTGCGATCGGGTCATCGGGTGATTTGTCAATGACCCGATCACCCCATCACCCAATGACCCGATGAGATACAGGGGCGTAAGCTCAACGGTTAAACTGCCGGTCTCCAAAACCGGACTTGGGGGTTCGAATCCCTCCGCCCCTGCCAGGAACGTGATGAAAGTTGGCATGCAACATGGCGAAGTCAGCAGTCACGCAGATCATGGACGCCGATAACATCGGGGGCAAGCTGAAAAGCTGGCCGCTGCGGGTTAAGGCCTTTTACAACGACGTGCGCACGGAGATGAAGAAGGTCACCTCGCCGTCGTTCAAGGAGGTGCGCGCCACCACGCTGGTGGTGGTCATCACGGTGGCCATCTTCGGCGTGTACTTCTGGGCCATCGACGCTCTGATCGGCAAGGGCATCAACCAGCTATTCAAGTATTTCCGTCACTGAGCGAGGCTCAGGACGAATTTTATGCAGGAAGAACCAAAGCACGACGATATGAACGAAGCGCAAGCGCAGCCAGCAGAGCCGCCAGTCCCGCCGACTACTTCGGAGCCTGGCGAGACGGCGGCCGGCGAGCCGGGTCAGCCCGAGCGCCCGGCCAATCCCAACATGAAGTGGTACATCGTCCACACCTACTCCGGGTTCGAGAGGAAGGTGAAGGAGTCGCTGGAGTCGCGTATCCAGGCTTTCGGGCTGACGGAGAAGATCGGCAGAGTGCTGATCCCCACCGAGCCGGTGACCGAGGTGCGCGGCGGCAAGAAGTACACCAGCGAGCGCATGTTCTATCCCGGCTACGTGCTGGTGGAGATGGACCTGACAGGGTTCCGCAGCGGTGGCGAGGGCGACCAGGTCTGGCACCTGGTGAAATCCACGCCGCGGGTGACCGGCTTCGTGGGCACGGCCAACGATCCCACGCCGCTCTCGGAAGATGAAGTCAATCAGATCGTCCATCGCGTCGCCGTTGGCAAGGACAAGCCCAAGCTGCGCGTCAAGTTCGAGAAGAATGAGTCGGTGCGCATCACCGAAGGTCCTTTCGCCAGCTTCACTGGCGTGGTGGACGAGGTGAACGAGGATCGCGAGACGCTTAAGGTGATGGTGACCATCTTCGGGCGGGCGACGCCTGTGGAGTTGGAGTTTGGGCAGGTCGAGAAGGTTGCATAGGGATTGAGCTAAGAGCCAAGAGCTAAAAGCTTAAGAGCGGATCATCATGGCAAAGAAAGCTACAGGAAGCGTGAAGCTGCAGATTCCCGCGGGCAAAGCCACGCCGGCGCCGCCCATCGGGCCGGCGCTCGGACAGGCGCAGGTTAACATCATGGAGTTCTGCAAGCAGTTCAACGCCAAGACCAGCGCCAAGGAGCTGGACGGGCTGATCATCCCGGTGGTGGTCACGGTCTACAACGACCGCTCGTTCACCTTCATCACCAAGACGCCGCCGGCGTCGGTGCTACTGAAGCGCGCGGCCGGCATCGCCAAGGGCTCGGGCACGCCCAACAAGGACAAGGTGGGGAAGGTCACCGAGAAGCAGGTCATGGACATCGCACGGCAGAAGCTGCCGGATCTGAACGCGGCCTCAATCGAGGCGGCGGTCAAGAGCGTGAAGGGCACGGCCAGGTCGATGGGAATTGACGTCGTGGCCTAGGTCACAGTCGAAAGCACCACGGTCTTCGCCAGAGGGTTGATGCTGTTGGTGGCAAGGACGGTGGGAGACGAGGAAAACGAAATGCCGACAAAAGCAGGAAAAAACATCACCAAGGCCAGGGAGGCTGTCGAGAAGCGGGCGTATCCGCTGAACGAAGCCGTGCCCCTGCTGCAGAAGGTGAAGTACGCGAAGTTCGACGAGACGGTGGAGCTGACGCTGCGGCTGGGCGTCGATCCCAAGCACGCCGACCAGATGGTGCGTGGCACGGTGGTGCTGCCCCACGGGCTGGGCAAATCCAAGCGCGTGCTGGTGATCGCCTCGGGAGAGAAGACCAAGGAAGCCGAGCAGGCGGGCGCTGATTTCGTCGGCGGCGAAGAGATGGTGGAGAAGATCCAGAAAGAAAACTGGATCGACTACGACGCCGTCGTCGCCACGCCAGACATGATGAAGGCGGTGGGCCGGCTGGGCAAGGTGCTGGGTCCACGCGGGCTGATGCCCAATCCGAAGACAGGTACGGTTACCTTCGACGTCGGCCGCGCCGTGCAGGAAGTCAAGGCGGGTAAAGTCGAGTTCCGCACCGACAAGACTGCGCTGGTGCACGTGCCGGTGGGCAAGATCAGCTTCGCCCCGGAAAAGCTGGTGGAGAACGCGACCGTGGTGATCTCGAGCGTGGTAAAAGCAAAACCGCCGGCCGCCAAGGGGAAATACATCAAGGGCGTGACCCTGTCCTCCACCATGGGGCCGGGAATTTCGCTGGACACGACGGCGATCGAAGCCGCGTCCAAGGCATAACAAAAAGGGAAATGACATGCCGGTAACCAAGGTTAAGAAGAGTGAGTTGATCGAGAAGCTAAGTGCCGACCTGAAGAAGGCGAACAACGTGATCGTCGGCAGCTTCGCGAAGATGAAGGTGTCGCAGGATTTCGAGCTGCGCAAGACCGTGCGCGGCGCCGGCGCCAAATACAAGGTGGTCAAGAACACGCTGGCTGAGCGCGCCGCCAGGGGCACACCGGCCGAGTCCGTGCTGAAGGACCTGGCCGGCGTGACTTCGATCGCCATCACCACAGGCGACCCGTTCGCGCTGGCCAAGGCGCTTTCCAAGTACGCCAAGGACAACCCGGAGTTCACCTTCAAGGCGGGCGTCGTCGAAGGCCGTGTGATCTCCATCAAGGAGATCGAAGCGCTGGCCACCATGCCGGCCAAGGAAGAGATTTACAGCAAATTGCTCTTCCTGCTGAACGCTCCGGCGCAGCGGCTGGTCACGGCCGCGAACGCGATTGGGCGCAACCTGGCGGTAGTGGTGAACCAGGCGGTGAAGGAGAACAAGTTCAAGGCTGGCGAAGCAGCCGGCGCGTAGAAAGCTCGGGCCGGGTCTATGTGCTGTGGACTCGGCTAGTGTTCAGAGGTGAAAGAGATCCTTCGGCTAACGGCCGAAGGATTTCGGCGGCGGGCTCGGACGCCCGCCAAGCGCCTCAAGTTATCGGTTGTCAGGGGTTGCGCCGCCCGTTGTCTGGCGGGCACGTCGCACTGGAAACCTGAGGACTGGTAACGCCGCAGCACAATCGATAACCACGACTGGAGAACAGACAAATGGCAGATCTGCAGCAGTTGGAAGAGCAAATTGTAGGCTTGTCGCTGCTTGAGGCGGCGGAACTGGTCAAGAAGTTGGAATCGCGGCTGGGAGTTTCGGCGGCGGCAGCGGCGCCGGTGATGGTGGCGGGCGGAGCCGCCGGCGTTGCGGCTGGCGCAGCGCCGGCTGAAGAAAAGACCGAGTTCGCCGTGATCCTCAAGGAAGTCGGCGCCAACAAGATCAACGTCATCAAGGCCGTCCGCGAAGTCACCAGCCTGGGCTTGAAGGAAGCCAAGGACCTGGTGGATGGAGCGCCCAAACCCATCAAGGAAGGCGTCTCCAAGGAAGAGGCTGAGAACATCAAGAAGAAGTTCACGGATGCTGGGGCGACCGTAGAAGTGAAGTGACCGCCGGTGCGACGGCGTTGCTTCGTTCCGGCGCTCAGGGCAGGCTACTGAATCCTGGAGGCGACTGGAAGCGTCTAATCGGTACTGCTTCCAGGCCTCCTGCAACGTGCCGGGCGAATGCCACGGCGCAGGAAGCTCACCGAGCGTCCCGGTTGGGGCGCAAGGCCATACATAACTGGCGCGGGTAAACACAAATCAGGAGTTGTCAAGCGCTGTCTTTGGCGCTCGCGGGGAGTTACGTCCCTGCGGGCGCGCAGTGTCTTTGTAGCGACGTTTTCCGCCTGGCCGGCCCGGGGGCCGGCATTATTAGGAGCTGTTCATGCCGAACAAGAATCACGCTTTTCGTAACCGGCTGGATTTTTCCAAGATTCCGGCGACCATCCAGATCCCCAACCTCATCGAGGTGCAGAAGCGATCCTACGACCGCTTCCTGCAGATGGACATGCTGCCCAGCGAGCGCGATGACGCCGGGCTGCAGTCGGTGTTCCAGTCGGTGTTTCCGATCGAGGACTTTCGCAAACTGTCGCAGTTGGAGTTCGTGGATTACGCTATCGGCAACTGGGAATGCAAGTGCGGCCACCTGAAAGGGTTGCACCACCTGCGGACCACCTGCCGCAACTGCGGTTCCACGGTGATCACCGACCCGTTCCACCCCGGCGATGTGCTGTGCGCTAAGTGCGGCACCTACAACGCCAACACGCCGGACTTCTGCAACAAGTGCGGCGACCCGGTGGGACTGCAGCTCAAGTACGACCAGATTGAGTGTGAAGAACGCGGCATGACTTATTCGGCGCCGCTCAAGGTCACGATCCGGCTCACCATCTTCGAGAAGGACCCGGAGACCGGCAACAAGAGCATCCGCGACATCAAGGAGCAGGAAGTCTTTTTCGGCGACATTCCGCTGATGACGCAGAACGGCACCTTCATCATCAACGGCACCGAGCGCGTGATCGTCAGCCAGTTGCACCGCTCCCCGGGCGTGTTCTTCGAGACCGCCAACCAGCGCACCTACTTCCTGGGCAAGATCATTCCCTATCGCGGATCGTGGGTGGAGTTCGAATACGACCAGAAGAACATTCTGTACGTGCGCATCGACCGCAAGCGCAAGTTTCTGGGCACCATCTTCCTGCGTGCCCTGGGCCTGCGCTCCGACGAGGACATCCTGCGCACCTTCTACACCGTGGACAAAATCGCGGTGAAGGACAAGAAGCTCTACTGGACCCTCGAACCCGGCAGCGACCGTCCCACCAGCCTGGCCGGGATGAAGCTGTCGCACCGCGTGGTGGGCCGCGGAGGCGAGGAAATCGCGCACTCGGGCCGCAAGATCACACCGGCTGTGCTGAAGGAAATCCAGAAAGCGAAGGTCACGGAGATCGAAATCGACACCACGGACCTGGAAGGCGCTTTCACCGCCGCAGACGTGGTGGACACCAGCACCGGCGAGGTGTTGCTCGAAGCCAACTCCGAAGTTACGGCCGACAAGCTGGCCAAGCTGATCGACGCCGGCATCACCGAGCTGCACCTGTTCTTCCCCGAGCGTGACGACGTCGGGGTGGTCATCAGCCAGACCCTGCGCCGCGACTCGGTCAAGACCCCGCAGGAAGCGCTGATCGAGATCTACCGCAAGCTGCGCCCCGGCGACCCGCCGACGCTGGATACCGCCACCTCACTGTTCCACGGCATGTTCTTCGACGCGCGCAAGTATGACTTCTCCAAGGTGGGGCGGCTGAAGTTCAATATCAAGCTCTTCGAGCGCGCCGACGCCACCAACCTGGAGCACCGCACGCTGGAGCCCGAGGACTTCTACGCCACCATTCGCTACCTGCTCAAGCTGCGCAAGAGCGTGGGCGTGGTGGATGACATCGACCACCTCGGCAACCGCCGTGTGCGCGCCGTGGGCGAACTGCTGGAGAACCAGTTCCGCATCGGACTGGTGCGCATGGAACGCGCCATCAAGGAAAAGATGAGCGTGTACCAGGAAATGAGCACCGCCATGCCGCACGACCTGGTGAACGCCAAGCCGGTGATGGCGGCCATCCGCGAGTTTTTCGGGTCGTCGCAGCTTTCGCAGTTCATGGACCAGACCAACCCGCTCTCCGAGATCACGCACAAGCGGCGCCTCTCGGCCCTGGGACCGGGCGGCCTCTCGCGTGAGCGCGCCGGGTTCGAGGTCCGCGACGTGCACCCCACGCACTATGGGCGCATCTGCCCCATCGAGACGCCGGAGGGCCCCAACATCGGCCTGATCTCCAGCCTCTCCTGCTACGCGCGCATCAACGACTACGGCTTCATCGAGTCACCCTATCGCCGTGTCAAGGGCGGACGGGTGCAGGAGTACGTCCAGGTAGTGAACGCGGGCGACAGCGACCACCGTGTGGGCGATCATCTCGAGCTGCATGAGGCCGAGAAGCTGAATGCGGACCTCAAGGAGCGCCGCCGCCGGCAGGTCGACTACGAGCCTTACTCGTTCTACCTCTCGGCCTGGGAGGAGGACCGGCACGTCATCGCGCAGGCCAACGTCGAGCTCGATGACAAAGGGCGCATCACCGCCGAACTGGTGAACGCCCGCAAGTCCGGCAACTTCGTGCTGGTGAGCCGTGACGAGGTGGACTACATCGACGTGAGCCCCAAGCAGCTCGTCTCGGTGGCCGCGTCGCTGGTGCCTTTCCTCGAGCACGACGACGCCAACCGCGCCCTGATGGGCGCCAACATGCAGCGGCAGTCCGTGCCTCTGCTGCGGGCGGAAGCCCCGCTGGTCGGCACGGGCATGGAAGGCGTTACCGCCCGCGACTCCGGCGCGGTGGTGCTGGCGCGCCGCTCCGGCATCGTCGATTCGGTGGATTCCGAGCGCATCATCGTGCGCGTCGAGGGTGAACACCATCCCGGGCAGCTTTCGCGCGAAGTTGGGTCCGACATCTACCAGCTCATCAAGTTCAAGCGGTCGAACCAGAACACCTGCATCAACCAGAAGCCCATTGTGAAGAAGGCTGACCGCGTGGCCAAGGGCCAGGTGATCGCCGACGGCCCCTGCACCGACGTCGGCGAACTGGCGCTCGGCCGCAACGTGCTGGTCGGGTTCATGCCCTGGCGGGGCTACAACTTCGAGGACGCGATCCTGGTCTCTGAGCGCCTGGTGAAGGAGGATTACTACACCTCCATCCACATCGAGGAGTTCGAAATCGAGGCCCGCGACACCAAGCTCGGCCCCGAGGAAATCACGCGCGACATCCCCAACGTGAGCGAATCGGCGCTGCGTGACCTGGACGAAAGCGGCATCATCCGCATCGGCGCCACGGTCAAGGCGGGCGACATTCTGGTGGGCAAAGTCACGCCCAAGGGCGAGACCCAGCTCACGCCGGAAGAGAAGCTGCTGCGCGCCATCTTCGGCGAGAAAGCCGGGGACGTGCGGGACGCCTCTCTCACCTGCCCGCCGGGCATCGAGGGCACCATTGTTGACGTGAAGATCTTCTCCCGCAAAGGGCAGGAGAAGGACGAGCGCGCCAAGTCCATTGAGGCGATGCAGGTCGAGAAGCTGGAGAAGAACCTCTCCGACGAGATTCGAATCCTCACCGACGAGCGGCTGAAGCGCCTGGAGGCCATCCTGGGCGGCAAAGAGGTCCAGGCCGACCTGCACGACGAGCGCACCAACAAGCGGCTGCTTACCAAGGGCGCCATCCTCGATCGCGAGACCATCGAGCGCATCTCGACCCGCAACCTGAAGCGCATCAAGTATGCCGACAAAGACCCGCGGGTCAACGAGCAGATCGACGAGATCGAAGAGATGACCTCGCGGCAGATCGACGTGCTGCGCAAGATCGTCAACGACAAGATCGCCAAGCTGCAGAAGGGCGATGAGCTGCCGCCGGGCGTCATCAAGCTGGTGAAGGTGTACATCGCCATGAAGCGCAAGCTGAGCGTAGGCGACAAGATGGCCGGCCGCCACGGCAACAAGGGCGTGATCGCCCGCATCCTGCCGGAAGAGGACATGCCGTACCTCGCCGACGGAACGCCGGTGGAGATCGTGCTCAACCCCCTGGGCGTTCCCAGCCGTATGAACGTCGGACAGATCCTGGAGACGCACCTGGGCTGGGCTGGTCACGAGCTGGGCAAGCGCATCGGCGAACTGATGAAGAACAATTCCAAGCCGGAAATGGTGCGGCGCGAGCTGAAGACCATCTTCAAAGAAACGCCGTTTGTGGACAGCATCGCCGATCTGGACGATGACATTCTCGAAGCGGTCGCCAACGGGATGCAGCGCGGCGTCTACTTCGGATCGCCGGTGTTCGACGGCGCCCACGAGGCGGAGATCAAGAACCTGCTGAAGGAATCGGGCCTGCCGGAATCCGGCAAGACCGACCTTTACGACGGCATGACCGGCGACAAGTTCGAACAGCCGGTCACGGTCGGCTACATCTACATGCTGAAGCTGTCGCACCTGGTGGACGACAAGATTCACGCCCGCTCCATCGGGCCGTACTCGCTCATCACCCAGCAGCCGCTGGGCGGCAAGGCGCAGTTCGGCGGGCAGCGCTTCGGAGAAATGGAAGTGTGGGCGCTCGAAGCCTACGGCGCGGCCTACATCCTGCAGGAGCTGCTCACCGCCAAGTCCGACGACGTCTATGGCCGCACCAAGATCTACGAGGCCATCGTCAAGGGCGAAGCGGCCATCGAGCCCGGGGTGCCGGAATCGTTCAACGTGCTCATCCGCGAGCTGCAATCGCTCTGCCTGGACGTGGAGCTGATCAAGGTGGGCGAGCGCAAGGCCCTGGCCGCCACCGCGGCGGATTAGAAGAAGTTGTCAGGTGGCCGGCGGCTGGTGGTCAGTTCGCCCCGCCGCGGTCACCGGGAATTTTGGATATCGCCGCCGGCGGAAGCCCTGAACCGCCGGATGGAATTCATCACTGGCCACTGGCACTGACCACTGGCTGCTTCGGGGCAAACGGAGGACACCTTGTACCGCACCAGTCCATTCGATCTGGGAAACGCTATTGCCGACTTCGACGCCATCCGCATCAGTCTGGCATCGCCCGAGAAGATCCGCAGTTGGTCGCACGGCGAAGTCACCAAGCCGGAGACGATCAACTACCGCACCTTCAAGCCGGAGCGCGACGGCCTGTTCTGCGCCCGCATCTTCGGTCCGGTCACCGACTGGGAGTGCCTGTGCGGCAAGTACAAGCGCATGAAGCACCGCGGGGTCATCTGCGACAAGTGCGGCGTGGAGGTGACGCTGTCCAAGGTGCGGCGCGAGCGGCTCGGCCACATCGAGCTGGCGTCGCCCTGCTCCCACGTGTGGTTCTTCAAGGGGCTGCCCAGCCGCATCGGGCACCTGCTGGACATCTCGCTGCGCGACCTCGAGTCCATCCTCTACTTCGAGGCTTACGTGGTGGTCGATCCCGGTGAAGCGCCGGTCAAGGAGCAGGAAATCATCAAGGAAGAGGCGCGCTTCCGCGAACTCGACCAGCAGTACCGGCCCACCGGCTTCAAGGCAATGATGGGCGCCGAGGCCATCAAGGAACTTCTCAAGCGCGTGGAGGTGGACGAGCTTTCCACCGAACTGCGCGACAAGATGAAGAACGAGACCTCGGTGCAGAAGCGGCTGAAGTACGCCAAGCGCCTGAAGGTGGTGGAGGCCTTCCGCAAGAGCGGAAACAAGCCGCAGTGGATGATCCTGGACGTGCTGCCGGTGATCCCGCCGGAGCTGCGCCCGCTAGTGCCGCTCGATGGCGGCCGTTTCGCCACCAGCGACCTGAACGACCTCTACCGCCGGGTGATCAACCGCAACAACCGCCTGAAGAAGCTGATGGACCTGCACGCGCCCGAGGTCATCGTGCGCAACGAGAAGCGCATGCTGCAGGAAGCCGTGGACGCGCTGTTCGATAACGGCCGCCGTGGCCGCGTGCTGCGCGGCGCCAACAACCGCCCGCTGAAGTCGCTCTCCGACACGCTCAAGGGCAAGCAGGGACGCTTCCGCCAGAACCTGCTGGGCAAGCGCGTGGACTACTCCGGCCGCTCCGTCATCGTGGTCGGCCCCGAGCTGAAGCTCCACCAGTGCGGCCTGCCCAAGAAGATGGCGCTGGAGCTATTCAAGCCGTTTATCTACCACCGGCTGGAACAGACCGGGCACTGCACGACCATCAAGCAGGCCAAGGAAATGGTCGAGCAGCAGGAATCGATTGTGTGGGACATCCTGGAAGAAGTCATCAAGGATCACCCCGTTCTGCTGAACCGCGCTCCCACGCTCCACCGTCTCGGCATTCAGGCATTTGAGCCGGTGCTGGTGGAAGGCAAGGCGATCAAGATCCATCCTCTGGTGTGCACGGCGTTCAACGCCGACTTTGACGGCGACCAGATGGCCGTGCACATCCCGCTTTCGCCCGAGGCACAGATTGAGGCATCGGTACTGATGTTGTCGGCGCAGAACATTCTCTCGCCTGCCAACGGCCAGCCGCTCGCGGTCCCGACTCAGGATATCGTGTTGGGCGTCTACTATCTCACCAAAGAGAAACGGGCGGCTAAAGGTGACGGCCGCGCCTTTGCAAACTCCGAAGAGGTGCTGCTCGCGCTCGAGGCC
>DATKLD010000009.1:0-4027 GCA_035542595.1 Terriglobales bacterium
GCCTAGATCAGCTGGATATGTGGCGCTGAACGAGCCACCGTGAGGTGGCTCACAACCGCGGGGCCGCGTTAGCGACCCCGAACAGCCGCTTTGAGCGGCTCACAAACTAAAGCCCCCGGCTCTGCCGGGGGATAGTTACTGAAACTGGATCACCCATTTGTGCCAGGGCGCAGAACAACCAAAGTCGTTAGGTCGTTCTTCTCGGCAGCCTTCGGGTCGAACTGTGCCACGGCTCCGAGTATCGACGACGCCACCTCCTGTGCGCTCGTGAGCAGTAATTCGGAAAAGTGCTGCTTCACCCGCTGCAGGCCGTATTCTTCCTTTCTCGAGCCCGCTTCAACTACACCGCGCGAAATCAGTAGCAGACATCCGCCAACTGGAATGGCGGCTGTAGGCGCTTCATAGGTTGATTTTGAGAACAAGCCGAGGGGCATGCCGGTGGCGCGCAACTCGCTTACATCGGAGTTGTAGCGAAGCAGCCCGGGTGTGTGTCCGGCGTTGACGTAGCACACGGTGGCAAGCGCTTTGTTGTAACAGCCGAGAAACGCAGCGCAGTGCCGCACCCCGTTGGCAGCGCGAAGAATGCTGGCATTTAGCGCATGGCAGAACTCCATCATGGCGTCCGCCTCATTCATATCATCCCGGCCAAAAAAATCAGGGGCAGTCGCCGCGAAAGTCTGGCGGGCCGCCTCGACGATCCCGCGATTTTCCACGGCGCTGCCGGCGATGTCCAGCAGGCCCGCTACCACGCGCTGGTCGTTTCCTCTGGCGACCTGGTAGAAATCGCCGCCCACACGCTTCCCTAGCACCAGAC
Source organism: Terriglobales bacterium (assembly GCA_035542595.1). Classification (GTDB taxonomy): domain Bacteria; phylum Acidobacteriota; class Terriglobia; order Terriglobales; family Acidobacteriaceae; genus JAHFUA01. The sequence continues at coordinate 815 of DATKLD010000009.1, forward strand.
CCGCCACGTCGGCGCCGGTCAAGCCCGGGAGCTCAGCGCTTGTGGGTGTCGACGAAACTCCAGTTGGAGTGCGCTTCAGGGTAAATTTCATGTCGTTACCGTAGGAACACGATAATAAACCCCTTCGGCGTAATTGCAATGCCACACTGCCAGCCTATGCCTCGTTTGTCAATTTGCTGCCGTCTGTTAAAGTGTCTCCGTTTGGTCGGTTGCCACAAAGGCGCGCTCCGTCGCGCCCGGCCCGTCCGCAGGAGGCGCTTTCCGTGCGCATCGTCAGCGTTGGCGAAATTTTGTGGGATGTGATCGGCGAGAACGAATACCTGGGAGGCGCTCCCTTGAATTTCGCGGCCCACGCTCAGAAGCTTGGGCATGTGGTCTATCCTCTCAGCGCCGTTGGCGACGACAGGCGCGGACGCAAGGCGCTGGAACTGCTTACGGCGCGGGGAATGTCCACAGAATTTGTACAGGTGCTCTCCGACAAGCCCACTGGCACGGCGGAAGTCGAACTCGACATGGAAGGCAAGCCGACGTTTCGCATCGCCAGACCGGTGGCGTACGACTTCGTCGATCTCAACGATGCCGAGCTCAGGCAAGTCGCGGCGCTCGAGCCCGACTGGATCTACCTCGGCACGCTGTATCACATGTCAGCCCGCTCTCTGGGCTCGACCATGAAGCTGCTGAAAGCCGTTCCCAAGGCGAAGCGCTTTTACGACGTCAATCTTCGGCCTGGCCAGTGGAGTCTGGGCACTGTCGAGCAGCTTTCAACAGTGGCGACGGTTATCAAACTCAGCGACTCGGAAGCGGAGTCTCTGGACGCGACGGTGGACGCTTCCGAAGGCCCAGGTGACGCCATTGAGCAGTTCTGTCGCCGCTGGTCGAGCCGGTTTCATTCCGGCACCATGTGCGTCACCTTTGGCGAGCGGGGCTGCTCTATTCTCAAAGGAGGGCGGTTCAGCAAGACGCCGGGCTACCGTGTCAACGTGGCTGATACGGTGGGAGCCGGCGATGCATTCTCGGCGGCTTTCGTCCATGGGTTGAGCCAAGGTTGGTCGACCAAACGAATCGCGCAGTGCGCCAACGCAGTAGGCGCGGTGGTGGCGAGCAAGTCCGGCGCGATTCCCGAATGGACCATCGCCGAAGCCAAGGCTTTGATCAAGCAACAGCCAGAAAAGGTCTAGTTCCAGGCCGGCGAGCCCACCTACAGCGCCGCTAATTCCATTTTGCCTTCAGCGTTCGACCAATTTCTGGATTGATCCGGGGCCTGCGAAACTCTCGGTTTTGGTGCCGCAGACTTGGATGATCCACGCGTGACAGCTTGCCGTCCGCGACCAAGCGGTCATATGCCTCGGCCCAGCCAGGCACGTCTGTGCTGTCGATGGTCCAATGGGCATACGCGGCTTCATCGCACCAGTGCGCTAGCTTTCGCATCACCTTGCCGTGCTGTGCTGAGCCGCGAAACTTTTTCATCGCCTCCTCACTATCCCAAACCGTCAGGGTCCAGTATGTGCGGTCCGAGTCGACCAGGAGCTTCCCTCCCGCAAAACCCGCTGTCCGGGTAGCCTGCTTCTGGGCGAGGCAGGTTCCCAGCAGGAATCGGGGCAGGTAGAGAATCAAGCGCACGCGTAGCCGCGTTACAGACGCGAACATCGCCGAAGCTTATTTCCCAGCAACCGTGATTTCTGCCGTGGCTGACTTGTTCTTGTCTGCCGTGCTGGTTGCCACGAGGTGGTAGGTACCCGCCATCTTGGGTGCGGTATAGGTACAGTAAAGCGAAATCGTGTCGGCCTTGGCGGATGCTCCGCGAGTCTTGATCTCCCCGAAGTTATCTCCTTCTTCCACGCTCCAGGTCACGTCGCTGGACGACGCTCCGGTGACATCCGCAACGAAATCCATGCTTTTGCCTGGCGCAACCTTGGCCGCTGTTGGATAGATTGTGATGCCAACGGCGGTCTGTGCCTTTCCGCCAACCGAAACGGAAGAACGCACCATCCAGACAATCCCGCCAATGGCGATGAGCGCGACGACGATGGCGCCGATCAGCACCGGGGAAAGCTTGCGACGGGCCGAAGCGTCGGGCATTCCCGGTTCCGCGGCGAACGGAACCGATCGATAGGTGGTGGCCGCGGGCGCCTCTTCAGCACGCGCAACCCTCACCGGCTGAAGTTCCTCGCTGGCGGGCTGCGGCGACGCGGCCTCAGGCTGGTCGTGCCGCCAGGGTACCACCTCCTCGACGTGGCGAAGATCGTCAGGCTCGTTGGCCGGTGGCTCGACCACGGGATGAACAGGAACGGGGCGTTGTGGCGGACGGATGGGCATGATGTCGGCGGTGGACCGACCGGCGCGGGGCGGAGCGGATGGCTGCGTAGCCGGTGGCTCCACATGCGGCGAAGGGGTTACGGCCATCGTCGATACCAGCGGTGGAACCGCTCGGCGCGTCCCACAATATGCACAAAACTTGGCTTCATCCGCCATCTGTTGCCCGCACTCGGTACAGAACATCCATTCCTCCGTCGTAGGCGTTGCCCAACCAGAATACTGCTCGCCGCGTATCAACCCGGAATCTGAGCAATTATTGCGCCGCCTGCTGGGTGATGAGCACAATGTCGCTATTCGATTTGCCGCGGGTTATTGCAAGACGCTTGCTGGCCCAGTCATAAGAATAGCCGTAGCCCCGCAGTTCTTTGAAATCGGTAACGCGAGCGGGGGGACCGCCGTCCAGCGGCTGGCGCACAATGTTGGCTACGCCCTTTTCGGTTACGGGATAGTAGATCGACCTGCCATCGTCCGAGAATTGCATTTCACCGGAAATTGCGTGATCAGCCTCGATCGACTTGATAGGTGCACCCCCACCCGACGGAATCACCTTGATGATGGGCCTGAGATCAGTACCCTGCCCTGCTGTTGTCAGCAGCGCCAACTGGCTGCCGTCCGGCGAGTAGGCAGTGATGCCGGCCTGTGCCTCGCTCACCTGCCGGGGCTCGCCGCCGTTGATTGGAATCAGCATCACGAGTTGTCGTCCATTGACCAACGACGAGTACGCCACGGATTTACTGTCAGGGGAGCACTGTGGCGACTGGTCGAACTTGCCCCTGGTCAGTTGGGTCGTTCTTCCCGTCGAGAGATCGAATCGATAGATATTGATGGCTGCCGTTTCCCGCGTCGGCATGGAAATCAACGAGTGCTCGCCGTCCTGACAAACCGAAAGACCCAGAA
>DATKLD010000010.1:0-2486 GCA_035542595.1 Terriglobales bacterium
ACCGGCGGCACGGCGCAAGCCACCGTTTCGCTCGCCGAGTCACTCGGCGCCCAGGTCGTGGGTTGCGGGTTCGTAGTTGAGCTGGACTTCCTGAAGGGACGGGAGAAGCTGGGCAAGTACAACGTGTTCTCGCTGCTGCACTATCAGAAGTGAGCTGGTTCGCCGGCCGCTTCTTCTTACAGGATGTACCTTGACAGGTCCTGGTCCTTGACGATGTCGGCCAGCATCTTGCGCACGTAGTCGGCGTCGATTTTTACTTCCTTGTTCTGCATGTCGGGGGCGCCGAAGCTGATCTCGTCCAACACCCTCTCCATGATGGTGTGCAGGCGGCGCGCGCCGATGTTTTCCGTGCCTTCGTTCACGCGGAAGGCGAAATTCGCGATCTCGTCCAGCGCCTCGGGCGTGAATTCCAGACGGATACCTTCAGTCTCGAGCAGCGCCGTGTACTGCTTGACCAGCGACGATTTCGGCTCGGTGAGGATCCTGATGAAATCGCCGATGGTCAGCGACTGCAGCTCCACGCGGATGGGGAACCGCCCTTGCAGCTCGGGGATCAGGTCGCTGGGCTTGGAGACGTGGAAGGCCCCGGCGGCGATGAACAGGATGTGGTCGGTGCGCACCATGCCGTAGCGGGTGTTGACCGTGGTGCCTTCGACGATGGGCAGGATGTCACGCTGCACGCCTTCGCGCGAAACGTCAGGCCCGTGGCCGCTTTCGCGCCCGGCGATCTTGTCGATCTCGTCCAAGAAGATGATTCCCGACTGCTCCACGCGCTCGACCGCGATGCGCGTCACCTGGTCCACGTCGATCAGCCGCTGTTCTTCTTCCTGGATCAGGTAATCGAAGGCCTCGCTGACCTTCATCTTCCGCTTCTTGGTGCGCTGGCCGAAGATGTTGGGCAGCATGTCTTTCACGTTGATGTCCATCTCCTCCACGCCCTGGTTGGAGATGATCTCGAAGGCGGGGAAGGACTTCTCGCGCACATCGATCTCAACGATGCGGTCGTCGAGTTTGCCCTCGCGCAACTGCTGGCGCAGCTTCTCGCGCGTGCGCGACTGCGAATCGCCGCCCTCGAGCACGAACCCGGCCGCACTGCCGTCGGGCGAGCCGCGCTGCGGGCCGGAAGGCAACAGGATGTCCAGCAGCCGCTCCTCGGCGTTCAGTTCGGCGCGGTCGGCAACGTCTTCCAGCTTTTCCCCGCGCACCATCTCGATGGCCACTTCCACCAGGTCGCGAATCATGGACTCCACGTCGCGCCCCACGTAGCCTACCTCGGTGAACTTCGAGGCTTCGATCTTCAGGAAGGGAGAGTTGGCCAGCTTGGCCAGACGGCGCGCGATCTCCGTCTTACCCACGCCCGTAGGCCCGATCATGATGATGTTTTTGGGCAGGATCTCTTCCGCCAGATCGGGCGCCAGCTTCTGCCGCCGCATGCGGTTGCGCAGGGCGATCGCCACCGCCCGCTTGGCTTCCTTCTGCCCGACCACGTATTTGTCGAGCTCAGCCACGATCTCGCGCGGCGTCAGCTCATCCAGCGCGATCTGTTCTTCTTCCGCGGTTGCCGGTAAATAAATTGCCATGATTTCAGTTTCCAGTTGTCAGCGGACGACCGTCGTTCCTACTTCCCGCTCCCTGCTCCTACAGCTCTTCTATCGTCACCTTATCGTTGGTATAGATGCACATCTTCCCCGCGATGCGCATGGCCTCTTCCGCGATCTGGCGCGCCGGCAGGCTAGTGTGCTGGATCAGCGCCTCGGCTGCCGCCAGTGCGTAGGGCCCACCCGATCCCACCGCGGCGACTGCTTCGTCGGGCTCGATCACATCGCCGCGACCGCTGATCAGGAAGGTCTGGGCGGCGTCCGCCACGAGCAGCATGGCCTCGAGCTGGCGCAGCATCTTGTCGGTGCGCCAGTCTTTGGCCAGCTCCACCGCGGCCCGGCCCAGGTTGCCGTGATATTGCTCCAGCTTGGATTCGAAGCGCGAGAACAGCGCGAAGGCGTCGGCCGTCGAGCCGGCGAACCCGGCCAGGATTTTGTCCTGATACAGCCGCCGGATCTTGCGCGCGCTGTGCTTGACCACCCCTTCTCCCAGCGTGACCTGGCCGTCGCCGGCCATCACCACTTTGCCGTCCCGCCGCACCGCCAGCACGGTGGTGGAGCGCACTAGCTGCTGTTCTTTCATGAGAGCAATTTTTGATTATAGCAGGCGAAAAAACTCAGCCACGGATCATCACGGATTGAACACGGATCGACTCTTGCTTCCAAGTCCGTGTCTGTCCGTCAAACTCCGTGGCCTGTCTGCCTGAAAGGACGCTCGATCCTTCTGATCGCCTCATCCCCCGGGGGCGTCGTTGGTGACGTACTGCTCCATGGAGTCGAGTTGCTGGCCCAGTTCTTCCAGCCGCCACTGCAGCAGGTGGCGGATGGAAAGCAGGCCGAGCAGCCGCCCGTCCTTGTCCACGATGGGCAGGTGCCGGTAATGGTGGG
>DATKLD010000011.1:0-3886 GCA_035542595.1 Terriglobales bacterium
GACGTCTATGTGATCGTGCTCACGGGCGCCGGCGAGAAGTTCTTCTGCGCCGGGGCCAACATCAAGATGCTGTCCACCGTCGATCCGACCTTTAAGTACTACTTCTGCCTGCACGCCAACGAAACCCTGCTTCGCCTGGAGCACACGCCAAAACTGGTGATCGCCGCGCTGAACGGCCACACCGTGGGCGGAGGCCTTGAGATTGCCATGGCGGCGGACATCCGCATCGCCCGCCAGGACTCCGGCAAGATTGGCCTGCCCGAGGTCAACCTGGGCGTTCTCCCCGGCACCGGCGGCACGCAGCGCCTTTCGCGAATGATCGGCAAGTCGCGCGCCATCGAGCTGATCGTCACCGGCAACACGTTTACCTTCGAGGAAGCTAAGGAACTGGGCATCGTCAACGACGTTTACGAGCGCGAGAACTTCATGGAGAACGTGATGGAGTATGCGCGCCAGTTCTGCCCGCCCAACAAAGCCTCGAAGGCCGTGGGACGGATCAAGCGCGCCATCCAGACGGGATGGGAGATTCCGCTCGAAGCCGCGCTGGCACTGGAGCGCGAAAACCAGCAGCTCCTGTTCCAGTCGGACGACGCGAAGGAAGGCCTTAACGCATATGTCGAGAAACGACCAGCCACGTTTACGGCTAAATGAGCGCACAAACTGATAACCGCCAACCAGCAACTGACAACTGAGGTCTTATGCCCGGAAAAGTTCACAAAATCGGCACTTTCAGCGACTGGGTCGGACTCTTCGAAGAGTGGCGCAAGGAAATCGGCGTCAACCCGCGCGAGATGCAGGAGTTCAAGTTCGAGACGCTCTACGGCGCGATCGAAGAGAAAGAGATCCAGTTCGGCCACTACAAAGGGCGCCCGAAGTGGGAGACGGTGCGCCAGATTCCCACGCAGAACATGCGCGACGCGCTGCTCAACATGATCGTTTACCAGGGCGACACCGAGTTCGCCTCGGTCGAGCAACAGCGCTTCCTGTTCGAGACCGCGCCCACCGACTGGGACCGGCGCGCGCTCACCCGCATTCAGATTGAGGAGATGCGCCACGGCTGGCAGATGTGCGCGCTGCTGATCGACCACTTCGGCTCGACCGGCAAAGTCGAAGCGCAAAAGATGCTGGAGCGCCGTGCCTTCGAGAACAAGCGCCTGTTGAACGCTTTTAACGAAGAGGTGGACAACTGGATGGACCTGTACGCCTACACCGACTTCGTGGATCGCGACGGCAAGTTCCAGCTCCAGATGCTGAAGTACTCGGGTTTCGCGCCGCTCGGCCGCTCGATGTCGTACATGTTGCGCGAAGAGGCGTTCCACATGGGCACCGGCGACTCGGGCCTGCGCCGCGTGGTCGAGGCTGGCGTCGTGCCCGCGTGGCTCATCCAGAAATATCTCAACAAGTGGATTTCGGAGTCGTACGACCTGTTCGGGACCGACCATTCCTCGTCGGCGCACTGGGCGTATGTGTGGGGCATCAAGGGGCGATACGACGAGCCGAAGAACCAGGCGCAGCCCGACCTCGACGACATGAACGACTACAACCGCAAGTTGTATCACGACGAGGTCGCAGGGTTGGTGGCGCACTTCAACAACGCATTGAAGGCCGGTCAGACGCCGCTTTATGCGCCCGACATCCGTTTCAACCGTACCATCGGGCGCTGGGCGGGAAAGAAGCACCACCCGCAGACCGGCGAGCCGCTGGACGACAAAGCGTATGACCAGCAGGTGAGCGAGTGGCTTCCGACTGCGGCTGACAAGAAGCTGCTCAAAGAGACCCTCGCTACCGAGAAGAAGTGGATCACGCCGCGCACCGGCGCCCGCGATCCGTTCGAAACCATTGCCGAGCCCCGCAAGGCGGCGATCAATGTTCCGTAACAAGAAGAACTGTTACCCCGAGCGAGGGCTCCCCGACTTCGCTCAGGCAAAAAAACATTGTCACCCCGAGCCAGGGCTTCAGCCCGAGTCGAGGGGCAATGCAGTTGCTTTGCTCTGATGGACCGATGACCAGCACCGCCATTCCCGAAACCCGCGCCGCCTACACGCTCGGCGAACTCATGGTCGCCGCCGCGGCGCGCGAGATTCGCGACGGCGAAGTGGTCTTCGTCGGCATGCGCCTGCCCATGATCGCCTTTGTGGTAGCCAAGAAGACGCACGCCCCGCGCGCTGTCGGCTTGTTCGAAAACGGCGTGATCCGCTCCACACCCTCGCCCGAGCTGATCTTCACCATGGCCGATCCGCCCAACCTGCTGGGCGCAACGCAGACGGCGGACATGCTCACGGTGATGTCCCTCTTGCAATCCGGCCGCGCCAATCTTGGCTTTCTAGGCGCCGCGGAAGTTGATCGCTTCGGCAACCTCAACACCACGCAGGTCCACGGACCGAAGGGCTTCACACGTCTCCCGGGCTCCGGCGGAGCGTGCGACATCGCTTCGCTCGCACACCGTTTCGTCGTCTTACTCGAGCACTCGCGACACCGCCTGCCCGAGCGCGTGTCGTTCATCACCAGCCCGGGTAACGGCGACGGCCGGGGATGGCGCCAGCACGTCGGCTTGCCTCGCGGCGGGCCAGCAGCGGTCATCACTACCAAGTGCGTGTTGCGCTTCAGCGACGATGGCGAAGCGTATCTGGATACGACTCACCCCGGCATCACGCCCGAAAAAGTGTTAACGAACACTGGCTGGAAGCTGCGCGTCTCGCCCGACCTGCGCGAAACTGTGCCGCCCAGTGCTGCCGAGCTGCAAGCGATCCGCGAGTACGACAAGGAAGGTTTCTGGACAAGCTGATGGAAGTGGCAGCGCAGACCGGCTTCGCTAAGATCACGCTTGAGCTTACGCCGCCGGTCGCCCGCCTGACGCTCGCCAACCGACCGCTTAACATCATCGACTTCCCGATGATGGACGAACTCGTCGCCGCGCTCGAGCAGATCGAACAGCGTGAGGACATCTTCATCATTGTGCTGGCCGGTTCCGAGCGCGCTTTTTCGGTTGGAGTGGACGTAAAGGCTCACCTGCCAGGGACCGTTCCGGAGATGCTTGGCAAGTTTCACTCCGTGATTCGCTCTCTGCTGGCCACGCGCAAGCTGACCATCGCCGCCGTCCGCGGCAACTGTCTCGGCGGAGGGGCGGAACTGGCACTCGTCTGTGACCTGGTTTACACCTCGGCCGCAGCAACATGGGGCTTCCCGGAAATTACGCTGGCCTGCTTCCCGCCCATCGCCGCTGTAGCGCTCTCGGCACTTATTGGCCAAAAGCGCGCCGCTGATCTGGTGCTCACCGGCCGCACTTTCAAAGGTGACGAAGCCGCTGCAATGGGCCTGGCGAATGGCGCTATCGCCGATGCCGAGGTCGAAGCCGAAGTCCAAAGAGCAATCGCGCGAGCAGCGAAGCTCAGCCCCGCGGCCTTGGCGATGGCAAAGAAAGCATTCTACGCTTGGGACGCAATCCATCTCGATAAAGGTCTGGCGCGGGCCGAGAAGATCTACCTCGACGAACTGATGGCCACCGACGACACGAAAGAAGGCATCCGGGCGTTTATCGAAAAGCGAGCGCCGGTGTGGAAGGGGAGATAGCGCCGAACTCATGGCCGTTGCTTCACCGGCGAGAAAAGAAAATCTGGCTGATTGAGCGCGTGAACCGCAATTGGAAGGATTTGAGCGAGGGGTGGTACGAGAACAAGGGCATTGCCCCTCGACTCGCGCTGAAGCGCTCGCTCGGGGTGACAGATCATAATGAGTAAGCAAACAACAATGCGCTCCGCCATTGCCGGGCTGGTGCCCGACGGCGCCTCGGTCGCGCTCGGCCTGCAGATGGAGCAGATGATCCCATTTGCCGCCGGGCATGAGATCATCCGCCAGAAGCGGCGCGGGCTCACGCTCATCGGGCCGA
>DATKLD010000012.1:0-4529 GCA_035542595.1 Terriglobales bacterium
GCGAGGGCGCTGGGAATTGTTCGCCGCAAGTAAACCGGGGATAGGCCGTCTTACCGAATGACCCGCATATTCCGCCAGTCGTAATCAAACTTTTTGCCGCAGTCGAGGCAGACGACATAGTGGCTGGCACCGTTGCCGACAGGCATCCAGTCGGCGTTGCGGCCATCATCGAAATCAGCCGCATGCGGCTTCGAGAGGTTGCGGTGGGCGCAGGCGATCGAGAGGAGTTGCAGGACCTTTTCCAACATTAGTTACCCCGACGAGTGGCGCTCGCGGGGATTAAGGCTCCCCGCTCCCGCACTCATGGGCGCGGGAGCGAGGAAACCACACAGGCTGCAAGGCCTTACCAACTTTCCGGGCAAGGCACCGGCGGCAGCACTAGGCCCGGACGATGGCGGCGGCCTTGTCCTCGGACACCGGAACTTCCTTGGCGTCGCCGTTGGTCTTCTGGCCGGGCTTGCGGATGTCAATGCCGCCCTTGAAGAACGCGCCATCCTCGATGGAGATGCGCTGGGCGACGACGTCACCGGTCAGGGAGCCTTCGCTGCGGATGTCCACGCGGTCGCTGGCCAGCAGGTTGCCGCGCACCTTGCCCAGCACTACGATCTCGCGGGCGTTGATGTTGGCGGCGACCACGCCGTTGCGGCCGACGGTCACGCGATTGCCGGCGAGGTTGATGGAGCCTTCCACCCGTCCGTCGATGTAGAGCGATTCCGAACCGGACACTTCGCCCTTGATGACGAGCGATTTGCCGATGGTCGCCTGCTCGGCAGAGTTGATGACGGCACTGCGGGGGGTACCACTCGCCAGTGGCTCGGCCGGGGTCATGCTGGGCGTGCTCGGACTCATGGTCTTCTCCGGTTGCGGGGGCATTGCGGGTTGATTAGCGGGCTTCCACATGGTTCTCTCGAAATCCTTTCCTTAAATTCACCGTACGGTCATGACGGGTACCGGCGTCCCCTGGCAAGCCAGATTTCGCTTCGCAGGGGCGGCCCTAGCCGTCCTCTCTCGCTGTCTTAACCCTTGCGCGTGCTTGCGGGCAAGAAAAATCGCTTTCCATGTACCGGATGAGGAACAGATCAATCGCACTTGGGTGGCCAAACCGCCATCCCTGCCGCGACGGGCCAGGAGAACAGAGATGCTGGAATTACAGCACTTTCGTAGCCACCAGCGCGCCCGCCGCCTTCCCACTTTCCACATCCCGGCAACGGAGGGTGTAATTATTCCTGCCCGGGTTGAACTTCTTATATCAGGCAAAGCCCCCGGCGGGAAATCCCTTCCCGCTTGAGATAAAGTTACGTTAGGCCTAGAACGCATTCGCAATGCGGCTGTGCCGCTTCCGGAAGCGCCCGAAACCATGCTTTCCGACCGCACTATTCTGGAGAAGATCAATCGCCAGCCCAAGCGGACGGCGGGCCTCAAACAGCTGCTCCGCGAACTGGGGGTCCATGGGGACGAGCGCCGCGAACTCGCCGAGCGCCTTGAGGGGCTGGTTGAGCGCGGCGAACTGGTCGCGGTCCCGGGCGGCCGCTACGCCATCTCTCAGACCTCCGGCCGCAACCAGGTGCTGGGACGTCTGAGCATGCATCGCGACGGCTACGGGTTCGTGATCCCCGAGGCCCCGGACGTCAAGCAGCGGCTGAGTGGAGACATTTTCGTGCCTGCTGTGGCCATCGGGACAGCCATGCACGGCGACCGCGTCCTCGTCGAGATGGGGGCCGCGCGCGACGGCCGCGCGGAAGGACGCATCCTGCGCGTCGTCGGGCGGGCCCACGCTACCGTGGTCGGCACGTTCCATTATGGGACACGCTTCAACTATGTCACCCCCATCGACGAGAAGATCACGCAGGAGATCGCGATCCCGCGGGGGATGGAACGGCCCCAACCAACCGCCGAGGGCGCCGAGTCCAGAAAACAGAAGGGCAAGGCGATCCATCGCGTCCTGGGCCAGGAAGCCCGGCGCAGCACCGAATTCGAAGACCTGGAAAACGTGGTGGTGGACGTGGAGATCACCGACTGGCCTTCACCCACGCAGAATCCGCGCGGGCGGGTGATCGAAATCCTCGGTTACGAAGAGGATTTCGGCGTGGACGTGGAGATCATCATCCGCAAATTCCACCTGCCGCACCGCTTTCCGGCCGCGGTGCTGGAGGAAGCCCAATCGGCCGAAGACATCATTCCGCACAGCGAGCTGCGCCGGCGGCGCGACTACCGCGGCCTGCCCATCGTGACCATCGACGGCGAGACGGCTCGCGACTTCGACGACGCCGTCTTCGTCCGGCGTCTGCCTGACGGCAATTACGAGCTGCAGGTCCATATCGCCGACGTAGCGCACTACGTCACCGACGGCTCGGCGCTCGACCGCGAAGCCCGCCTGCGCGGCACGTCGGTTTATTTCCCCGACCGCGCCGTGCCCATGCTGCCAGTCGAGCTCTCGACCGACATCTGCTCTCTGCGCCCGGATGTGGACCGGCTGGTGATGTCCTGCGTGATGGAGATCGACAACCAGGGCGAGATCACGGGCTACGAGCTGCACCCGGGCGTGATCCGCTCCGCCGAGCGCATGACCTACACCAGCGTCAACCTGGTCCTCGAAGGCGACGCGCCGCTGCGGGAACGCTACGCGCGCCTGGCCGAGACCTTTGAGCTGATGCGCGAACTGGCGCTCATCCTCAACCGCAAGCGGGTACGCCGGGGTTCCATCGATTTCGACCTGCCGGAGCCGGTGATCGAATTCGACCAGGAAGGCATGATGCGCGGCGTCACCCGCTCGGAGCGCAACATCGCCCACCGGCTGATCGAGGAATTCATGCTCTCGGCCAACGAGTGCGTCGCCTCGTACCTCGAACACAAGGGCGTGCCGTCGCTCTACCGCATCCACGAGAAACCCGATCCCAAGAGGGTCTTCGAGTTCGAGACCATTGCCGCCGGCTTCGGGTACTCGCTGGGTGTGGGCGCGCTGCCGGTGCGGCGCATGGAGATGCGTGCCGAGCGACGCGCCCGTCACGGCACCGGACGTCCGGCGCACATGATCGAGTTGCCGGAAGAAGTCCACATCACTCCCCGCATGTACCAGAAGCTCACTCAGAAGATTGCCGACAAGCCCGAGGAGCGAATTCTTTCCTACCTGATGCTGCGCTCGCTCAAGCAGGCCCGCTACTCGGAGGAAAACGTCGGGCACTTCGCCCTGGCCGCGCCTACCTACACGCACTTCACCTCGCCCATCCGCCGTTATCCCGACCTGATCGTCCACCGCATTTTGAAAGACGTGCTCGACGCCGAGGACGGGCGCGGCGTGCCGGCGCGCAGCGAGACGCCCTCGCCGTGGTCGAAGCGAGCGGGAGGGCACGACGCGGGAGGGCACGACTTCAGTCGTGCCGCAAACGATGTCAGAAAGAAAGGGGCTTCAGCCCCTGCACCGCTCTCCGAAGAAGAGCTGCACGACATCGCCGAAGAATCAAGCCAGGCGGAGCGCCGCGCCGACGATGCCGAGCGCGAGCTGATCGAGTGGAAGAAGATCAGGTTCATGCGCGAGCGCGTGGGAGATGAGTTCGAGGCTCTCATTGTGAGCGTCACCAAGTTCGGTTTCTTTGTCGAGCTGATGGATATGTTCATCGAGGGCCTGGTGCCGATCGGGACGCTCACCGGCGACCGCTACACCTATCGTGAGAATACGAAGCAGATCATCGGCGAACGCACCAAGAAGAAGTATTCTCTCGGCGATCGGGTGAAGGTCGTGCTCGACCGCATCGACCAGATGCAAAGGAAACTGCAATTCGCGGTGCAAGAAGAAGAGCCGCGGGCACAGAAACGGCATCGGCATCGCTAGCAAGTACCGAGTGCCGAGCAGGAGATTGCGGAATTTTGCTGAAAGATCACGTGTCAGGGCACGACTTCAGTCGTGCCGCAAGCTCTTAAAATTGGTGGGCTTTAGCCCCTGTGGGATGGCAGGTATGCCCACGATCTTGCAATAAGACGCGCAGCGGCTAAAGCCCCGATTTTCCTTCGCACCTTACGGCACGACTGAAGTCGTGCCCTGACACGTCATATCTCACGAAGGATTTTTGCACTGCCAAGGAGAGGCATATGGAGCGCGTCACCGGAATCGGCGGTATCTTCTTCAAGTCGGAGGATCCTAAGAAGCTTTACGAGTGGTACGAAAAGCACCTGGGCATCAAGGCTGATCCGCAATACGGCACGATGTTCGAGTGGCAGCAGAAAGACGGCAAACCCGGCGGTACCGTGTGGAGCATCTTTTCGCGCGATAGCAAGTATTTCGACCCCAGCCACGCCGGCTTTATGGTGAATTATCGCGTCGATAACCTCGACGCGCTGCTCGAAGCTTTGCGCGCGGAGGGAGTCTGGATAGACCCGAAACGCGAGGACTACGACTACGGCCGCTTCGCCTGGATCATGGATCCGGACGGCAATCGCATCGAGCTGTGGGAGCCAGCGAAGTCATAGCAGCATCACAAGAGCGGCTTATCAGATAGAATCCCCACCATGTTGCGCTTTTCCACCGCGGGCGA
>DATKLD010000013.1:0-20803 GCA_035542595.1 Terriglobales bacterium
GAAAATTCCGGGAATGCACGGCAACAGCACCAAAGACTTCGTTCCCGCGCGCCCGCTCCAGGAGATCACGTTCATGCTGCCCCGTGGCTCCAGCCCGGGCATCGTGGCAACCAGACGGATGGATCTGAAGGCCACCGTAGACCCGACCGGTGCCGTGACGCGCGTCGAGCTGATCTCGCCGCGGGAAGAGCAACTGGTCGAAATGGCGTCTTACGCCGCGTCGCAGTGGAAATTCTCGCCCGCCCAGGCGAACGACAAGCCGGTGGCGAGCGCGGTCATCCTGCACTTCAATTTCTACGATAGCCGGCACTAGGCCGGAGTTCCGGCAATGCCCGAACCGCGTCCTGAATGGGCAGCAGCCGCCGGTTTGTGGACCAGTTCCACGATGACCTGAAACAGGCGGGATTTCACTTCGTACCGCTGAGGCGCCCGCGTGATGTACCGCACGATTACATCCAGCCCGAGGGGTCCCGGTCTCAGGTCCACCACCGGCCTGGCCGAGAACGTGCGCACGCCGTACTGGCGCGTGACCCTTTCCCAATCCTGCCCGGCCTGCCGGGCATCGGCGTCGGTGGCGCGCTCCACGGCGTCGCGGATCTGCTGCGCCATCTGATAGGCATCGCCGCCCGCGGGCAGCGTCAGCTGCAACTCGTCCCAGAGCCACTGCCCCGCGGTAGAGAAGTTGAAGTAGTGGCCCTCGATGGCGAAGCTGTTGACGAAGGCGACGCGCCGCCCGGTGGGGTGCCCGGTGCTGGCCCAGTTGCCCATTTCGAGCAGCACCGTCTTCAGAATGCCGATCTCGATCACCTCGCCGCCCACGCCGTTGATCTCCACCCAGTCGCCCACGCGGATGCCGTTCTTGCCCATCAGGACGAACCATCCGAAAAAAGCGACGATGAAGTCCTTGAGCGCAACCGTCAGGCCCGCGCCCGCCAGGCCGAGGAGGGTGGTCACCTGGCCGGGAGCACCGAAGATTACCAACAGAATCAGCGCCAGCGCCACCACCTGCACTCCAAAACGCGCGATGAAGCGCAAGCTGCGAAGCATGCGGCGGTCGGGAGTGAGCCTGGCTTCGAGGTGGCCGACCAGATGGTCGGCGACAAAGGCGACCACGCAGATCAGCAGGATCAGCGCCACGCTTCGCAGAATCGCGTTCAGACTGCGTTGCTGGCGCCGGGCCACCAGTGTTGCCCAATCGCGATAGACGCCGCTGAGATCCTCTTCGTCCTTGATGCGGCGATCGAAGTCAGAAAGCGTTTTCTCGTCCTCCGCGATCTCCTTTGCGCGCGAGAGAGCTGTCGAGGCCTGTTGCGCGCCTCCCGACTGCCGGGCGGAACGGAACGCGGCGCGCTGCTGCTTTAGCTGCTCTGCCAGCGTCTCGTGCGCCTGGGTCAGCGCGGCCACGGCGGCCGTAGCTTCCTCCTCGGCGGTGAGGAGCTGCTTGTGCCGGTCGCGCAGCGCCACCCAGTCGTGCCATCGAGAGAGCAGTGTTGTCGTTTCGCGCGCAGCAGGCGCTTGTGACTCGGGCACAACGGCGGCATTGGCGTGAGTGCCGGCTTCGTGCTCCTCCATGAGGCGCTGGATGGTGCCGTGCAAGTCGCCGCCGGCACGGCTCAAGTCCTTTCTGGCGTCGGAGAGGGCATCCTGGTCGAGAGACAACTCGGCCTGCGCAAGATCGACCTGCTGCTGGACCTCTTCAGCATGCTTGCTCTCTGGCGCCTGTTTAAGCTGCGCGATGCTCTGCTGGTCCGCATCCACACGCGCCTGGAGCTGCTTGATGCGATCTACCAGGGCCTGAGTCTCGGGAGTTGGCGGCGGGGGATGAGCAGCCGCATCCCGCAGCGCGATGGCGAAAGCCAGATCCACCTCGTCGTCCGCCAGGCGCAGGGCGCGTGCGGCATAGGCCCGCTCTCCCGGACTGGCCGCCAGCGCTGCCAGATTGCGCGCGGTCTCGAGCGGCCGCTGGTCCACCAGCTCGCGCTTCTGCCTGTGCCGGGCGCGTCCCGGCGAAGGCGGCCGTCGCGTAAGCACCACGCCGGCCACGGCCGCCGCCAGCAGAACCAGCAAGACGATAAGAATGATCCGCTGATGAGGTTTCATGGCTATGCAGGTCCGAGCATCATCACCAGCACACGGCCGTCCGATTGGATCGCGCCGCCCGTAGCGGTGCGGGCCTCGCGCACCGCGTCAAAAGGCGTAAGGTAGGCGGTGCCCGAAAGCGCTCCGGCGTCCTGGAAGCACTGCCCGACGAAATCGCGCTCCAGATCCACGTTGGGATCGATCTTGTGGGTCACGCCGCCGGTACGCTGATCTTTTTCGAAACCGATATCGTGCGTGGCCGCTCCTGCCCAGACGGTCTGACCCTGGTAGTCAAAGGGGGCTTTCCAGACCCTCAGGTGATGCCGTGTCCTGACCACTTCTATCGGTTCGGCCCTGGCGAAGCCGAAGTCCTGGGCGCGCCCGAACAAGTAGAGTTCGCTCATGGGCATCTCGACGTAGCTCTTTTTCTCGGTGCTGCTGAGCAAGGCGTGGAGCGCGGCCTCGGCCTTGGTGCGATCCACCTGTACCCAGCCCGCGTCCTGGAAGGCGGCCATCAGCTTGTCTTCGGAGCCGATGACGATGAAGTTGACGAGGTCGCCGGGACTGCCTTTGGCGTCGGCTACCCGGCGCGGAATATGGGAAGCGAGATCGGCCGGCAACGCCAACCCACGCGCGGGTGCGCTTGCTACCGGCTTCTCCGCGGGAACGATTTTGACGCTCACGTGGAAGGTGCCGCCGCTCTGCTCGCCGGCAAGCTGGTTGATTCCCAGGAAAAGGCGCCCGCCGGTATTCACCGTCAGTTGCTTGCGGGCACCCACCAGGAAGGGAACTGCGGCAGCCGGGTCTCCGATGCGTCCGATCAGCGCACTGCTGCCTGCCCCGTTGACCGGCAGGGCGCGCAGCAAGTCGCGCCAGTCACGCGCGAATCCCTCGGGCCCCGCCGCCAATCCCGCCGAACTCTGGATGCTCCCGGCAGCGGTGATCGTCAGCCGGTCACCGGGGACCACATCCATCCCTGTGTCCGTCCACTGGCTGGTTCCGGAGACGCCGATTTCGCCCGCGACCTTCCGCGCCGCCGCGGAGGGCGCAGCGGGCGCCGGCGTCGTGGACGCTGCCGCTGGTGGCTGCTGGGGGTCGTTGTATTCGGGAATGGCCTGCTGCGCAGCGGCGCCGGTCACCAGCCACAGCGTCAACCCGGCGGCGAAGAATGCACAGCGGAACTTGCCCACTATCTCAGGGTCGGGCATGGCAGTGACTCCGTGCCTCTGCAAGGGTATTCCGTAGGCTGCCGTGGATGCAAGGATGGGACGGACCCGAGGCAGCTTCCGCTGCTTTTTGTGGCCACGGAGGCGGTATGCAGGATATAAATGCAGGAGGGCGGAGCGCATATTTGCTCTTTCAACCTCGACAATTCCCGCGTGTGTCCCTTGCCGTGGAGGTGAGGGTTGATTGCGGTGATGAAGTTCTCGTTACACGATCGCAGGAGATAGGGGCCGGCGGCATGGCGCTGCAGAACGCCGGCCGCCTCTCGGTGGCACAGCCGGTCCGGCTTTCCTTCACACTCTCCCCGGGCCTTGAACTCAAGCTGGACGCCGTAGTGTGGTGGAAGCGCGACCAGCGCGTCGGCATCCGCTTCGATCCCCGCGACGGCAAGAGCCGCCTCATCATCCAGCAGTGGGTCGAGGAACAGATCAGGCTCGCGCAAACGCCGCCGGTCTAAGCCGTCCCCGGTCGCAGTCCCTTCCCGGTATTACTTTCATCACCTAGTTGCCTGTTACTTGTGCGCGGCCGTTCGCGTTACGTCCGTAAATTGCGGCTCCGCAGCGGTATGAGCGAAACTGTGGCACATGGATGTGGGCGGCTTTGTCACCGACTCGGACACCAACATGTCGCCGCGGCTGATCTGGCTGGCGGGTGCGATTGCGGTTTGGCGCAGCGTGCTAGCGACCGTCTTTCCGGCAATCCGTTCGATCTTTAACCTCTAACGATTCTTGCCCTCTCCCGCGTCCTCCGGAGTCGTCTTTTCCGGCCGCAACAGCGGAAACAGGATCACGTCCCGGATGGAAGGCGAGCCCGTCAGCAGCATGGTCAGGCGGTCGATGCCGATGCCTTCGCCCGCCGTCGGCGGCATCCCATAAGAGAGCGCGCGGACGTAGTCATGGTCCACCTCCGCCATGGCCTCCTCGTCGCCGCGCTGGCGCTGGCGCACCTGGTCCTCGAAGCGACGCAATTGCTCCTCGGGATCGTTCAGCTCGCTGAAGGCGTTGCCGCACTCCAGACCGCCGATGAAGATCTCGAAGCGCTCCACCCAGTCTGGTTCGTCCTGCTTGTTCTTGGAGAGCGGCGAGATGGCGGCGGGAAAGTCATAGAGGATGGTCGGCTGAATTAAATGCTCCTCAGCGACCGCCTCGAACAGCGCGGCGATGGTCTTGCCCGGTGGATCGCTGGGGTCGTAAGGCAGGCGGGGAATAAGTGTCGCATTGAAACGCCGGGCAAGCGCATCAACACATTCGGCGCTGGCGAAATCCGACATCTGCGGCTTGGACCCGGCATTCTCCGGCCAGTACTTGACGATGGCCTCACGCATCGAGAGGCGCTGCCAACGGCCAAAATCGATCTCGTGGCTGCCATAAGTCACCACGGTTGAGCCCGTGACCTCACGCGCCACCTCGGCCAGCAGTTCTTCGGTCAGATCCATAAGATCCCGGTAATCCGAATACGCCTGGTAGAACTCCAGCATGGTGAACTCGGGATTGTGCTGGGTGGAGATGCCTTCGTTGCGGAAGTTGCGGTTGATTTCATACACCCGATCCAGGCCCCCGACCACGAGCCGCTTCAAATAGAGTTCCGGCGCGATGCGCAGGTAGAGGTCCAGGTCGAGCGTGTTGTGATGAGTGATAAAGGGCCGCGCCGCCGCGCCCCCGGCGATGGGCTGCATCATCGGGGTCTCGACCTCGATGTAGCCGTGCGCGTCGAAGAAGCGGCGGACCGATTGCACCACTTTGCTGCGGCGGACGAACACCTCGCGCACGTCCGTGTTCATCACCAGGTCCACGTAGCGCTGGCGGTAACGCAGTTCTACGTCAGTCAGCCCGTGCCACTTCTCGGGCAACGGCAGCAGGTCCTTGGAGAGAAACGTCAGTTCCTGAACATGGATGGTCAGTTCGCCGGTGCGGGTGCGGAACAGGTACCCGCGCACGCCGATGTGGTCGCCGATATCGAGCAATTTCCAGAGCTGGAAGCCCGCCTCGCCTACGCCGTCTTTCTTGACGTAGATTTGCAAGCGCTGCCCGCCCTGTTGCAGGTGAGCGAATCCCGCTTTGCCCATCAGGCGGATGGCCATGATGCGGCCGGCGATGCGTACTTCGACCTTCGGGTCGTCAAGCTGATCGGCGGTACGGTCTTTGTAGTCGGTGAGGATCTGCAAAATCTCGTGTGTGGTCTGGTATTTGTGGGGATAGGCGCGCTGCCCCAGCGCCTCGATCTGCGCGAGCTTCTGCCGGCGAAGCTGATAGATGTTCTCGTCAAGAGACATGGTTGCGTGCGCAGTAATGAAGAGAAACTGGGATTATAGCAGCGGGGTGCGGGCGACCAAGAGCAGCCAGATCTGCAGTTGGTGATATGTCGTTTGCCGAGTTTGGCTGGCCGTAGACGGTTTCACAAATTACAAATTTGAAATCACAAATTCTCCAATTGTCTAAATCGCCGCTTGAACCCACGCCTCCGCCGCGCTACTATCTTCAGTTCTCCTGAGGTCCCATGCCCCAGAACTACGTACCCATCTTCATCTTCGTAGCCGTAGTGCTGATCCTCATTCCACTCACATTGGCAATTGCCAAGCTGGTGCGCCCGGCGAAGCCGGAGAAGGTCAAGCTGATGCCCTACGAATGCGGTGTGGATCCTATCGGGGATTCGCGCCAGCGCTACACGGTGCGCTTTTATATCGTCGCCATCCTGTTCGTGATCTTCGACGTGGAGACCATCTTCCTGTTCCCTTGGGCGGTGCTTTACAAGTCGCTCGCCCTGTTCGGGTTCATCGAGATGATGATCTTCCTGGCAATCCTCATTGTGGGTTATGTGTGGATCTGGAAGAAGGGAGCGTTGGAGTGGATCTGAGGATTTGTGATTTCTGATTTGTGATTTTTCGCCCGGCAACATGGCAGGCAAAATCACAAATCACAAATCCTAAATCGCAAATCAAGAGATGCCCGAGGACAAGCCAGAACAGAAACCCGCCTCTCCTGCGCCGCCCGCTGCGGGCGAAAAGCCTGCAGCGGCTGCTGCTCCTCCCAAACCCGCTGGCGAGGCCAAGCCCGCCGCTCCGGCGAAGCCGGCCGGGCCGCTACCGCAACCGTGGGAGTCGGAGATGGTGACTCGGTTGCGCAAGCGATACGGGTCGGGGATTGATCCCAAGACGTATGTCGGGCAGAACTACATCATCGCCGATGCCTCCATCGTTTTCGAGCTTTTGCAGGTCATGCGCGACGAGGAGCAGTTCGACTACTGCGTGGACATCACGGCGGTGCACTATCCGCAGCGCAAGGACCAGGAGTTCGACATCGTCTGGATCCTCTACTCCTTTCCGCATAATGAGCGCGTGCGAGTGAAGGCCATGATCAAAGATGGTGATCCCGTGCCAAGCGTCGTGGCGATATGGGGCGCGGCCAACTGGCTGGAGCGCGAGTGCTATGACATGTTCGGCATCCGCTTCGAGGGCCATCCCGACCTGCGGCGCATCCTGCTGCCCGACGGCTGGCAGGGCTTCCCGCTGCGCAAGGAGTACGGCATCACCCAGCAGGACAGCGAGTGGGTGAGGATCAACCTGGGAATCGAGAGCGGACAATAGATGGCCGAGATCCTCAAGAGCGAACAGAGTCGGTCCACGGTCGAGCACATCGAGGCCGAGAAGGGCGTGGACCAGCCTTTTCTCGATGCCACCGAACTTATCCTCAATATGGGACCGCAGCACCCCTCGACCCACGGCGTGCTGCGCGTCATCCTCAAGCTCGACGGCGAGAAAGTGCTTAACGCCGAGTGCGTGATCGGCTATCTCCATCGCGGAGTGGAGAAGATCGCCGAAAACCGCACCTACACGATGTTCAATCCCTACGTCGACCGCATGGACTACGTGGCCGCGGTCTCGAACGGGCTCGGCTACTGCGAGGCCGTGGAGAAACTGCTGAACATCGAGGCGCCGCCGCGTGCGCAGTGGGTGCGCACCATCCTCACGGAACTGAACCGCATCGCCAGCCACCAGCTCTGGCTGGGCACACACGCTCTCGATATCGGCGCCATCACCCCGCTCTTTTACACCTTCCGCGACCGGGAAGAGATCCTCAAGATCTTCGAGAAATACTGCGGGGCGCGGCTCACCACGCACGCCTTCCGCATCGGCGGCTGCCAGTACGAGACCTATGACGGTTTCGAGCAGGACGTGAAGAGGTTCTGCGACTTCGTCACCCCGAAGGTGGACGAGTACGAGACCTTGCTCACGACGAACCGCATCTGGCTGGAGCGCACCAAGGGCGTGGGTGTGCTCAAGGCGCAGGACTGCATCGACCTGGGCGTCACCGGTCCGGTTCTGCGCGCCAGCGGCGTCAAATGGGACCTGCGCAAAGCGCAGCCCTATGCCGCCTACAAGAACTTCGAGTTCGAGATCCCCACCGGCCAGAACGGCGACACGTACGACCGGTACCTGGTGCGCGTCGCCGAGATGCGACAGGCGCTGCGCATCATCCGCCAGGCGGTGGACTCGATCCCCGAGGGGCCGATCATGGGCAAAGTCCCAAAGGTCATGAAGCCGCCGGTGGGTGAGGTCTATCACTCGATCGAAGCCCCGAAAGGTGAGCTGGGATATTTCGTAGTCAGCGATGGCTCAACCCAGCCCTACCGGGTACGGGTTCGTCCGCCGTCATTCGTGAACCTGCAGGCGTTGAGCAAGATGGTGGAAGGTGCGCTAGTGGCGGATGTGGTCGCCGTGATTGGGACGCTGGACATTGTGCTAGGCGAGGTGGATCGGTAGGCAATGCAAGGTGGCATCCTTTACGCGGCGGCGCTAAGCAGAGGATCTGTCGTTAGGGCGGCCCTTGTCGTCAGATTCTCCCGCCTCCCTAAGGTAGGCGGAAGCAAGACAGTAACAGCGACATGAGCGATTTTCTCAATTATCTCAGCTCGAATGTAACTCCCGGACAGGCTGGCGCCTACCTCTGGGTGACGATCTACATCCTGATTATCTTCGCGGTTGCCTCGGTCGCCGTCATGGCGATGACCTGGCTGGAGCGCAAGATCCTGGCGCACATGCAGGTGCGGTTGGGGCCGATGCGCGTGGGTCCGCACGGCCTGCTGCAGCCGATCGCCGATGCGGTCAAGCTGCTCATTAAGGAAGACATCATTCCCGAAGGCGCCGACAAGCTGGTTTTCTGGATGGCGCCCGTGGTCGTGGTGATCACGGCGTTCACCACGTACATCGTCATACCCTTCGGCCCGACGCACGCTGTAACCGACATGAACATTGGAATCCTCTTCATGCTGGGTGTGGCTTCGCTGGGGACGCTGGGCATCATCATGGCGGGATGGGCGTCGAACTCGCACTATCCGCTGCTGGGCTCGCTGCGCTCCAGCGCGCAGATGGTGTCCTACGAGGTCGCGATGGGGATGGCCGTGGTTTCGGCGGTGCTCATGACTTCCCTGACCGGAGCGGGCGCATACGGTATCGGAGCGACCGCGGCAAACTCCCTCGGGACGCTTAGCATGATTGGAATCGTGGAAGCTCAAATGAACCAGCATGTCTGGTTCATTTTCAAGTTTTTCCCGCTGGGATTTGCGGCGTTCGGGATATTCGCCATCGCCATGGTCGCTGAGACGAACCGTGCGCCCTTCGATCTTCCCGAGGCTGAGAGCGAGCTGACTGCCGGCTTCCACACCGAGTATTCCGGCTTTCGCTGGTCGTTGTTCTTCATGGCGGAATATGCGGCGATGATTGCAGTGGCGTCTATCGCAGTAACGCTGTGGCTGGGCGGCTGGCTGCGCCCCTTTCCGCACTGGCTGAGCGGCGACCCCTGGGGTACGGCGTTTTCGTTCTTTCCGGCGCTGACTTTCTTCGTGCTGGCGGGAATGAGTTTCCGCGCCACGATCAGGATGCCGGAGCACCCTTACTTCAAAATCCAGAAGACGGGGTTGGGGATCTTTGGTCTGGTCCTGGGTGCAATTGGGCTGGTGCTGCTGGTGCCGCCGGTGCGGGACCGCATCCAGGATATCTACTGGTTCACTATCAAGGTGGCGGCTTTCATGTATCTCTACATCTGGTACCGCGGCACCTTCCCACGCTATCGCTTCGATCAGCTGATGAAGCTGGGATGGAAATTTATGATTCCGGCCGGCATCGGCGTGCTCATCCTCACTGCGCTGGTGGGAGTGCTGTGATGAGCCGCGAGGAAGGGAACGAATGAACCCGGTTGCGACGCCGTTTTTCTTCTATGCGCTGGCCGCGGTAGCGGTGCTGAGCGCCATCGCCGTGATCATGCGCCGCAATCCGGTGCACTCCGCTATCGCCCTGATTTTCACTTTGCTGTCGCTGGCCGGCCTCTACCTGATGCTCTACGCGCCCTTCGTCGCCGGCGTGCAGATCATTCTCTACGTCGGCGGCATCGTGGTGCTGTTCCTGTTTGTGATCATGCTGATCAACATCGATCGCATGGAACGCGAGTATCAGTTCAACAAACAATGGCTGGTGGGATTGCTGGCCGCGGCCGTGCTGGGCACGCTGTTCGTCGCCGTGTACGTGAAGGGGCAGGCAATCTTCCCGCAACATGCGGTGCGCTTCCCTGAGCAGTTGAATACGCAGCAGGTCGGCAAGATGCTTTACGTGGATTACCTGCTGCCGTTCGAGATCGCGTCGCTGCTCTTGCTGGTGGCCATCGTGGGCGCGGTGGTGATGGCGAAGAAGAGGATTTAGTTCTGAGTACCGAGTACTGAGTACCGAGCATGGAGATTACGACCCTACATTATTTAGTCGTTGCTGCGGCACTGTTCATCATTGGGACCATCGGAGTGCTGACCCGCCGCAATGTGGTCATCATCCTGATGTCCATCGAGCTGATCCTGAACGCCGTGAACCTGAACCTGGTGGCGTTCTCGCGACTTTACGGGCTGCACGGCCAGGTGTTCTCGATATTCGTAATCACCGACGCGGCCGCGGAGGCGGCCGTAGGACTTGGCATTTTGATCGCCTTCTTCCGTAACAAGGAGACGATCAATGCCGACGAGATCGATTTGTTGAAGTTCTAGTGGGAGGGCACGGCTTTAGCCGTGCCGGATAGGCTTGATCAAGACAGGGGCTTTAGCCCCTGAGGTAGCCAAGAGCATGTTCTTCTTAGATCACATTTGGATCATCCCTCTGCTGCCCGCGCTGGGCGCGGCGTTGATGTTTTTCTTCGGGCGCAAGCTCTCGAAATCGGCGGTGAGCTTCTTCTGTGTCGGCCTGGTCGTGGTGGCGTTTGTCTTCGCCTGCTTCACCGTCTGGCAGTACACCGGCTGGGCCGCCGCGCACGGACACCGGCCGTTCGAGAAGATCGTCTACACCTGGCTGGGCAGCGGCGACGGCAACCTCGGCTACTTGAATCACCTCGGCCGCGCCGCCGACTTCCACATCGACGCCGGCTTCCTGCTCGATCCGCTTTCTGCGGTCTGGCTGCTTTTCGTGACTGGCGTCGGCATGCTGATCCACATCTACTCGATCGGCTACATGGGGCACGAAGGCGGCTACTACCGCTTCTTCGGATACATGAATCTGTTCATGTTCTCGATGCTGACGCTCGTTTTGGGGAACAACTACGTGATGTTGTTCGTCGGCTGGGAGGGCGTGGGACTGTGCTCGTACCTGCTGATAGGGTTCTACTTCCTCCGGAAATCGGCCACCGATGCCGCCAACAAGGCTTTCATCGTTAACCGCATTGGTGACGCCGGGTTCATCCTCGGCATCTTTACCATTTCCTGGTACGTCGGTTCAGTGCGCTTCAGCCAGGTCAACGAAGTCGCGCGCAGCGGCCTCTTCCATATGGGCGACCCGACCATCACCATGGCCTGCCTGCTGTTGTTCGTCGGCGCCTGCGGCAAGTCCGCACAGGTGCCGCTCTACGTCTGGCTGCCCGACGCCATGGAGGGTCCCACGCCGGTTTCAGCTTTGATTCACGCCGCCACCATGGTGACTGCCGGCGTTTACATGGTCGCGCGCTCCAACGCACTGTTCGTGCTGGCCCCCAATGCCATGAAGACGGTGGCCATCATCGGCGCGGTAACGGCCATCTTCGCTGCCTCCATCGGCCTGGTGCAGAACGACATCAAGCGCGTGCTGGCCTACTCCACCGTCTCCCAGCTTGGCTACATGTTTCTGGCGCTGGGCGTGGGCGCGTTCGCCGCAGGCGTATTCCACGTCTTCACTCATGCGTTTTTCAAGGCGCTGCTGTTTCTCGGCTCCGGCTCGGTGATCCATGCCATGAGCGGCGAGCAGAACATGCAGAAGATGGGCGCGCTGTGGAACAAGATCCCCGTTACGGCGTGGACCATGCTCATCGGCACGCTGGCCATCGCCGGCGCTCCTGGTCTGGCGGGCTTCTTCTCCAAGGATGAGATCCTGTGGCAGACCTGGTCATCCGCTGGCGGGGCCTATCGCATCTTGTGGTTTATCGCCTTCGTTACCGCGCTGATGACGGCGTTCTACATGTTTCGTCTGATTTACCTGACCTTCTGGAGCCCGTCGCGCATTCACGATCACGAGGTGGAGCACCACATCCACGAATCGCCCAAGAGCATGACGGTTCCGCTTATAGTGCTGGCCGTCTGCTCGATATTTGCTGGCTATCTGGGCGTCCCGCACAGCCTGAAGGGCTCGAACACCATGGAGAAATTCCTGGATCCGGTGTTCTCGGGCGAGGCCAAGGTCGAGGCCGCCCAGGAGCCCGGCAGGGCCGCGCAGGCGGTGAAGGAAGAAGGGCACATCGACCCGCTTGAATATCTGCTGATGCTCGCCTCGGTAGGGGCGGCGGCGGTGGGATGGTTCCTTGCTGATCGCTCTTACCGCAAGGCTGGTGACGGTTTCCGCGAGCCCATCGACCAGATTGCTCCCCCTGCCTACCAGGTGCTCTACAACAAGTGGTACGTAGACGAAGCTTACGATTACTTATTCACTGGCCGGCGCAAGCTTGGACCAGTACGTCTGGGCGCCATGGGCGCGGGCGAGGCAGCCTGGGCCATCGACGCCAATCTAGTGGACGGCGGGGTCAACGGCGCCGGTTGGACCACCCGCGCATTGGCGAAGCTCTCCATCTGGTGGGACACGTGGATCGTTGATGGCCTGCTCGTCAACGGCATCGCGATCGTGACCCGAATCGCGTCGTATCCGGTGCGCTTGATCCAGTGGGGCCTGGTGCAGTGGTACGCGCTAGTGATGGTGGCCGGGATATTGGGATTTGTTCTGTACTACGTATTTCGATGAGGGCGTTGAGGCATGACTGAACGACTGTCCCATGAGACGGATTTCGGGAGGGCACGGCTTCAGCCGTGCCGCAAAGACTCCGCCTCAATTGTCATCCCGAGCGATGCGCGACGTGAGCTTGCGAACGGAGCGCGAGTCGAGGGATCTTGGGTTTGCAGGCGAATCGCCCTTATTCAAGCTGAACCAACCTGGCCTCAGGGGCTAAAGCCCAGAGAGCGGCGGCTCCGAGGCGGCACGGCTGAAGCCGTGCCCTCCCGAGGCCCGGCTTTGAAGTATTTCTGTTTCACTGAGAACTGAATTTATGCAAAGTCACATTCTCTCGATCATCCTGTTCACGCCGCTGGTCGGCGCGCTCGTGCTGCTGTTCGTGCCCAAGACGGCGAAGGATGCCATCCGCTGGATCGCCAACCTGTTTGCGCTGGCGGGCTTCATCGTGTCCCTGCCGCTGGTGCCGTGGTTCTGGGTGGTGAAGAGCCAGCCGGGTTTCAAGTTCATCGAAGGCGCGCCCAGCAACTGGATTCCCTCCATCGGCGCCGGCTACTACGTGGGCATCGACGGCATCAGCTTCCTGCTGATCATGCTGACCACGCTGCTGGGCTGGATCTCGATCCTCTCTTCGTGGACGGCAATCGAAGACCGGGTGAAGGAATACTACATCTGGTTCCTGGTGCTGCAGGCGGGCATGCTGGGCGTCTTCATGTCGCTCGACTTCTTCCTGTTTTACGTCTTCTGGGAAGTCATGCTCGTGCCCATGTACCTGCTGATCGGCATCTGGGGCGGCCCGAACAAGCTCTACGCCGCCATCAAGTTCTTCCTCTACACGCTGGTCGGTTCGGTGCTGATGCTGCTCGGCATCCTGTTTCTCTACTTCCACCACCACACCGTCACCGGCGTATACACCTTCAACATTCTGGAACTCTACAAGACCGCGCCGCAGATCACCGGTACGGCGGCCGTCCTGCTGTTCCTGGCATTTTTCGTCGGGTTCGCCATCAAGGTGCCGATGTTCCCCTTCCACACCTGGCTTCCCGACGCGCACGTGGAAGCACCCACGGCAGGCTCGGTCATCCTGGCCGGCGTCCTGCTGAAGATGGGAACGTACGGCCTGATCCGCTTCTCGCTGCCGTTCTTCCCCAGCGTCGCCATGAACAACCAGATGCGCTTCTGGATGATTGTGCTGTCACTCATCGGCATCATCTACGGCGCGCTGGTCTCCCTGATGCAGAAGGACATGAAGAAGCTGGTGGCGTACAGTTCGGTCAGCCACCTCGGATTCTGCACCCTCGGCATCTTTGCCCTGACGCCACTCGGCCTGTCGGGCTCGGTCTTGCAGCAGATCAACCACGGCATCTCGACGGGCGCGCTGTTCTTGATCGTCGGTGTCCTGTATGAGCGCCGCCACACGCGCATGATCTCCGAGTACGGGGGCATCTCCAACGTCATGCCCTGGTACGCTGCCATCACGCTGATCATGTTCCTCTCCTCGATGGGACTGCCGCTGCTCAACGGCTTTATTGGGGAATTCACGATTCTTCAGGGCGTCTATCCGGAGAACAAGATTTGGGCGGCGTGGGCGGTGATCGGCATCGTCCTCGGCGCGGCTTACCTGCTGTGGCTTTACCAGCGCGTGTTCTTCGGGCCGGTCACGAATCCCAAGAACGAAAAGCTGCTAGACCTGACGCCTCGCGAGGTCGCCTATTTCACGCCGCTGCTGATCCTGGCGTTCGTGATCGGGCTCTATCCCAAGCCGTTCTTCCAGATTCTGGAGCAGCCTTGCAACCAGATCGTGCAGACGGTGCGTCCGGATTATCCGCTGACGCCAGCGCCGGTCCAGGCCGCCATGCCCGAGCCCGTGAGCCAGGTCCCGGCGATGCACCCGGCTAAGACGGCGGGTGCCAAACCTATGACGGCGTCCGCGGTCGGGGTCCAGGAGAAACACTAGTGTCCGCGTACTCCCAATACTTCACCGGGTTCGACTGGACGCTGTCGCTGCCCATGGTGCAGCTCACGCTGTTCGCGCTGGGCGTGCTGCTGATCGACCTGATGCTGCCGGCGGAGTGGAAGCGCTTGAACGCCCTGACTGCGCTGATAGGGATCTTGCTTTCCGCGTTTACGGTCTACTGGGACATCCAGAGGCCGTATCGCATGGCTGAGGCTCGGGGCGTGCCGCTTGACCTGTTCACCCACGGCTTCGGCGGCACGATCGCCATGGATTCCTTCGCTATTTATTTCTTCTACCTGTTTTTGGCCGCGGGCGCGATCACCATCCTCATGTCTACCCGCTACCTGGAGGTCGAGAAGGAGAACCACGGCGAGTTCTACGCGCTCATTCTGCTGTCGATCGTGGGCATGATGGGCATGGCCTGCGGCACCGACCTCATCATGCTGTTCATCAGCCTGGAGCTGATGGCCATCTCCACGTACGTGCTGGTCGGCTTCCTGCGCCGCGACCGCCGCTCCAATGAGGCTTCGCTTAAGTACCTGCTGCTGGGCGCCTTCTCGTCGGGAATCTTTGCCTATGGCCTCTCGCTCCTCTATGGACTGACCGGCAGCACACGCCTGCCGCAGATTGCAACCGTGCTGAGCGCGCGCATGGCAACGCAATCGACCGACCCGATCCTGGTTCTGGCGCTGATCACGACCGCAACCGGTTTGCTGTTCAAAGTCGCCGCCGTGCCCTTCCACCAGTGGGCGCCCGACGCCTATGAAGGCGCGCCGACTTCCATCACCGGGTTCATGTCGGTCGCCGGCAAGGCCGCGGCCTGGGCGTTGCTGCTGCGCATCTTGCTCTGGGGCATGAATCCGCTGCGGCCGCTCTATGTGCCGCTGCTGGTGTTTGTCGCCATCGCCACCATGACCGGCGGCAATCTCGCCGCGCTTACCCAGACCAACCTCAAGCGCCTGTTCGCCTACTCCTCGATCGCGCACGTCGGCTACATGCTGCTGGGCCTGATCGCGGGCGACCGGCAGACCGTCAGCCCTGATGGCATCAAGGGCATTCTGGTGTACCTGCTGGTGTACACCTTCATGAACCTGGGCGTGTTCGCGGTGATCACCTCGTTGCGCCGCCGGGAGATCATCGGCGACGAACTTGAAGACATCTCCGGCCTCTGGTTCAAGGCCCCGACCGAAGCCGTGCTGATGATGATCTTCCTGCTGTCGCTGGCCGGAATCCCGCCGCTGGCAGGGTTCTACGGCAAGTACTTCATCTTCCTGTCGTTGATAGAGACCGGACACTACGCGCTGGCGTCGCTGGCGGTGCTCTATGTGGCCGTGGCACTCTACTATTACATCAAGGTCGTGAACGCCATGTTCATGCGGCCGGCGGCGGACACCGTGCCCGTCAGCCTGTCGTTTGGCATGAACACGGCGCTGGGGATCACGGCGCTTGCCACCGTCGGCATCGGCCTGTACCCTGATCCGTTCATCCGCGCTGTCAACTGGTCGCTGCACCTGGCACAGTACGCGCCAGTGGCGCAGTTGCTGCGCTGAGGCGATGCCGAAGCCGCCACCAGAGGAAGGCAATCAACAAAAGCGGAGCTTCCTGGTGCTGGCCGCCCGTTACAGCGGCTTGGCCCTGGCCCTTCCCGCCTCGACCTTCGTCGGGTGGGTAATCGGGACGCTGCTCGACAGGTGGCTGCACACTAGCTGGCTCTATTTGGTGGGCCTGATCCTCGGCATCATCGCCGGATTCGTGGAATTGATTCGCGCGGTGACGGGGCCGGAATCGAAGCAGTAGCGCCGGAGTCTCGCCGGCAGGGACGACTACAATGCCCTTCATCCCCATGGCCGACGAGCCGACGATTCCACCGCAAGCTGAGAGCCTGTATTCAGGCGCCTATGCCCGAATCGTGCGCTTCATGCTGGGGCTGGCCATCGTGGCGACGATCGTCGTGCTGCTGCGATTCGGGATGGCGGTGGGCGCTGGTTTCCTGGTCGGCTGTGCGATTGCGTTCTTGAATTTCCACTGGCTCAAGCGTGTGGTGAGCGCGCTGGCTGATCGTGCAACGGCGACGGGCGAGCGTCAATCGAGCAAGGGCGTGGTGCTGCGCTTCCTGCTGCGTTACTTTTTGATAGCCCTCGCTGCCTATGCTATATTCAAAATTTCCCGGGACAGCCTGTACGGCCTTCTTGCCGGCCTGTTCCTTCCGGTCGGCGCGATCCTGATCGAAGCGGCTTATGAGCTGTACGCGGCCTTGCGTCGTGGGGTTTAACTGGAGTACCGAGTACTGAATACTGAGTACTGGTTTTTTCATGGAACAACTTCCTTTTACCGCACTTCTCAATAAGTACTTCGGCGGCATCGCGCTGGCGCTGCTGCAGGCGCTGCACATCCAGCCCGAGCACCCCAAGACTCCCATCACCAATTTTGTGGCCATGGAAATCCTGGTCGCGATTCTTCTGCTTGTGTTCTTCGTGCTGGTACGGGCGCGGCTTTCGGTTGAAAGTCCGGGCGGCTTGCAGCATATCGTCGAGGGGCTGCACGGATTCATTCAGAACCAGAGCGAAGAGATCATCGGGCATCACAGCGAGGCCTTCACGCCTTTCCTGATGGCGCTCGGCTTGTTCATCCTGGTATGCAACCTGATGGGTCTGATCCCCGGGTTCGAATCGCCCACCGCGAACCCGGCTGTGCCGCTGGGCTGTGCCGTAGCATCGTTCGTCTATTATCAGCTTCAGGGAATTCGCAAGCACGGCGCTGCCTACGTCAAGCAGTTCATCGGACCGATGCTGGCGCTGGCGCCGATCATGCTTCCCATCGAACTCATCAGTCACTGCGCTCGTATGTTGTCGCTGACCGTCCGGCTTTTCGCCAACATGTTCGCAGGCGACCTGGTGACCCTGGTCTTCTTTTCGCTGGTCCCGCTGGGTGTTCCGGTGCTGTTTATGGGCCTGCACATCTTCGTTTCGTTCCTGCAGGCCTACATTTTTGTTCTGCTGGTGACGGTCTACCTGGCCGGAGCGGTGTCGGAAGCGCATTAACAAACCGGCAAGCAAGTTCGCCGTACAGCGTGAGGGCGTCTGCACGAGGATGACGTCAACCACCCACTGGCGGCAATTCTGATAGAGGAGAGTCAACATGCGTCGTACCTTGAGCTTCATCTTCATGGCACTGGCGGTGATGTGCTTCGCCGTGCCTGTCTTTGCCCAGGGAGGGGCCGCTGGCTCCGCCACCAACTGGGTCGCCATCACGTCCGGTTTCGCCATGGCCATCGCTTCCGCTGTCTGCGGGATCGGCCAGTCGAGGGCCACGGCTGCAGCCTGCGAAGGGCTGGCGCGCAATCCCGCTGCCCGCGCGGGCATCCAGCTCGCGCTGATTCTCGGCCTGGCGCTGATCGAGTCACTCGCCCTGTACACGCTGGTGATCATCTTCGCGAAGGTGAAGTGAGCGCGCTTTCGCGGGCCCGTTCGACAGCTTCTCTTTGCGAAGCTGCTCAGGGCAGGCTAAGAAGCTGAGCCCGCGGCGCTCATCCCTTCGACTCGCTGCGCTCGCTCAGGGCAGGCTCTGAGCGAAGCGAAGGATCTCTGCATCGTCAATTAAAGCCCCTGCGCGAGCAGGGGCTTTTTGTTGCGGTAATGTACCCACATCTGCCAGAAGAAGGCAGATGTGGGGCACCCTCACCGCACCAGCAGCGCGGCCCCACGGCTGGCGTAATCGAGGACGCGTCCGGGCAGCACGCCGAGATAAATGGTCGCGGCTACGGTCAGGGTCAGGGCGATGCCGAGCGGCATGCCGACACCCTCAAGCGGCGGTGCGGGCTGTTGCGCGTCGCGCATGTACATCAGCACGATGATGCGCAGGTAGTAGTATGAGGCGATGGCGCTGTTCACGACCGCAATGATCACCAGGCACACCAGGTTCGACTTCAGGGCAGCGCTGAAGACGTAGAACTTGGCGAAAAAGCCGCCAGTGATGGGAATCCCAATCAGCGAAAGCAGGAAGATGGTGAGCGTGGCGGCCAGGACGGGTGAGCGGCGGCCGAGGCCGGCGTAATCCTCCAGCGTGACGTAGCGTTCGCCGGCCGCAGCGAAGTGGCTGACCACGGCAAATGCTCCCACGTTCATGAGGGCGTACGTGGCGGTGTAGAACATCGCCGCCGAGATGCCGATCTCGCGGGCAGCCGCAAATGCTACCAGCAGGTAGCCGGCGTGCGCGATGGAGGAATAGGCCAGCAGGCGCTTCACGTTGTCCTGCACCAGCGCCGAGATGTTGCCCAGGGTCATGGAAAGCGCGGCTGAAATCCACACTGGCCAGAACCATCCGGGAGTGGAAGCAGCGAAGAAGATGCGCAGCAGGACGGCGAACGCCGCTGCTTTAGGCGCCGTGGACATCAGCCCCACCACGGGCGCGGGTGCGCCCTCATAGACGTCCGGGGTCCACACGTGGAACGGCGCTGCCGCCACTTTGAAACCGAGGCCGACGAACATCAGGGCTACGGCAGTCAGGATCATGGCCGTGTGTTCCCCGCCCTGGATCGTGGCCGCGATCTGGTAGATCCTGGTGGTGCCGGTCGCGCCGAACGTCAAGGCCACGCCGTAGAGGAAGAACGCGGTCGCGAATGAGCCCAGCAGGAAATACTTGATGGACGATTCGATGCTCCGGGGCGCGCGCCGCCGGAATCCGGCCAGCACGTAAGTCGAGATCGACGAAATCTCCAGCGCGATGAAGATCAGCACCAGTTCGACCGCCGACGACATCAGCACCATGCCCACCGCGCCGAACAGGATCAGCCCGTAGTACTCGCCGGCGCGGATCTGCTGGTCTTCGAGATACTCGAACGACGACAGCACTACCAGCGCGGCGATGAAGGTGATGAGAAAGTGAAAGAAGATGCTGAAGCTGTCCACCCGCACCATATCGAAAAAGGCCGTACCCGGGTAGCTGGCCTGGTACACGGTAGCGGCGAGAGCGGCCAGCGTGCCCACGAACGCCAGCCAGCCCAGCGGCTTGCGGCTGGCGCCCGCCGGCAGCGCCGCTTCCGCCATCATGACGGCGACGCCGAACAGCGTGAGGAGGATCTCTGGCAGCACGCGAATGTAGTCGGAGGCTTGGATCATCGCACCATGCCCTCCGCCATCTGCGCCAGCGGCGAGAGCACCGTGCGCACCGCCGGCTCGATGGCATTCAGCCAGACGAGCGGCGCGACGCCCATCGCCAGCGCGGCCAGCGCCGTCGGCCACAGCGCAACCTGCTCGCGCGCATCGAGGTCCGGCACCGCGGCATTGGCGTCTCGCTTCACTTTTCCGAAGAACACGCGCTGGTACATCCACAGCAGATAACAGGCGCTCCAGATGACGCCGGTGGCCGCCAGGATTCCGTGTAGCGCTTTAGCCTGGAACGCGCCGCTCAGCACCAGGAACTCGCCCACGAAGCCGTTGAGCAGCGGCAGCCCCATAGACGACAACATGATGACCATGAAGAATGTGGCGTAGATGGGCATGGGCGTGGCCAGCCCACCGAACTCAGAGATTTCAAACGTATGCCGCCGCTCGTAAAGAATGCCCACCAGCATGAAGAGCGCGCCCGTGGAGACGCCGTGGTTCAGCATCTGGTATACCGCGCCGTCCGTGCCCATCTGTGTGAAGCTGAAGATGCCAAGCACAACCAACCCAAGATGGCTGACCGACGAGTACGCCACCAGCTTCTTTAGATTCGGCTGTACCATCGCTACCAGCGCCCCGTAGATGATCCCGATGATCGCCAGGGTGATGATCCAGGGCGCGTGTTCGCGCGCCTGCTCGGGGAAAAGTCCGACGTTGAAGCGCAGCAGACCGTACGTCCCCATCTTCAGCAGCACGCCCGCCAGCAGGACGGAGCCGGCGGTGGGGGCTTCGAAGTGCGCGTCCGGCAGCCAGGTGTGCAGGGGGAAGATCGGCACCTTGACGGCAAATGCGACGAAGAATCCCAGGAAACACCACAGCGCAGCCTGCCATCCGATCTGTCCGCCCTGCACCGCCGACTGGATCGCCGAGTAGTCGAAGCTGCCGGTGCGCGCGTAGAGCCAGATGATCGCCGCCAGCATGAAAGCCGAGGCGATCATAGTGAACAGGAAGAACTTCACCGCGGCGTACACGCGCCGCTCGTGCCCGAAGACGCCGATGATCAGCGCCATCGGGATCAGGCTGGCTTCCCAGAAGAAATAGAAGAGGAACAGGTCGAGCGAGACAAAAACCCCGATCAGCGACGTCTCCAGAATCAGCAGCAGGATGAAGAATTCCTTGACGCGCTCGTGCACCGACTTCCACGAGATCAGCACGCACAATGGGCTG
>DATKLD010000014.1:0-4720 GCA_035542595.1 Terriglobales bacterium
CGAAGCCGGTCAGCCCCACCAGCGGACCAGGCGACCGCCCCTTCAAA
The DNA here is from genome assembly GCA_035542595.1 of Terriglobales bacterium. Classification (GTDB taxonomy): domain Bacteria; phylum Acidobacteriota; class Terriglobia; order Terriglobales; family Acidobacteriaceae; genus JAHFUA01. Next base: position 48 of record DATKLD010000014.1, read on the forward strand.
TCATCACCGCTTCCATCTGCTGCGCTTCATCCCGCAGGGCCTGGAAGAGGACGCTGCTCAAGTATCGTTCCCCGAAGTCGGGCACGACCACCACGATCAGCTTGCCGGCATTCTCCGGCCGGCGAGCCACGATCAGGGCGGCCTCGACGGCAGCGCCGGACGAAATCCCTACCAGCAGGCCCTCTTCCCGGGCCAGGCGGCGCGCCATCACAATCGCGTCTTCACTCGGAATCTTGATGACCTGGTCGATGAAGTCCGTTCGCAGCACTTCCGGCACGAAGCCGGCGCCGAGGCCCTGGATCTTGTGCGGGCTGGGCTGTCCGCCCGAGAGCACCGGGCTCTCGGTGGGCTCAACGGCGACAACCTTGAACGCCGGCTTCTTCGGCCGAATGTACTCGGTGACTCCGGTCAGCGTGCCACCTGTACCAACCCCGGACACAAGGATGTCAACCTTGCCATCCGTGTCTTCCCAGATCTCCGGCCCGGTGGTTTCGAGGTGGATCTTGGGATTGGCCGGATTGGCGAACTGCTGCAGGATGAAGCCGTCCGGGGTCTCGGCCAGGATCTGTTCGGACTTGGCGATGGCGCCCTTCATGCCCTTCGCCCCGGGCGTGAGCACAATCTCGGCTCCGAAGGCGCGGAGTAACACGCGGCGCTCCAGGCTCATGGTGTCCGGCATGGTCAGGATCAGGCGGTAGCCCTTCACCGCAGCCACAAAGGCCAGGGCGATGCCGGTGTTGCCGCTCGTCGGCTCGATCAGGACGGTCCTCCCGGGGCGGATCTTCCCTGCCGCCTCGGCCGCCGCGATCATGCTGACGCCAATGCGGTCCTTCACGCTGTTGCAGGGATTCAAGCTCTCCAGCTTGGCGACCACCGTGGCCCGGCAGCCTGCCGTCACCTTGTTCAGGCGAACCAACGGCGTACGTCCAATCAGCTCGGTAACATCTTTCGCAATTCTCATGCAAGGGCTCCCTGCACTCTGGCGGAGTGCTCGATGGTTCTGTTAGTCTCAGCAGCCTACCATGTTGCCGCGACTGGGGTGAACCGGGCAAACGCAGGCCCCGAACTCGAGGGCTGGCGTTACAGTCCATTTCGTCTCAGGCAGTCTGAATCGCAGCAAACACGATCAAACAGGAGCCCACATGAGGATCCCCGCCCTGGTACTCGCATGTCTCAGCTTGTTGTCAACTGCGCCTGCGCAGCAGACCAGCCCGCCGGAGCCGCGGGCCAAGAAGACGGCGCCTGGTGAAAAGGTTGCGCCCACCCAGACGCCGCCGGAAGAGACGCCTCGGGCCGCAGAAACGCACCGGGAGGAGCCGCAACGGCCGCCGCAGGCGGAGACGCCGTCCACCCCGGAAGCCCGCGAACAGGCGGCGCTGCGGGCGCTGAAGTGGGACATGAAGGAAATCCCACCCGTGGTGACGCATCACGAGATTAAGCTGGACGGCAAAACGTTGCGTTACACGGCCACGGCTGGGCGCTTGCCGATCAAGGACCCGGCCAGTGCGGTCGAAGCGCAAATGTTCTTCGTCGCCTATACGCTCGATGGCGCCGAACCCGGTCGGCGTCCGCTGACCTTTGCCTTTAACGGCGGCCCCGGTTCAGCCTCAATCTGGCTGCACCTGGGCGCGCTGGGGCCGCGCAAGGTCGTACTCGCCAAGGGCGGCATGATGCCGGCTTCGCCCTACCGCTTCATAGACAACCCCGGTACGCCGCTGGACAAGACCGACCTCGTGCTGGTGGACGCCATCGGCACCGGCTACAGCCGTCCTGCCGACATGGAAAAGGGGAAAAAGTTCTGGGGCCTGAAAGGCGACATCGAAGCCTTCAGCGAATTCGTCCGCATGTATATCAGCCGCTACGAGCGCTGGAACTCTCCGCTCTACATCCTGGGCGAGAGCTACGGGACCACCCGCGCCGCCGGTATCGCCGGGTTTCTCAGCAATCGCGGCATCTCTTTCAACGGGATCGTCCTGCTCTCCATGGTGATCGACTTCGAGACCCTGGAGATCACCAAGAAGAACGACCTGGCTTGCGTTCTCACGCTTCCTACGTACACGATGATCGCCGCCTACCACAAGCGGCTGGCGCCCGAGCTTATGCAAGACATGCAGAAGACGCGTCAGGAAGTTGAGCATTGGGCCTCGACCGAATACGCGGCCGCGCTGGCCAAGGGTGATGCCCTCAGCCCGCAGGAGCGGCAGGCTGCCATCGACGGGCTGGCCCGCTACACCGGGTTGAGGAAGGAACTGATTGATCAAGCCAACCTGCGTGTGGACGTAAGGGAATTCACGCACCACCTGCTCGCCGACCGGAAGCTGCGAGTGGGACGCCTGGACGGCCGCTACACGGGCCCCGATCCCAACGGATTTCTGGATACGCCCTTCTACGATCCCACCGGCGCCGCTATCGGTCCGCCCTTCACTTCAGTTTTCAACGATTACGTGCGGCGGGAACTCGGCTACAAGACCGACCTGCCCTACTACGTCTCCGCAGGCCAGATCAACACTGCCGAGCCGGACAGCTTCTGGCGCAAGTGGGAGTGGGGCTCGGCCATCGAGGGCTTTCCGGACACGGCGACGCCACTGCGCGCTGCCATGGTAAAGAACCCTTATCTGAAGATATTGGTCATGGAAGGCTACTACGACCTGGCTACGCCCTATTCCGCTGCCGACTACACCATGAACCACCTCGACCTCGGTCCGGAATATCGCAGGAACATCAGCTTCGCCACCTACGACGCCGGCCACATGGTGTACCTGCCCGAGGAAGGGCTCAGCAAGATGAAGAACGATTTTACCGGTTTCATCGACATGACAATGCCGAAGGAGTGAGGGCCAAAAAAGCCACGGATTTTCACGGATCGTTACGAACTTCGAAATCTCGTTTATCCGTGGAAATCCGTGGCATTTCTCTCCTCTACGTCCTCTGTGGTTGATGCCTTTCGCCGTATCTCATCCACGCGCTCGGCCATGGAGTACTTGAGTTTGTCGATGCCCTCGCCGGTCACGCCGGAGATGGGATAGAGTTTGAGCCGCTTGCGGCGGCAGAACTGGCGCAGCTTCGCCAGCTTCTGCTTGTTGGCGACGTCGATCTTCGAAGCCGCCACCAGCATCGGCTTTTTCTCCAGACCGGCGCCGAAGTTGGCCAGCTCGTTCATGATCACCTCGAAATCCTTCACCGGGTCGGGACGGCCGCTCGCATCCGAAACGTCTACCAGGTGTACCAGCAGCCGCGTGCGCTCGATGTGCCGCAGAAACTGCGTACCCAGGCCGGTGCCCTGGTGCGCGCCCTCGATGAGCCCGGGAATGTCAGCGACCACAAAGCTGATTGGTTCCGGTTCTTCGCCTATGGCCACCACGCCCAGATTAGGCTCGAGCGTGGTGAAAGGATAGTCGGCGATCTTGGGACGCGCGGCCGAGATGCGCGAGATGAGCGTGGACTTGCCGACGTTCGGATAACCCACCAGCCCGACATCCGCCAGCAGCTTCAGTTCGAGCCGGTAAGCGCGCTCCTCGCCGGGACGGCCGGGTTCGCACTCACGCGGTGCCTGGTGGGTGGAAGTTGCGAAGCGCGCATTGCCGCGTCCGCCGCGCCCGCCGCGGGCGATCACGATGCGCTCATCGGGCCGCGTGAAGTCGTGGACTCGCTCACCGGAGTCGGGGTCATACAGGATGGTCCCGACCGGAACCTTCAGAACGACGTCCGCGCCCTCGCGCCCGCTGCGGTTGGAGCCTTCGCCGTGGCGGCCGCGCTCCGCCTTGTACTCGGGATTGAAGCGGAAGTGCACTAGCGTGTTGTGGCGCTCGCTGGATTCCATGATGACGTCGCCACCCCTGCCGCCGTCGCCACCCGAGGGGCCGCCGCGCGGGACGAACTTCTCGCGCCGGAAAGCGACGCATCCGTTGCCGCCATCGCCGGCCTTTACCCTAATGTTGGCTTCGTCAATGAACATGGAAAGGCAGTTGTCAGTCGCCGGTTGCCAGCCAGCGTGTGCCGCCGTCAATGCAGCGTGTCACAGAGAACACAGCCGCCCCGGCTATTGGAGCATAACTTACTGATTCTGTGGGAGGAGAACACTGGCGCGGACCTTGCCTCTAGGCCAAGCGGAGGAAGAGGAAGTCATGACCCGCGAGAATTGGCAGGCGCTGCTGTTCGGGCTGATCCTGCTGGCGCTGTGCTTCGTGCAGTAGCTTGAGGCGTTTAGCGGGCGTGAGCCGACCCTGAGCGCAGCGGAGGGAAGCGGGAGCCCGCTGCCGAAATCCCGAGCGCAGCGAGGGAGCTCTCAGGCTCAGGCCTTAGCCGTCTCAGCCGGCTCGATGAGGACGTACTTCCCCATACCGCCCTTGTCGATGAATTTGATGACGCCGGTGACCTTGGCGAAGAGCGTGTCGTCCTTGCCGCGGCCGACGTTGAGGCCCGGCTTGATGCGCGTGCCGCGCTGCCGAACGATGATTGTGCCTCCGGGCACGAGCTGCCCGCCGAAAGCCTTGACTCCCAGCCGCTGCGAGTTCGAATCGCGGCCGTTGCGTGAACTGCCTAGTCCTTTTTTGTGTGCCATAGAAAACCAGTAGTCAGTAGTCAGTTGCCAGTTGTCAGTTTCAAAACTAGGATCTTCGTCGGGCTTATTTCTTCGGTTTCTTCTTAGGCGCGGCTTTCTTCGCCGTCTTCTT
>DATKLD010000015.1:0-2357 GCA_035542595.1 Terriglobales bacterium
GCACGCGGGTGTAGCCACCGGCGCGGGTCTTGTAGCGCTCGGCAACGGTGTCGAAGAGCTTCGCCACGATCGTCTCGTCGCGGAGCTGGTCGAAAGCCTGGCGCTTGGCGTGCAGCCCGCCGCGCTTGCCGAGCGTGATCAACTTCTCCACAACCGGGCGAAGTTCCTTCGCCTTCGGCAGGGTGGTGGTGATCTGCTCATGCTTGATGAGCGCGACGGCCATGTTCCGGAACATGGCAGCGCGATGGGAGGAGGTGACGCCGAGTTTACGACCGCTGAGACCGTGACGCATGATAAAGTGTTCCTGTTAATACTTTAGAAGGGCTGGTCCGAGCGCTTGGCCAGTTCCTCGATATTCTCGGGCGGCCAATCCGGCACGATCATGCCAAGGGAGAGCCCCATGACAGTCAGCACTTCCTTGATTTCGTTCAAAGACTTGCGGCCGAAATTCGGCGTGCGCAGCATTTCCTGCTCGCTCTTCTGCACGAGATCGCCAATATACACGATATTGTCGTTCTTCAGGCAGTTGGCGGAGCGCACGGAAAGCTCCAGCTCGTCCACCTTGCGCAGCAGGTTCGGGTTGAAGGGCAGCTCGATGCGCGGCTCCTCGGGGCGGGCGCGCTGCGGCTCCTCGAAGTTCACGAACATGCTGAGCTGGTCCTGCAGGATGCGCGCGGCCAGGGCCACGGCGTCCTCCGGCGACACGGCGCCGTTGGTTTCCACTTCCAGGATGAGCTTGTCGTAGTCCGTCACCTGGCCCACGCGGGTCTTCTCGACCTTGTAGGACACGCGGCGCACCGGGGAGTAGATGGCATCGACCGGGATCAGACCGATCGGCGCGTCCTCGGGGCGGTTGGCGGAGGCCGCCTCGTAGCCCCGGCCGGAGCCGACGGTGAATTCCATGCCCAGCGTGGCGCCTTCGTCCAGCGTGCACAGCACGAGATCGGGGTTCATGATGTCGATATCATGCCCGGCCTGGATCTGCCCGGCCTTGACCTCGCCCGGGCCGGTCGCGGTCAGCACCATGCGCTTCGGCCCCTCGCCATGCATGCGCACGGCGAGCTGCTTGATGTTGAGCACGATGTCGGTCACGTCCTCGCGCACGCCGGCGAGGGTGGAGAACTCATGCAGCACGCCGTCGATGCGCACCGCGGTAACGGCGGCACCCTGCAGCGACGAGAGCAGGATGCGGCGCAGCGCGTTGCCTAGCGTCAGACCGAAGCCGCGTTCCAGCGGCTCGGCGATGATCGTGGCGATACGGGACGCATCGGCACCGAACTCGACGTCGAGCTGCTCCGGCTTGATCAGCAACTGCCAGTTGCGTTGCAGAGACAATGTAGAGTCTTTCAACATTCACCCCTCCGGCCCGGGCGGCAAAACCACACCCCGGCCTAAAGAAAAACCCGAACCCGTATTAGACGCGGCGGCGCTTGCGCGGCCGGCAGCCATTATGCGGGATCGGCGTCAGGTCGCGAATCGCGGAAATCTGGAAGCCCACGGCCTGCAGGGCGCGCAGCGCGCTCTCGCGTCCCGAACCCGGACCGCTCACCTCGATCTCGAGGGTCTCCATGCCGTGCTCACGAGCCTTGCGGCCGGCATCCTCGGCGGCGACCTGCGCGGCATACGGGGTGGACTTGCGGCTACCCTTGAAGCCCTGGCTACCAGCGGTCGACCAGGCAATGGTGTTGCCCTGCGCGTCCGTGATGTTGACCATCGTGTTGTTGAAGCTGGCGAGAACGTGCGCAACACCGGCGATGATGTTCTTGCGTTCTTTCTTGCGGGGGCGGGAAGAGGCGGGCTTCGCCATATCGGTAATCCTGTGTCTGACGCTATGCGCGGAAAATTAGCGGGTGGCTTTCTTCTTGCCAGCGATGGCCACGGCCTTGCCCTTGCGGGTGCGGGCGTTGGTGTGGGTGCGCTGACCGCGGACCGGCAGGCCCTTACGGTGACGCAGGCCACGGTAGCAGCCGAGATCCATCAGGCGCTTGATGTTCATCGCCACTTCGCGGCGGAGGTCGCCCTCGACGCGGAAGTCCTTGTCGATCATCTCGCGCAGGCGGAGAATTTCGTCATCGGAGAGCTGGTTCACCCGGCGCTCGTCGGGGATGGCCAGTGCCGTGCAAATCTCCTGGGCCTTCGCCGGGCCGATGCCGTAGATGTAGCGAAGGCTGATCACAACACGCTTGTTCGTGGGAATGTTTACGCCGGCAATACGCGCCACGTGGTCTCTCCTGAGGTCATAACAAGTAGCGGCGCCCCACCCGGGAGCGCCGCGAAAGCGGGTTATAGCGCCCGCGAACTTAGAGTCAACAACGACTGATCAATTTTTCGTGAGGCTTGTCAAGAGTTGATGTCAA
>DATKLD010000016.1:0-34585 GCA_035542595.1 Terriglobales bacterium
GGTCCGCCATTTCCATCAGCCGGCGCGCCAGGTTGCCGAACTCTCCCAGCGGGTCGAGCGTAAGGGCAGTCTTCAGGTGGGCGCGTGCTGCCTCTTTGTCCTTGCGGAACAAACAGGCTTCACCCAGATGGGCATAAGCAAGGGCGCTGCGCGGGTTGAGTTCCAGGGCCTTGCGGTAATGGGTTTCCGCAGCATCGAAGTTGCCTTGGTGGAACTCAACCGTTCCCAGGAGCACCTCGGGAACATCACTTCCGGGGAAGAGCGTCTTCATCCCGGTAAACACCTCGCGCGCAGCCTGGAAATTCCTGGCGTCGCGATAAATGACCCCCGCTTCTCCCAGGAACTGCGCCTCCTCACTTGAGGGAGTAATCGTCCATTTAGCAGTCATGTTCAGCTCCTGCGCTCAATGCCGGCTACTGCATATTGTGGACAGCGGCCATGGCAGCGTCGTGCCGGCACTTCATGATGGTCGAGGCGGTCTGGAACGCCTCCGTCTCCGCGTTCATCTGGCGCTGGAGCTGGAGGTACTGCATGGTGTCCTGAAGCAGACCGCCGGTGCCGCCGAGACCGCCAGCTCCGCCCAAACCGCCGCTGATCATGCTGCCGATCATGCCGCCTATGCCGGGGGCGAACATGTTGCCAACACCTCCGAGCAGGCCGCCCAACACGCGACGGAACCCTCCTCCTGACGACGGCGGCTTGGTTGTCTGCAGGATCTGGTCAAGGCTGTAGCCCGAGTAGGACATGTTGATCCCGGTCGTGATGGGGTTGTCCGGCATAGGTCATCTCCTGTTGTAGTTATCGTGCTGTGTTGCCACGATGTTGCTACTTCTGCGCTGCAGCCTTGTCTCGCGTGTCGCCAATAAGGCGCAACAGGTCCAGGGAACGGCCATACGCGGTCATGGCGGCCTGAGCCCGAGCCTTATCCGCCTCGCTGCCAGACTGGGTGAGCGCATGCAACTGGCGGCAGGTTTTCTCGACCTGGGCCAGCAGGGCGGGCGGCTCCTCGGAGGTCAGGACTTGTTCGAAAACCGGGAACTGCCGCCAGCCGATATCGTCTTTTTCGGGGAAAGTAGTCTCCACATTCGAGTCTCGTTTCCTGGCTGCGCTTTTCATCGCTGGGTATCCTTTCTGGAAGAGTCGCTGTACTATGTCTCGCTCATGTTGCCCGACGTGCGCCCGCTGACCCTGGAGAATATTCCCGACGCGATCCGGGTGATGAATGAGTCCTCCTGCGACACCTCGGCGCGATTCTCGCTCAACTTCGCCCAATTCATGTTGCTCTCGCGGTATTGGAACTTCTCATACGAACACTCCCTCATACGCTACGTCGATGGTGAGCCGGCCGCCGTTATGCTTGTTTCCACCGATTCCGAAGCCCGCGACGGCTACGTGTTCTACTGGGGTGCGGATCCGAAGTTCCGGAGCCAGAGGCTGGCGCTGCATCTGGTTGACGCGAGTTGCGAAAGGCTGCGCGACGACGGCTACCGGATCCTGTACGGCATAACGCTGCCGGAGCGTGACGTCCGCCGCTACCGCTTCATCCAGTTCCACGGGCAATACGCGCTGGTGGACCTGGAGGCGGCCTCCCCGCACTTGCCCGCGGCCGAGTCTGGTTATTCTGTTCGACAAATCGACATTGATACCCTGGCGCAACTTGCCTTCCTTGGCGGCGAGTCCCTGCACTGGACTCAGCGCGTCGGCTTCTTGCGCAATGCCGTCCCCTTCGCTGAGTTTGCCGGCGCCTTCGAAGGAAACGTATTACGCGCATACATGGTGGTCGAACCGGGGAACAAGACCGTCGTCGCGGATCTGCGTTCTCCCCACGGTTGCATCGCGGCAGGACGGCAATTGTTGCGACTGCTCCTCCAACGGCACAAGCCACCGTTTTCGGCCACGCATGTCTATCCCGGCGGTTACTGCCACACGCTGCTCACAGGCGCCGGCTTCCAAGTGAACCGCGAGTATTACCTGATCGCTCGTGACTTATGCTCCACGCCCCGCACATAGGCGAGCGCCTGCGTCATGGTCCCGCAATCTGCGCGCGAGCCGGTGGCGCGATCAGACCCAGCGGCTGCAAGCCAATCTGCGGCGTGAGCTGGTCGTAGCTCAGCACCGTCACATCCGGAATCGCGAAGTCGAGCAGCCGCTTCACAAAACGCCGGATTTCCGCGTCCGTCACGATGACTGGACGCTGTGCCCCCGGCGGCAGATTGCCGATGTGTGCCCGAACCGCGTCCATGATTTGGCGGCTCATGGCGGGATCCATAGCGAGGTATGCTCCGCTGGCGCTCTGCCGAATCGAGTTGCGGAACATCTCCTCCATTTCCGGGTCGAGCTGGTAGACGAACAGCAGCGGCTGGCCCTGCGAAACCTGGTAGCAGATCTTCCGCCGCAGCCCCGCACGCACGTGTTCCGTTAACGCCAGAACATCGTGCTCGACGCGGCCCCACTCGCAAAGCGTCTGGAAGATCGTTTTGAGATCGCGAACCGAGACTTCCTCTTCGACCAACCGCCGCAGAATATCGGTCAACAGTTGCAGTGAAACGGGCTTGGGCACGGTCTCTTCTATGAGGGTCGGATAGCTTTGCTTCAGGGCCGAGACCATGAGCTGCACTTCCTGAATGCCAATGAACTCCTTCGCATTTTTCCGCAGGTACTGCGCGAGGTGCAGAAGCAGGATTTCCGGCGTGTCCCAGACCTGGAGTCCGGCCCCTTTGGCCCGCTCGGCCTGGTCACGCGAGATCCAGGCTGCGGCTTTGCCGGTGACAGGATTGGAAGTGTCTTCGCCCTGGAGGCCGTAGACGGCGATACTGGCGACGGCAGCATTCACCAGGACGGCATCCGTCCGAACCTGACCACGGACCACAGGTACTTCGTCGGCCCAAATGATATAGCTGCCGCCTTCCCCGGGAGCATTCCCCTCAACGCGGATGGGCGGGAATATCACGCCCAGCTCGTAGTACAGGTTGTTGCGTAGAGTAATCAACTGCTCGTAGAACTTCTTGCCCGCCTCGGTGGCCGTGTCGACGAAGGGGGTGAGCGTCTCGCTGGTTTGCAACGCCAAGGGTATGGTAGCCGAAAGCTGAGGCCCTTCGACCTTGGCCGCCACGGCTTCAGACTGCTGCGCCGCTTCTGCATGCATCTTCTCGGCGCGCACCAGGCCATAGGCCAGCGACCCGGTTACCGCGGCCAGGATAAAAAACGGGATCTTGGGCAAGCCGGGGATGATCGCCATCACGGTGAGCAAACCTGAAGCAACGGCGATAGCCTTGGGCTGGCCGAGGATCTGGCTGGCCACATCTTTGCCCAGATTGGCGTCCTTGTTCTCGGAGGCCACCCGGGTAACGACCATGCCGGCCGAAATGGAAATCAGCAGCGCAGGAATCTGCGATACCAACCCGTTGCCGATGGTCAGAATGGAGTAGGTTTGCACCGCCTCCATCACCGGCATGTTATTCATCGCGACGCCGATGATCAGTCCGCCGATGATGTTGATGAGGGTGATAACAATGCCGGCAATGGCATCGCCCTTGACGAACTTCATGGCGCCATCCATCGCGCCATAGAACTGACTCTCGCGTGCCAGACCTTCGCGTCGCGCACGCGCCTGGTGAAAGTCAATGATGCCGGCGCGCAGGTCGGCGTCGATGCTCATCTGCTTGCCGGGCATGGCATCCAGGGTGAAGCGCGCCGAGACTTCCGCCACGCGTTCGGCGCCCTTGGTGATAACAATGAACTGCACCAGGGTGATGATCAGGAAGATGACGGCGCCGACCACGAAATTCCCGCTGACAACGAACATGCCGAACGAGCGGATCACTTCGCCGGCGTCGGCGTTCAGCAGGATCAGGCGCGTCGCGGAGATATCAAGCGACAAGCGATAAAGTGTGGTGATCAGCAGGATCGTGGGATAAGAAGCAATCTGGGTGGGGCTCGAGATATAGATGGAAACCATCAAGATCGTGACTGCAACCGTGATGTTGATGGTCAGAAATATGTCCAGGAGAAAGGTCGGGAGCGGAACGATCATCAAACCGACCATGACCCCGACCAAGGCGACCAGGATCAAGTCGGCAAAACGCGTCAGGACGCCGGACAGATTCCCGCCCAAGATTTCTTTCTTGATTTCGATGAACTGCGCCTGAATCTTGGGAACCATGTTATCAGCTTGTTCAGTTTAGGCACGGCGACACCAGTCACCTGTCGCCGGAGCTTGCAATTACGGCGAGCAGCAGAGAAGAACGCCTTCAGATCGCTGCGGCTAAGGGCGAGCGCCGGACGCTTGGCTGCAGCTTTGCAATCCGGCGCTTCCACGCCGATTGTTAGCTCGCCTTGGCCCGCTGCACCTGCGACTCCGACCTCTTCTGCACTTCCTTCACGATCATGTCCAGTCCGACGACGATGGCCCGGGCACGGTTGGCGCCCGGATCGTTCCGTCCCGGATCGAGTTGAAAGGCCTTTTCCAGGTGCGGTCTCGCTTCCTCGAACTTGCCCTGTTTGAGCAGCACTTCACCCAAGTTGGCCTGCACGCTGGCATCGTTCGGGTTCAGTTGAACCGCCCTGGACAGGTTGTCATGGGCGGTGTTGAGATCGGGAGGATTCGCCGCCATAGCAATGGCTCCGAGCCCTGCGTATCCGAGGTAATTGTTTTTGTCGAAGGCCACAACGCCACGGAACAAGTCCTGGGCTGCGTCGGTCTTGCCTTGCTGGTACATGACGAAGCCAAGTGCCGCTAACCGTTTCAGCTGTTCCTCCGACACCCCTAACACGGCCGCTAACGATTCGCCGGCCCTGATCCTCTTTGCAGCCTCTTCTGCAGAAAAATGTTGCTGTGCCATCCTTTTTCCTCCTCACTAATCTCGCTGCGTCGCGGCGAGGTTGTTAACCGTGGATCTTGCTAAGTGCGCTGAGCGCCAGGTCAAGTTCCGCACCCAGGATCGTTTGCTCCCGCTTGGCTGCTGTGATCGCGTCATTCATGTTCTTTTGGAACTGGGTGTCGCTGTTAAGCTGCTGCTGGAGATCGCCTAGGTTGTTTGGGTCAAGCGACCCGGCCGCGCTGCTGCCGCCGCTCGTGCCTTTGCCGAAAATGTTGCCGATCGTCCCCAGCAGCCCGGACGCGATGTTCGGCAGCTGGCCGGCCGCGGAACCGAAAATGGAAGACGCGGCTGTTCCTCCCAACGCCGATGCGGCGAGTGAGGCGATTCCGCCCGCCGGCCCGCCCAACAACAGTGGAGCTCCGTCCACTGCGCCTTTCACAACATCGTTTGGAATGTTGCTGATGTCTCCCGTCGCAAAGTCCTTACCGATCTTAATCGCGTCGTTCACAATATTCATGTGTCGTTAACCTCCTTCGAATTGTCATGCCCATAGCTATCGGCCCAATCCAGTTATCGGGTGCGCTCGCACAAAGTTGCTAAATGGTTGTGCCAGTGGAAATACCGGCGGCCTGCAAGCGCCAGGCCAGTCGACGCACATGATGGCGCTCGCCGTTACGGCGGAGTATTGCAAGGTCCTGGCTGGCGCCGTCCCAGTTCCCAAGTTGGCAGTAGGCCTCGCAGCGGCGTGCCCGCGCCCCGTGGTCGGCGGGATTCAGGTTGAGCAGGAATGACAGCTCGTCCACAGCGCGTTGGGGCTCACCCAGCGCCAGGCATACCGCCGCCAGGGCAGTCCGGCAATAGGAATTCAACGGGTCGAGCACCGTCAGCCCTTCGAAAATCACCGCCGCTTCCTGGTACCGACCTTGCCGATACAGGGCATAGCCACGGTCGGCCAGCAGGTAGATCTCTTCCTGTGTCCAGTCCATCTCTGGCATGCTCAGCCTCGCGTTACCCCTACGCTGCGCGACACGATCGAGTCCTCCATCTGCTGCATCTCGAGCAGCATTTCGAGCATTCCCTGGACCGGCTGGCGACCGTTCGAGCTGTCCGACTGGCTTGCCGCTGGGGTCCGGCTATGCCGGGACAACATGCTGCGCCAGCGCGAGCGCTCCGTCTCCGGATCGCTGCGAACCAACGTCGCCGGCTGTGGCGGCGGGCCGATATAAGTTCCGGTAAATGGCCGCGCATCCAGCCGCAACTGCTGTTCCCAGCCTTCCGGCAGTTGGACTGTCAAGCTGCGGAGGTGGTCGCGGAACGATGGCGCGGCTTCTCCAGCGACCGGCATCTCGGGCAAGGTTTCCGTCTGCAGGGCCGGCAATGTGTAATCGACTCTCATAACTTGTCCTCTAGCGTTTAGCCCTCCATAGCTGCAAGCTGGTACACAAAGTTCAAAACCTCAGCCACGGCTTCGTACAAATCCTCGGGGATATCAGTCCCGATCTCCAAGTCGAAGAGACCGTGCGCCAGTCCGATATTGTGCACAACCGGGACCTTGTGCTCCTTGGCAATGTCGATGATGCGCAGGGCCATGGAATCCTGCCCCTTGGCCGTCACCTGAGGAGCCTGCATGTGCGCCTCGTCGTAGCGCAATGCCACAGCCAGATGGGTGGGATTCGCCACCACGACGGTGGCTTTGGGCACGTTATGCGCCACGCTCTCGTGCATCATCTGCTGGAACAGGTGCTTGCGCATGTGCTTGACGTGCGGATCGCCTTCCTGCTCCTTGTACTCCTGCTTCACATCCTCCTTGCTCATCATCATGTTCTTCATGTAGAGCTTCTTCTGAATCATGAAATCGGCCGCCCCGAGTACAATAAAAACGACCCCGACCTTCAGCAGCATGCTGGACATCAGATGTGCCGCCACCGCCGCCGTCTGATCGAGTCTCATGCCGGCGGTGGGGACAATGTCCCGCAAGCTTCCCCGGATGGCGCTGTACAGCACCCAGAAGACCACCGCGAACTTGATCAGGTTCTTAACCAGCTCGATGTAGGTCTTGGAGCTGAAAAAAATGTTCTTGAAGCCCTTGAGGGGATTCAGCTTGTCGAACTTCGGTTTTATGACCTCAGGGGCGAATAGCGCTTTGACCTGCACGAAGTTCGCCGCTGCGCCCGCCAGCGCGAGCGCCGCCAGCAGGGGCGCCGAAAGCAACAGGAACTTTGACCAGGCATAGCCCATGCGGGCCAGCATGGCATTCAGCGGCATGTCTCCGCGCATCACCCACGGCTGAAAGAACTGCTTCATGACGTCCTCCAGTTGGAAGACGTAAGCGGGCCCACCGGCGGTCAGAACTCCAGCGGCGGTCATGAACAGCAGCGCCTGGATCAGGTCGCGGCTCTTGAACACCTGACCTTTCTTCCGCGACTCGTTGATTCGTTTTGGAGTTGGTTGTTCTGTCTTGTCCCCGGGCATGGCCCAACCTCCGAACCCTCACCGAATGTGCTGTACGAACTGGTCGACCTCCCCCATCATGCGGACAAAATGGCCCGGCATAAGGCTGACGATGTAGGCCAGCGCCAGCAGCACTACTCCCAATCCCAGCAAGGCCTTGACCGGCTGGCTTTCGCTATGAACGTGGAATCCGGACGCCACCTTGCCCAGCATTCCGAAACTGATGTCCACCAGAAACAGCGCCAGCAAGGCGGGCGCGCTGAGTTGCACCGCGATCAGCAGGCTTACACCGGTGTAACGCGCCATCTGCTCCACGCCCGCCAGGGTGCCGACCGCGAACCTGGGGAATTCCAGGACCGGCACGTTGCGAAAGCTGGCGGCCAGGGCCCGCAAGAACAACAAATGCCCATTCAAGATCAGGAACAGCACCAGCGCTGCCTGAAACTGCAGTTGCCCGAGCAGGGACACGTTGGTTTCCAGTTGTGGCGCAAAAAACGTGGCCTGGCTCATGCCGCGCCCATAATCGATCATCGCGCCCGCCATCTGAACGCTGAAAAAAACCATCTGCGAAAGGAAACCCAGGATGGCCCCGATCATCGCCTCTTTCACCAGCAGACACATCACCAGCAGCGTGCTCATTTCACCCAGATTGTCCTGGGGAGCGACGCTCGGGAACAGCAATGCACTGATCAGCACGGCAAGACCGATCTTGACCCTGCCGGCGACGGAACGTCCGCCAAGGAAAGGTGTCAGGGAAATTGCGGTGATCAAGCGCGCCAGCACCAAACCGAACAGCACCAAGGAAGTGGCGATATCGGTGTGAATTCCAAGGTTCGCGAGGATGTGTTGCAGGGCGGCGAGCATCCCAAGGTCCCTCAGCGCACGGTCGGAATACTTTCCAGCAGGGCCACCGTAAACTTCATCGCCTCGGCCAGGATCCAAGGGCCGAGCAGCGCAATGCTCAGGAACACTCCCGTCAGCTTGGGAACATAGCTGAGGGTCTGCTCCTGGATTTGAGTGGTGGCCTGGAGGATGCTGGCCACCAGACCGATGAGCATGCTGGCCAGCATCGGTCCGGCGGAAAGCAGCAGGACCAGCATCAAACCCTCCCGCAGGATACGAGTGATCGCTTCCGGACTCATCTCCAGCTCCTTAAACGTAGCTCAATACCAGACCGCGAACGATCAAGAACCAGCCATCCACCAGCACGAACAGCAAAAGCTTGAACGGCAGCGAGATCACCGTGGGAGAAAGCATCTGCATTCCCATAGCGAGCAGGATGTTGGCGACTACCATGTCCACCACGATGAATGGGACGAACAGCAGAAAACCGACTTCGAAGGCCTCCTTCAGTTGACTGGTCACGAAAGCGGGCATGAGGACTTGAAAATCGTTCTTATCGGGCTTATCCACCTTGATCGATTCATCCTGGGGCGGCGCCGGTGCTGCAGGAAGCGGTGCGGTTGCCGGCGGGGTTACGGCAGGAAGCTGCGCCACTGCCGCCTGTACCGGCGCCACGGTGGCTGCTGCCGCCGGCTCGCCCGGTGGTTGCGTTGCAGGCCGTCCTGCCTGGTCGGAGTTCGGCCGCCGGCGTTGTGCCACCGCATTGCGTTCCAGCCGCACCGCCAGGTCCATAAACAGTTCCCGGTCCTTCACCTTGCTGTGCTGAGAGAGGAATCTGCGCAGGGGCTCCTTGGCCTTCTTGCTGGCATCGAAGAGGCTTTTTACGCTGGCTTCGGAGAATATGTCCCTGGTATTGGAAACGCTCCCGGCTTCGGAATACATCTGGCGGGCCACCGGAACCATGATGAAAATGGTCAGCACGAAGGCCAGCCCGGTGATGATCTGGTTCGGCGGGACCTGCTGGGTTCCCAGCGCGTTGCGAAGAATCGACAGCACCACTGAGATTTTCACGAAGGAGGTGAGCATGATGATGACAAACGGCGCCAACGCCAGCGCCCCCAGAACGATGACCATCACCACGGGGTTTGCCGTTTGATTGCCCGTTTGAGCCTGGGCAATCTGCGGCAACAGCAACATTGCGATGCAAAAAGAGCACTTCATTCCCCAAGACCCCTGGTCCATGGCGGCAGTCAGCCTTCCCGGCCTTTTTCGATCCTGCTCAGAAAACGACGAAATTCTTTCGCCGGCGCTTCCTCTTTGCCGGCAACCCCGATCATCTCCTCCGCATTCTCCGGCGCGATGGCGGTCAGATAAGCAACCTGATTCTCCGCGGTGCCCACTAGAAATACCTGCGAGCCTGCCTTCACGAGGTAAAGCGTCTTCTTGGGCTCCAGCGGATACCGCGCCAGCACCTGGATGGGACCGCCGCTCGAGGTCCGCATTCCAAACATGCGCGGCAGCCCGACTTTCAGAACCACGTAGGCCAGGACAAGCACGCCCGCCAGGGCCAGCAGTACCTCGACATATTGCACGATCTGCGAATTGATCGAGGTAAGCTGGTCGGCCGCGCTGTCAGCCGGGCTGGGGGTAACGTACAGCCACAGCAGGGTCATCCGCTGCTTCTCCAACGCAACACCCTGACAGCGAGTTTGCCGTCCACGTCCACCAGCTCGCCATCACCCAGAATCCTGCCGTTCACCATCAACCGCACGGGATCGGACTTGCCGGCCTCGAGTTCGATAATCGTGCCGGGGCTCAAAGACGTCACCTCTTCGAGAGTGAATTCCTTCTCTCCCAAGACCACGTGCACCCGCAACGGCAACGTCGCGAGGTCCGGCTTGCTCGCCGCCGCTGCCGGCTCAGACCCAGCTTCCACCGGAATGCTCCTCTCAAAGTATTTATCGACCCGGAACCGTGCGAAGTTGCTTCCCTCCTCGACCAATCTCCAGCCCCTGCTGAAGTCCGCCGGGAAAAGAACCGCTGGCGCCTGCTGAACCACCAGCACGTCTCCCAGTCCGATTTGCGCCATCTCTTCCGGTGAAAGGTCGACGAAGCCGGCCGAGACGGGAAAGCTCCAGCCCAGGCCGGCTGGGTAATCCTGCCCCGATTCCCCTCCGCGATCCGGCTTGCATTGGGAGAGAAACTCCATGGGCAGAAAGATCCGGAAATGCCCGGTCAATCCGCCAACGCCAACCGCGAAACTCAAGAAGATTCCGCGGGTAGCATCGGCCAAGCTGCTCCGCGTGCCTTTCCCCAGGGAAAACTGAACCGGAAACTTGAGCCGGCGGTTCAGATGCTCAAGAACCGCGAGGACCGTGAATCCCAGCAGAGCATCGTCGGAAGGGACCCTGAGGGCTGGCTGTTCCAGCCCTAACGGTCCAAGCATCCGTTGTTGCAGCCTGGACAGAAAACTGGGACTCACCTCCAGCAATGCCCGTTCATGGCCGGGATGCGCATTGATCACGAAGACGATCCATCCCGCCGGGGAGGCCTGGAAGAATTCGGCACGGCTGACCGGCTGTACGCGGCATTCGCTCAGAACGACGTCGGTTTCCGGACTCCAACACTGCTCCAGCACCACACGAAACCGGTAGGGGAAAACTGTGAATTGATCCCCGTTTTTCACCCGGCGAGTCTCGTTGGGCTGGATCTTTTCATCCCACAAGTAGGTTCCGAGCCTGCCGGCGAGGTCTTGGAGATGGAGCTGGCCGTCCTTCCAAGCCAATCGGGCGTGCTGGCTGGCGATGGCCTGGGCTGAGAGTACGACGTCGTTGTCGTCGGCGCGACCGATCACCAGCTCCTGCTTGGATCCAAAACTGAGCACCTTTTCCCCAAACTGGGTGTCGACCAGGTTTGTCTGGACAAGCTGCAGCTGCTGTCCGGCGGGCCTCTCGAAGAGACGTCCGCAAATCTCGGCCAGCCATGACGTCCACTCCACCTGGCTGGGGCCGACGTGGCAGTACCAGTTCCACAAGAGGACTTCTTCGTGCGTGAGGGACGGCAGACCCTCAAAGCGATAGGACGTGGGACGGGACCGTTGTGCCGTTTGCATGCGAGTGGTCGCCTAGCGCCTGCCGCCTTGTCCTCCACGTTGCCAGTTTCCGCCGAGGCTTGAACGGCCTTTGTCATCCTGCGCGCGAGTGGATGGGGGAGGGCCGGTAACCTGAATTTTCGCGACACTTACGCCACGATCAGCAAGCCCCTGCGACAATGCGTCGGCATTCCTTGAGAGCAGCCTCGCTACTTCGTCCGACGCGCTTTGGAACTGGATCGCCACCGCTCCATCCTTCCTTTCCACGATGATATGGAGCCCCTTCAGCACGTTGGAGTTCAGCTCAATGTGCACTTGCTGATTTCCCGCGGTATTGGTTGCAACGGAGATCTCGCGAACCAGTTCCTGCAGGGCTATCGGCACTCCCACCGTGCGCTTGCTCTCAACGGGCGCTGCCTGGAGAGAGGGTTCGAATGCCGCCTGTGGCTGCACCAGCCCGGCACGTGCCGGATCAAAACCGTCCTCAGCGTGTTTGCCGCTCCTGGAGCGGGCGCTGTCTTCCTCCATTTCCCGCTTTTTTTCCAGGACCTGGGCGAAGGCTGAGGGTTCATCGTTGTCGACGTCTTGGGAGGAATCGACGTCGTCAGCGTTCACGTTGGGATCGCTGGCGGGTGGCTGCGGGTCGGTGACCTTCATATCAGACGCCTCCGGTTGGTGTACAACGCGTTCCCGATCTCATCCAGGGCGCGTTCTTCCTGGACCTGCAATTCCCGAAGAAAACGCTCCTCCTGTTTCGCGCGATGCTTGGTCAGGACTTCGACCTCGCGCCGGGTTTCCGCGGCGCGCTTCTTCGCCTCCTGTACGCGCAGCTCGCACTGCTCGACAAGCTGACGCTGGGCGAGCACATCGTTCCTCGCCTCCTCAATCTCAAGCCCAACTGTCTTCACGTACTCCGACCGGGCCAGCACTTCCTGTGCGGTGAGCGTTTCGTGCCTGCTCGGCTTGCTCAGGAGTTCTCGGCGCAACTGCTCGCGTTTCTCCACCAACTCCCGCTCGCGGTGCTGCAAGGACCGCAGCACCGCCGACTGGGACTCAAGCTCCTGTTCCTGCCGAGCCTGCTCGCGCTCGGCCTCCTTCTTTGCCTCTTCTTTCTGTTCCAGCAGAGGCTGCAACCGGTATGTGAACTGCGTCATGATGAGTCGGCGGCCTGCGGAAACATCTTCCGCAAGTGCTCCACCGAGCCGGCAAAATCGGACTTCTCCTCGGTCCCCTGTTTCAGGAAGGCATTGATCTCGTCGATCTTGGCGATCGCGCCGTCGACCCGCTTGTCTGCCCCGGACTTATAGGCGCCCAGCAGAATCAAGTCTTCGTTCTTCTTGTAAGTGGCCAGCATGTCGCGCAGGGTGCCGGCGGCCTGGCGATGCGCCTGGTTCGTGACCGCGCTCATGACGCGGCTGGCGCTTTCCAGGATATTGATCGCGGGATAATGGTTCCGCGCCGCCAGTTCGCGCGACAGGATGATGTGCCCGTCGAGGATGGAGCGGACCTCGTCGGCGACCGGCTCATTCATGTCGTCGCCAGCGACCAGCACGGTATAGATGGCGGTGATGGAACCCTTGTCTGAGTTTCCGGAGCGCTCCAGCAGCTTGGGCAGTTCGGCGAAGACCGACGGCGTATAGCCGGCGCGCGCGGGCGGTTCGCCACACGCCAGGCCAATCTCGCGCTGGGCCCGGGCAAAGCGCGTGACCGAGTCCATCATCAGGATCACCTTCAGCCCCTTGTTGCGAAAATACTCTGCAATGGCGGTCCCCACATACGCCGCCTTCAAACGCACCAGCGAAGATTCGTTGGAAGTGGCGCATACCACGACCGAGCGCCTGATTCCCTCCGGACCAAGATCGTGTTCGATGAAATCGCGCACCTCGCGCCCGCGCTCACCCACCAGCGTGATCACGTTGACGTCGGCCTCGGTGTTGCGGGCGATCATTCCCAGCAGCGTGCTCTTGCCGCCGCCGGCGGCCGCAAACAGCCCGATGCGCTGGCCTTCGCCCGCGGTCAGCACCGCATCGATGGCTCGGACTCCGAGTGAGATCGGGTTGGCTACGCGCTGCCGCTTCAACGGATCCGGCGGATAGCCAAGAACGGGAAAATCCTCCTCGCAGCACAACGGCCCCTTGGATTCCGCGTCCATGGGCTCGCCCAGACCGTTCAGCACCCGGCCCAGCAGCCCATCACCCACCTTCACGGTCAGGCAGTTGCCTGTGGGCACGACCTCGCTGTGCGGGCCGATGTTCACCAACTCGCCGAGCGGCATCAGCAGGACGTCCCCATCGCGGAAACCGACCACTTCGGCCTTGACCGGCGCTGGCGATCGCGGGTTGCGGATCAGGCACATCTCGCCGATCCAGGCTTCCGGCACCACCGCTCGGACGAGAAGGCCGATGACCTCCTTCACCCTTCCGCGTACCTGAACCGGCGAGGCGCGCTCAATGCGGTCGAGATATCGGCGAAGGTCGGCAACGTGGCTGGCCATCTTCTTGGTCCGCTAGTCCGCGGGCACGCCGCGTACGAGGGCATCTTCCAGGCATTTCAGTTGTGTCTCCAGTCGCGCGTCGATGATGCCCAGCTCGCTTTCGATCACACAACCGCCGGAAGGCACGGACGCCGCGGCCACAATCTCGATTTCGCTGCTGAAACCCGGGCCCTGCAAGCCATCGACGCGGTTACGCACCTGCTGCGCCTCCGCCGGGTTCACCTGAATCGTGAGGTGCTTTCCGGGGCGCGCGCCCTTCAGGACCTGGCGTACGATCTCCACAATGGTCTCGGGGTGAAGCCTGAGCTGTTCGCCGATGATCTTTTCCGCGACCCGAACGGAAAGCCGCAACATGGTCTCTTCCCAGTTCTTCGCCAGTTGGTCCGCGCGCTGGGACGCGGTCGCCAGGATGTGGTTCCATTCGGCCAAACCCTCGGCACGCCCTTCCTGTCTGGCCTGCTCGAGGATCGCTTCTCGCTGGCGCTCCGCGTCTTCGATGATCAGCCTGGCCTTTTCCTGGGCCAGCGTGACCACGTCTCGCGCTTCCCGCGTGGCCTCGTACACTTCACGCTTTAAGACCTTGGGTGAGGAAACCAGCATCCTTTCTGGAACCGCGCCAGAGTTTGAGACCTTTTCATCCATCTTGATCGGCCAACCAGGAAACGCACCAGTCTCGAAGAGAAGGTGAAATCTCATCCAGCCGGATTCCGGCCACTTCGCCGGCCTTCCGCCGCAGCGTCGCCCCTTCTTCCTCGCGCAGCTTCGACCATCTCTGCAGCAACTCCTTCTTCGGCAGATCCTTGACAGTTGCCAGGATCCTCGCCGCTTCCGCCTTCTGCTCGTCCGGCAAGAGGGCGAGGCAGGGCTCCAGTTGCTCCGGAAACCGCGCCAACCCGATGTAGCAAAAACTCTCGAGGTTCAACTTTTCCTCGCCGCTTGCGCCCCCACCGGAGTCTCGGGAAGCCGCGCCGGAGCGGGACGCTGGCTGGCCACCTGCAATTGGCGCTGCAGGGTCTCGATCTTCGATCTCTGCCAGCGGCTCTTCGCCACCAGCGTCAGACAGCCGATGCTGGAAACCGCCAGCAAGGCCAGCGACGCCAGCAAGAACTCCTGGTTCCCGAGAAGAGGAATAAGATTGCGGTTCACGGCATGTTTCGGTTCGATTTTCTTGTACACCACAGCGACATTTTCCGGCTGCAACCCTTCTACGGCCCGCGCCACAAGCTTTTTCACGTCCTCTTCACTCAGCGGCAGGTCATTGCCGCGATACTTGATGAGAACCGACGCAGTGGGAGGCACACGCTCGGTCTTATCCAAGAGCGGACTGCTCTCCGGCAGCACCACCAGGACGTGAGCATCCACCACCCCAGCCACCGACCGGAGCGTGCGATTGATCTCTCCCGAAATGCCTACCAGCAGCCGTGCTTTCTCCTCGGTTGCGGTCGGAATCATGCCCGAACTGGCGAACACGTCTTCCAGGCCCTTGTCCTTCTCGCGCGGTAACCCATTCTCCTCCAGCACGCGCCAGGCACGGGCCAGGTTCTGGTCACCGCCGCGAATCACCACACTCCATTTCTCCTCACCCTTTTTCTCGCCGGCCGCCTTGACCGCCGAAGCTTCGATCCCATTCTCATTCAGCAGCACAACGATCTCCTGGGCGTCGCCCTCACTCAGGCCGGTGCGCAGACTGTGGGTGACACAGCCGCTCAAGAAAATCGTCAGGACCAGGACCACCAGCAGCTTTGGGAGATGTCGGCGGCGCAATTTATCCCTCGGTGGTTTGCGACAGACGCTGCCTATACTGACGTTTGGAGAAGCGACTTGACTCCGGAAGTCACCTGCTCCACTACTTTGCTCATAAGCTCCAGGTTCTCTGTGAGCTGATACATCTGCACTTGGATTTTCATCAAATCGCCTGGGCTCTGCCCGCCGTCGAGCGAGCTGAGGAGTTGTCCGGCTTGTTGATACTGTGCGTCGATGCTCGCCAGCCGCTGGCGAAAGGGCTCAAATGCCGGTGTCTTGGGCAAGGCGTTTACACGATTTGTCAAGTGCTCCATTCCCTGCTTGGCCTGTGTAAGATGCGTCGCAAAGAGGTCTGCAGGAGAGGTCGTCCCCATCTTTTCAATGCGCTGCGAAAGGTCAGCCTGAAGCGCTTTCTGCTGTTCGGCCGAGACCTGCTTTACCTCGGGCGGGATCTCGGTCCGTTCCGCCTGCTCGTCCAGCAGGCGCGAGCGCACCTTATCAAATTTGGATTCGCCGGTCTTCGCGGGGCCTGCCACACCCTGTTCGGTAGCCGAATCCAGAGACTTTACGGCCTTGCCGACAATAGGATCCACCATGACATCTACAGTTATCGGACGGTGTCGGAAAAGGTTGCGGAGGATCCGCCGGCAGCCGGCCCCTGGGTCAACAGTTTGCGAAGCATTTCAAGCGACTTGGCGTGAAGGCGGCAAACCCAGGACTTGGACATGCCCAGCTTGCGTCCGATTTCCTCGAAGGTCAGCTCTTTGAAGTAGCAGTGCTCCAGCACCTGGCGGTTTATCTTCGGCAATTGGGCCAGCGATTGTCTCAGGCTCTTTCTTTGCTGGCTGCGTACGATGGCCTCTTCAGCAGAAATCTGGGCGGCATCCAACGGCTCCTGAGGCATGGCTTCCAGGGAGAGCATGTAGCAGTTCATCAGGTTCGCCGTGAGGTCCTTCAGGTCCTGCAATTGTGCTTCGGGCGAAACCGCGCGTGGCGGATCCGCGGAAGCATCCTTCAGATACTCGTTGGCGGCCATTTCAAACCGCATCCGCCGGTACTGCCCTTTAGGATACCAACCCATTTTGCGCAGGCCGTCATAGATAGCGCCTTTGATGCGGTAATACGCGAAGGTCGTGAACTGGACGCCGCGCGTGCGATCGAATGAATTCGCCGCCTCCACCAGCCCCAGCTCCGCCCATCCCTGGATATCTCTTTTCTCCAGATCCGGCGGCAGCTTCCGGATCACCTCGGCGGCAATCGCGTGAGCGTAAGGAAGGTTGGCCTCAATCAGCCTCCCGACAGCGACAGACATCGCCTGTTCACCGCCCTCACGGGACGGACGATTCACAGCGGTGCGCGGGAACATTCGTTCCACTCCTGTTCGTGCCGGGTGCGGTGTCGCCAAGCCCTTTTAACCTGACGCAATCGTTGGAAGTTAGTTACAAGAACGCTGGGTGAAATCCTGTCTCAGGAGCAAGCCAATCCTCGTGTCGCCTTCCGGCCACAATGCCCGTGCCAAGGCGCTTCCCTCTCGTGCGTAAGACCTGTCGCCCAGAGGAGAATGCTGGTACTGGGCTTCTAATCAGAAAATCGGAAACGGAAGGCAAAAGACGACAGGACAACTGAATCGTGGTACACTACGCCCCCAACATCCCATCCCGGCAAACGAGTGCCTTCCCCCCGAAGGTCGCACAGTTTGGAAAAACCGGGAATCAAATGTCCTTAGGGGGTCCTTCAAAGATTCTCAAATTTTCTCGGCGGCTCACGTATGAGCTTGAACACTGGGAAGTTGTACGAATTCGGTCCCTACCGCCTGGACAAACAAAAACGCCAGCTTTGGCGTGATGGGCAGAGCGTCTCGCTAACCGCCAAGGCAATGGAGATTCTTGTATCCCTAGTCGAACGCAGAGGCCAAGTAGTATCCAAAAACGACCTGATGGAAACGCTGTGGCCCAACTCCTATGTGGAGGAGGGCAACCTCACGCAGAATGTCTTCCTGCTGCGCAAAGCCTTAGGTGAGACCGCACGAGATCATAACTATATCGTTACGGTGCCAGGGACGGGCTACCGTTTTGCAGCCGACGTCCGTGAGGTTGTGAACGGAAATGGCGAGGTAAGACAGGCGGCAACCATTGCAGCACTACTTGCTCCAACAGGCACGGCTGCCGCTTCATACCGAGCAGTGGCGAGACCAAAACATTGGTTATGGATGGGGGTAGCGGGGGTTCTGCTGCTGGCGTCTGCGGCGGCTTATCTTGGCTGGCGCTTCCTGCGGCCTGGCGTTCGGCCGTCCGGCCAGAGAGTGGTGCTTGCCGTCCTGCCTTTTCTTAACCTCACGGGAGATGCCAGGCAAGATTACTTCAGCGACGGTTTCACCGAGGAGATGATCACGCAACTGGGACGGCTCGATCCTCAGCGGCTGGGAGTGATCGCGCGCACTTCCGTCATGCGTTACAGGAACAGCCAGGGGCGTCTGGAACAAATCGGAAGAGACTTGGGCGCTGACTACGTGCTGGAGGGGAGCGTCCGGCGCGATTCTCAAAAGGTGCGAATCACGGCCCAATTGATTCAAGCGAGAGACCAGACCCACGTGTGGGCGCGACAATATGACCGTGAATTAACGAACCTGTTGGATCTGCAAAGTGCGATCGCGCAGGAGATTGCTGGCGAGATTGAACACACTCTGGGCGGCGGCCATCAACGGACTCGCGCAGAGCGCCTGTCTGCGCGTCCGCCCAAGACGTACGAAGCCTACGACCACTACCTCAAAGGCCGCTATTTTTGGAACAAAAGGACGCCCGACGGTATCCAGCAGGCGATCAGGTGTTTTCAGCAAGCCATCGCTCAGGATCCCGACTATGCCCGCGCTTATGCCGGACTCGCCGATTCTTACGTATTAATGAGCGGTTACAGCCTGGCTCCGGCCAGCGACTTCATGCCTGAAGCGCGGGCCGCAGCGCTGCACGCCCTGGAGCTTGACGAGGGCCTGGCCGAGGCCCACGCTTCGCTGGCTCTGATCGCTCAGAACTACGATTGGGACTGGCCAACGGCGGAAAAGGAATACCGGCGCGCCATCCAGCTAGACCCCAACTACGCCACAGCCCATCATTGGTACGCCGAGCACCTGGCTTTGCAGGGCCGTTTTGAGGAGGCTTTTCCCGAGATCGAGCGCGCACGTCAACTCGATCCGCTATCGCTGATCATGGCCACCGACCAGGCCGCGTTCTTCTACTTCGCACGGCAATATGATCGCGCTATCGAGCTGTTCCGTACGGTGCTCGAAATGGAACCGAATTTTCCGCGGGCCCGCATGATCGTCTACGCCTATGTGGAAAAGGGACGCTTCGCGGATGCGCTCGCCGATGTAGAGAACTGGAGCCGCATTGAAAAAGGTCCCTGGATCTGGTCCTTGCGGGCGTATGTCTATGGCCGCTCGGGCCAGTCGGCGAAGGCCAGGCAGGCGATGACAAGGCTGCAACGTGCATACCGCAGCCAGGACCTCGATCCCGCGCCGATGATGGTGGCAGAGCTTGGCCAAGGCAAACACGACAAGGCTTTAGCCTGGTTGCACGAGGCTTATCTGAAGCATTCCAGCGCTCTGACCGCTCTCAAGGTTGATCCTACCTACGATCCACTGCGCAGCGAACCCCGTTTTCAGGAACTCATGCGCGGTGTGGGCCTGGCGCATTAGCTGGCGCGCGGTCGTTTCCTCCCATTGTTGCGCGCAACCATCGTGTGCAGGCTGGCCGGCGGAGGTGCTTCCCGAATACGCAACTTTTTCCCCCCATAGCCGAAAACTACGTACGAGGATGTTGTCACGAAGATCGATTTGTAACCCTTGACACCAATGAAGCCCTGCGTGTATAGCGTCTGCTCGCCATTGTCCAACAAAGTGCGTCTTACTTGCCGTGCGAAGCGGCTTTCGCGGCGGTTCTTACCGGTTTCCAGTGCCATGCACGAGCGTTCACATAGGCCGATGCTGCGGTTCCTGGTTGTGTTCCTTCTGCTCCGGCTACCCGTAGCCGCTCAGGAGGCCGGCGCTGTCACCTTCATCGAAGGCAGCTTGCGCGTGATCCGAGGCGCTGCAGTCCTGCGGGGAATCGAAGGAATGAAACTGAACCGGGGTGACATAGTCGAAAGCTCCGGCCAGGGATTCGTGCAATTGGAAATGCCCGGGGGCGCAATCGTGGCGCTGGGCCCTTCCACCCAAGTGTATTTCTTCAGCCGTGCAGCGAAGACCGCGGAACTGGTAGTTCTCACCGGCTGGCTGAAGGGCGAGGCCGGCTCCAATGCCGGCACCTACTGCTACGCCAGCCCGCTGCTGGCGGCTACGAGCCACGATGGTACCGCCGTCCTGCACGCCAGCGGCGAGGCAGCCGAGTTCTTTATCGAGTCCGGGTCAGCCGGGGTCAGCAGTGTGAGTCCGGAAGGGTATGTGGGGCATCCGAGCAGCGCCAAGGCCGGACAGTTCTTCTCACGCCGGGCAGGCCAGGCGATCCTTGCGGCTCCCCGCCCCAGTCCGGCCTTTGTGGACGCATTGCCGCGCGCTTTTCGCGACACACTGCCTTCTAGGCTGGCTCGCTTTGCCGGCAAGCGGATCGAGCCGCCACGCGAAAGTGAGGTCACCTATGCTGAAATTCAGCCTTGGCTGACCATCGGGCAGCGCTGGCGCAAGGGCTTCGTCGAGCGCTTCCAGTCGCGCCTCAAGGACGCTGAATTCCGCAGGGCGCTGGAGGCCCATCTTCGCGAGTATCCGGAGTGGGACCCGGTGCTGCACCCCGAGAAGTACGAACAGAAAACTTCGCCGGCGGCAGCCGGGAATCCCGATCACGAACCCAGGAGGTGACCGTGAAACTGATCGTGAAATTCAACCTTGTCCTGCTGCTGATATTTGCGGTCGGCTTCCTGGCCACCGGATACGTCTCTAACCGGTTGCTACAGCGCAACGCCAGAGAGGAAGTGCTGGAGAACGCGCGCATCATGATGGAGGCGGCGCTGGCCGTGCGGAGCTACACCAATACCCAGATCAAGCCGCTCTTGGAGACCCAGCTCAAGTACTCCTTCCTGCCACAGTCGGTGCCGGCATATTCGGCGAACGAGTACTTCAAGCAACTGCACACGAAGTTTCCAGACTACTCTTACCGCGAAGCGACCCTGAATCCCACCAACCCGGTCAACCGCGCGACCGACTGGGAAGCCGATATTGTGCGCTATTTCCGCCAATCCCCCGACCGGAAAGAGATCGAGGGCGTGCGCGACACCCCCAATGGCCGCGTGCTTTACATCGCCCGGCCCATGCAGATCAAAGATGCCAAATGCCTGTATTGTCACAGTACGCCCCAAATGGCACCGCGGACAATGATCGAGCGTTACGGCAGCGACAATGGGTTCGGGTGGAACTTGAATGACATCCTGACGGCGCAAATCGTCTCGGCGCCGATGCAACTGCCGGTCCAGCGAGCAAATACGGCCCTGGCGGGATTCATGATCTCGCTGGCGACGGTGTTCGCTATCATCTTTGTGGCGCTCAACGGCATGCTCGTTTTCCTCGTCGTCCGCCCCGTGAACCAACTGGCCAAGGTGGCCAACGAGGTGAGCCTGGGCAATCTGGAAGTGGCAGACTACCGCCCGTCCGGCAAGGACGAGATTGCGACGCTGGCCGACGCGTTCAGCCGTATGCGCAAGAGCCTCAAACACGCCATCAAAATGCTGGAGGTCTAGCGCGCAGAGTTCGGATGCGTTCTGGGAGCGGCTTATAAGTCCGGGAGGCCGGCGTCGCGCAGAAAGCTGGCCCGGTCGCTCTCGGCCTCCAGAGATTCGGCAAGCAACAGGTAGAAGGCGCGCAGGTTGTCCGCCCGTTTCGCTGCCCTTTTGGCCAGCACCGCCGAAATCGGACCGACGTAGCGTGCCAGCGTGCGAGAAGCGCGGTCAATGGCCGCCGGGGTAAGACCGGCGTGGGTTACCGCCGGCGATCCGGTCCGCGGCACGGGAGGTTCCGGAGCAGGCGTTGATGCGGGCGACGCCGCAGCGAGCGGCGGCGTTGTCTGGCGCGTGGCAGGTGGGGGATCCACGACGGCGCCTGGCGGCCCTTCGATCAGGGCGTATTCCCTCGGCTGGGCTTCCGGTTGACTGACGATTGACGCAGTCGCGGCGCCGGCTGCGCGGGCGGCGGTGATCTCATCCGCGACCCGGTAGAGACGCGGATCCAAAGGGTCGAAATCCCCGCTCTTGATGAGTGCATCGAGCGCCGCAGCGGCTTCATTCAGCTTTCTGGCGGCAAGCATGCTCCTCACGCTCTCCAGCTTCTCGTCCTGGCGTTGCTTCCTTTCCCGCGCTTCATACTCCACCTCGGCTGAGGACAGCAACTGGTGCACGTCGGTGTCGGGTCCCAGCCGGGTGATGGTTTCGCGCGCCAGGTCCCTGGCCTCGCTCAATTCCCCGCGGTTGATCTTTACCTTGATTTCCCGGACCCGCTGCTCAATCATCTGGCGGATCCTCTCCTTCTTGCCGGTCTGCGCGCGCTCCAGCAAAGACGCCAAGTCGGCGTTTCCGGGAAATGCCTCGAGCGCGGCACGCGCGGCAGCTTCGGCATCGGCGAAGCGGCTTGATCGCAACATTTCCTCCACCTGGTCCCGGGAGGAACGCAGGCGCTGTTCCTTCTCTAGTTCCGCCTGCTGATTGCGCGCGAACTCAACCAGCCGCGTCAGGTCGGCCTCGCCCGGGAACCGGCGAAGGAGGTCTTCGGCGCGGGAAACGACCTGGGAATACTCCTTTCCGCTTACCAGCTTCTTCAGGGCTTCCCATTCGCGCTGCAGGGTCTCGGACCTGGCTTGCATCTCCTGCTCGCGCTGCGCCCGGGTGCGCAGCTTCAGAACTGCCGAATCGCTGGGGTCGCGGGCAAGAAGAGAGTCCAGCAGCGCCAACGCCTCGGCGAAGTCCTGTGCTGCCAGCAGATCGCGGGCCGCCGCCAGCTTCTGTTTCCGTTCGTGCTCTGCTTCGTCCTGACGCGCGGTTTCTAGCAATCTCGAGACTTCGTCGTCACCCGGCAAGTCCTGCTGCAGCCTAATCAGCACCGCGATACATTCCTGGTAGCGACGCGCGGAGAGCAGATTGCGGGCTTCAGCCAGTTTTTCCCGTTTCTTCTGTTCGGCCTGGTCCTTGCGGGCGGTCTCCAGCAACCTCGCAATCTCATCTTCGATAGGGAATTCCTGCTGCAACTTCGTTAACGCCGCGATGCATTCCTCGTATCGGCGCGCGACCAGCAGGCTCCGCGCCTGCGCCAGCTTCTCCTGCTTGTTCTGCTCGGCCTGGTCCTCGCGGGCGGTTTCGAGCAGGCTTTCAAGATCGTCTTCGCCGGGAAAAGACTCTCGCAGTTCGGCCAGCAGAGCAAGGCATTCATCGTACTTCCGCTGCGTCCATAGAGAGCGCGCCCGCTGCATTCCTTCCAGAAATTGCCTGCGCTTGCGGCGCCGCTCCTTCTCCTGCAACACTTGTTGCTGGAGCTCCAGGACTTGCTGGTTTGCAGGGTCAGCCTCTTTCGCCTTCAGCAGCAAGTTTTCCGCTTCATCCGGCAGGCCCTCGGCAAATCGCTGCCTCGCCGACTCCAGATACTGGCGGACCAGCTCGAGACGCTCGATCTCCCGCTGAATCTCCTGCCGCAACTCGCGCGCGGGCGCGAACTGCGAATCCAGTTGCAGAGCGCTGTCGGCTTCCTCGGCAGCTTCCTGGAGTCTTCCTTCCCGCAAGAGCGAACGTCCCTTCTCCGCGTGCTGCTGCGCCTTGTTCCGGAGGGAAAGACGCTTGAGCTCGGCGTTTGCTTTCTCGAGGAGAGCTCTGGCTTCAATATGGGTGGGATCCAACTGCATGGCGTCGCGCAAACGATCACGCGCCTGGGCAAATTCGCCGTCTTGCATGAGCCGGCGGCTCTGCTCCAACATTTCGGCAATCGCCTCCGCTTGCGCACACCGGCAAATCGGCTCCAGCGCGAGAAGCACGTCTTCCATCGTCTGGAACCGTTCGGCTTCCCCCTTGCGCAGCATTCGGTGCACCACCGCTGCGATGTCCTCCGGACAATCCGGGGCGGCTTCGCACAATGGAACCGGCTCCTGCATACAGATGCTCTGCATAAGGGCGGCAGCAGAGTGTCCGGAGAAAGGCTGCTTGTACGCCAGCAGTTCGTAGAGCAGCACGCCAAACGACCAGATATCGGAGCGCTCGGTGGCGTGCTCGCCGTGGAACAGCTCGGGGGCCATGTAGGAGAAGGTTCCAATCAGGGCGCCCGTCTGGGTTTTGGAAGCCTCCAGGACGCGGGCTATTCCGAAATCCACCACCTTTACTACGCCTTCCTGGTTCACCATCACGTTACCGGGCTTGATATCGCGGTGGATGATGCCTCGCTTGTGCGCATAGTCAAAGGCCCGGCACGCCTGAACGCCATACCCCAGCTTCAACGCGAGGGGCAAGGTTGCTTGCCGCGCCACCAGATCATCCAGATTCGGCCCGTCCACCAACTCCATGGCAATGAAGGGAGTGCCGCCGGCCTCTCCCATGTCATAGATGGTGACGATATTGGAGTGTTGCAGCGAACCCGCCGCCTGGGCCTCACGATAGAAGCGCTCCAGCAAGCTGGGATTGTCCGCGACGGCGCTGGTTATGGTCTTCAGGGCCACCGGCCGGTTGATGATCGGGTCCTTTGCCCGGTATACAATGCCGAAGGCCCCGCGCCCCAACTCACCCAGCAGCTCGTATTTGCCAAGTTTCTTCACACCCTACCCCAAAGCAACGACGAAAACTCCTCCGAGCAGGCGGGAGGAGTGTGTCGCGTGCCGCGGACAAGGAGAGGACGCCGTTGCCGATAGCACACCTTATGCGGACTACGCCTTATGCGGACTACGCCTTATGTAAAGCTGTAACCGCTCTTAGCTGGAAGATAGGAAAAACGCCTCACCCCAAGGCCGACTATAAGCGATAGATATTCCCAGAAACACAGGGAGACTGTCAATCGCCTAATGCGGTTCGTCAAGAGCTGGGGGTAAGCCTTCAGGTTCAGGAAAACCTGTCAGGAAACCGCTGGCCACGAGCACCTCCCAACCCTTTCTGAGGAGGTAAGGCAGTGCTTGCTGGAGGTCGCCCCTGGGTGCGTGCCAAGGGTTCCGCCAAGGCACGCAGGCGGTTCGCCGGAGTTCCAGCATCTTGACTGCTCTCTCAAAACGCGAGAAGCTGCCCTGCATCCATGGGTGTCCACGAGGGTGCTGGGGAACGCATGAAGGCCACGATCTCGTCGCTCATTACCGCGGCCGAAAACGGCGACGAATCCGCTGCGGAAGCGCTCTTCCCTGCCCTTTACACCGAGCTCCACCGGGTGGCCAAGCGCGAACTGGCGCGGCAAGGTGCTCCCGTAAGCCTCGGTGTGACTACACTTCTGCACGAGGCATATCTCGACATCGCCGCGCGAAATGGCAGTGGCCCTTTGTTTCCGGACCGCGCGCGGTTCATGGGGTATGCGGCCCGCGTGATGCGGGGTCTCATCATCGACCATGCCCGAAACCGGCGCGCCCAGAAGCGTGGCGGCCAGTTCGAAATCACCTCGCTCGCCACTGACGTCGCGGAAAACGTCGCCGACGATCGTGAGCTCACGCGAATCAGCCAGGCTCTGAACGAACTGGCCAAGACGGACCCTGGGCTTGCCGAGATCGTCGACTTGAAGTTCTTCTGCGGCTTTTCCTTTGCCGAGATTGCCGGCATGCGCGGCGTATCGGAGCGTACCGTGCAGCGAAACTGGGAGAAGGCGCGCATTTATCTGCACCGCAGCATTCGCGCCGATTTGTCGTCTTGAGAGGATCATGTTCGCGCTCAGCCCCGATCAATGGCAGGCCGTGAGTCCTTATTTGGACGAGGCGCTCGCCCTAACGGAGGGGGAACGTGCGTCCTGGCTGGCGTCGCTGAGAGAACAGAATCCCGAACTGGCCGGCCATTTGCAGGTGCTCCTTGAAGAGCACCGCGCGCTGGCACAGGAAGGGTTCCTCGAACAAGCTCCGGTTGCGCCGCCGGTTGGACCGGGGCTCGCGGGCCGGCAGATCGGCGCCTACACGCTGGTGTCATCCATCGGCCAGGGGGGCATGGGTGCTGTGTGGCTGGCCGAGCGCAGCGACGGACGCTTCCAGCGCCGGGCAGCCGTCAAGTTTCTGAGCCTGGCCCTGGCCGGCCGCGGCGGCGAAGAGCGATTCAAACGCGAGGGCAGCATTCTCGGCCGGCTGGCGCATCCGCACATCGCCGAGCTTCTTGATGCGGGGGTTTCTCCGGACGGACAGCCTTATCTGCTCCTCGAGCATGTCGAGGGCGAGCACATCGACCAATACTGTGACCGGCATCGGCTCGATGTGGAAGCGCGGGTCCGCCTGTTTCTCGACGTGCTCGCCGCCGTGGCCCATGCACACGCCAACCTGATCGTGCACCGCGACCTTAAACCCTCGAACGTGCTGGTTCGAAACGACGGCCAGGTCAAGCTGCTCGACTTCGGGATCGCCAAGCTGCTGGAAGAGGGAGCGGATGCTGCCGCTGCCACGCTGCTGACACAGCAAGCCGGAGGGGTACTGACTCCGGCCTACGCGGCGCCCGAGCAGATAGCCGGCGGGCTGGTCACTACTGCAACCGACGTCTTCGCTCTGGGCGTTGTGCTCTATGTGTTGCTGACCGGGCAGCATCCTGCCGGTTCCGCCACCCGTTCCACTGCCGACCTGGTCAAAGCCATCGTGGATGCCGAGCCGCGCCGTCTGTCAGACGTCGTCGCCACAGCGGACGCGGAAGGCGCTACTGCCAACTCCGCCAACCGCGCCACCACCCCCGATAAGCTCCAGCGCGTGCTGCGCGGAGACCTGGACACCATCGTGGCCAAGGCGCTGAAGAAGAACCCGCAAGAGCGCTATGCCTCAGTCACGGAGTTTGCCGACGACCTTCGCCGCTATCTTAAGCATGAGCCTATTGCCGCCCGCCCGGACACGCTCCGTTATCGTGCCGCGAAATTCGTGCGGCGCAATCGCACTGTGGTCGCCCTGGCCGCCCTGGTCTTCGTGGCCTCGGTTGCGGGCATTGCCGGGACTCTGATCCAGGCCCGCACCGCCCGCGCGCAACGCGACTTCGCCTTCCGCGAGCTTTCACGCGCCGAAGCCATCAACGATTTGAACAACTATGTACTGTCCAACGCGGCCCCCGCAGGCAGGCCGTTCACCGTCAGTCACTTGCTTGAGGGAGCGGAGCATATCGTCGGGCGCCAGCGGGGAGACCCGACCACCCGGGCGGAGCTTCTCATCTCGATTGGCCGGCAGTACACGGTTCAGGACAACTACGAGAAAGCTCGCCGCCTGCTGGAGGAAGCTTATGCGCTTTCGCGCACCCTTCCAGAGCGCTCAACCCGCGCAAGGGCATCATGCGCGCTGGGGCAAGCGCTCTCCAGAGGGGGCGATCTGGCACGCGCTGAGGCGCTCCTCCAAGAGGGGCTCAGCGACCTCCCCACCGACTCCCTGTTTGTCGTTGACCGAGTCTTCTGCCTTCTGCGCGGAAGCGAGATTGCCTCCAACGGCGACCATGCACGCCAGGCGCTGGAACGTGCCCAGGCGGCAGAGCACCTGTTGCTGCAATCCTCCTTTCACCCCGACTCTTTGGAGCTCGATGCCATGATTGTCCTGGCTGGCGCCTACAACCATGCCGGGAGGCGTGGCGAAGCGAGCGCCGCATACCAGCGGGCTGCGGCCCGCCTGGCGGAGCTGGGGCGTGATGACACACAGATGGCTGGGACATTGTTCAACAACTGGGGCACTACACTGATTCTTGCCGGGCAGCCGCTCCAGGCCGAACGAGCTCTACGACATACCATCGAAATCAGCCGCGACGAGCAAGGGGAGGATTTTGTTTCGCCGACTACACTCGCCAACTATGCTTCTGCCCTGTATCAACTGGGACGGCTTGATAGCGCAGCCGACTACGCCGAACGGGCGTATGCAAAGGCCAGCAAGGTGGGTGACAACATGGCGATAAGCCAGGTGCTGCTTCATCGGGCACGGATCTATCGTGCCAGGGGTGATCTCGCCGGCGCCGGACGCATGTTGGCGGAGGTAGAGCCGCGGTTGCGCAGCCTTCCCGCCGGCCACATCGCCTTCGGAGTGCTTGCGTCCGAACTGTCGCTCAATGCGCAGGTCGCAGGTGACGTGTCCAAAGCTATGGAGCTGGCAAACCAGGCGGTGGCCATCTCGGAGGCATCAGCCAGAGCGGGTCGCCGATCGGCCGAGTACGAGGGCAATTTCCTCGTCCGCAGATCCGGAATCGAGTTGCAGCTGGCCCGTCGTGATCAGGCGCTTGATGACGCCTATCGGGCGTTGCCCCTGCTGGAACAAGGCTCCGTGCCCGGAAGCTTCTCCAGCAATTTGGGCCGCGCCTATCTGGCGCTGGGAGGCGCGCTTCAGGCTCAGGGCAAGGGCAACGAAGCCCGCGCCGCCTTCCGCTCGGCGGCAGAACATCTCGATAACACCCTGGGCCCGGATCATCCAGATGCCCGCAGCGCCCGGCAGCTCGCCGGGCTGGACACTCAACACAAATAGTCTTGGTTGGGAATGACTTCCTGCTTGCTACCCGCAGCGCCTGGCGACTCGATCCGTGAATCCGTAACGCACGGCGCTAATCAAAAACGCCAGGAGTGGACCGCCTATGAAATCCTTGTTCTTGCGTGCACTGCTGCTTGTTCTTCTGACTTCGATCATGACCGCCGGGTCTATGTCGCAGGAATCCCCACGTCCGGTGACGCCGACTGCGGATGACAAGCGTCCCGAGCCGCGCGGCCTGGACGTGCTCCGGCAATTCAACGGCTCACTTGAGGCCCTGGTTTCGAAGGTTTCTCCAGCGGTAGTGCAGATCCAAGCTGCCGGTCTGGCCCCGCTGCGAGCGGGCAACAAGAGCGGAGTCGCCGTTATTGTGCGGCAGCGAGCGATCGGATCCGGGGTAATTGTCGACTCGGACGGTTACATCATGACGAACGCTCATGTGGTGGAGGGAGCGCAGCGGGTTCGTATCGTTCTGCCGGTTCCACCGAGCCGGTCTCCCGCAGAACTTACGCCGGTCGGCAAACGTCAGGTCCTGGATGCCCGGGTAGTGGGCACTCACAAGGACAGTGATTTGGCCCTGCTGAAGGTTGAAGGCCACAATTTTCCAACCCTCCCGCTGGGAGCGAGACGGCCTGTGCAACCGGGAGAGCTGGTGTTCGCGGTCGGCAGTCCCGAGGGTCTGCAGAATTCGGTCACCATGGGCGTCGTGAGTGCGGTGTGGCGCCAGCCTGATCCCGACAAACCTATGGTTTACATACAAACCGACGCTCCCATCAACCCAGGCAACAGCGGCGGGCCGCTGGTGGACCTGGACGGCTACGTTGTAGGACTGAATACCTTCATCCTCAGCGAGGGCGGCGGCAACGAAGGACTCGGCTTCGCCATACCGGCCCGGATCGTGAAATTCGTTTACGACAACCTGCGCAAGTACGGGCATGTGAACAGGACGGAGATCCAGGCAAGCGCGCAAGACATCACTCCGACCCTTGCCGCCGGACTGGGCCTGGCGCAGAACTGGGGCGTCGTCATCTCGGACGTGACGCCGGGAGGCCCCGCCGACGCCGCCGGACTGAAGATCCGGGACATCGTGGTTTCAGTCGACAGCCGCCCCATTTTGGGGGTGCCGGGGCTGACCGCCGCACTCTACCTGCACCCCCCTGATGAGGTTGTCGGCCTGGAGGTTCTGCGCGGCACTGAAAAGCTTCTCCTCAACGTGCCGGCCCTTGTATATCACGACAAGGCCGACCAGCTCGCCGACTTCATCGATCCGAATAACCGCTTCGGCATACTCGGAGTCTATGTCATGGATTACGATGAGCGAATGCGCGCGGCCATGCCCGATGTACGCATACCCTCGGGCGTGGTTGTCCTGGGGCAGTCTCTCGACTTCAGCGCCTTGACGGGGGAGCTCCATGCCGGCGATATCATCCATGCTGTCAATCGCGTTCCCATCCACTCGACCGAACAACTCAGGTCCGCCCTGCAGCAGCTCAAGCTCGGCGATCCCCTCGTCCTGCAGATCGAACGTCAAAAACAGTTGCAGTATGTAGACTCTGAAATGGAATGAGAAGGTATCACCCACTTTGGTTATGCCCATTCCACGACCTTCGTAACCTCAGGCGGGACCAGCTTGTGCGTAGAATGGACCTGCTAATGCCTCCATCTGCCCAGCGCGAGCACGACCCCTGGCCGCAGGAACGTGAAGGCTACCATGAGCAGCCACCCGTCGCTTACGCCCCAGTCCGCCTTGACGCCAGCGTCGGCCCGGGAGCCACGGTTATCCGCAGAGCGGAGCAGATCGGCAGCCTGGTGGCAGGGGGAGGGATCATCTGGACGGCCTATGCCGTCACTCACCATCTTCCCCAGATTACCCGTCTCGCCCTCTTCCCGCCAGGACCGCTGGAGGTCCTCGGGATCGGCGTTTTGGTCTGGCTGATCGCCAAGTGGTGCCGCGCCGTGGCGTCTCGCTGAGCGTACTACGTCCCGATTTCCTGGTCGCGGCTCAAACAAGTGCGTCCCCAGCTCGGGCCATAGGATGGGACCTCACAATCGCCTGTGATGCAGCTCACGGCGGCTTCCGCACGGGTTGCTAAACTCCCGCACCGGCGTGGACACCCTCCTGTGCATCGATGACCAGACGTACGCCCAGGCGATCCGCGTGGAATGGCTGCGGGCGCATGGATACACCGTCCTGGTGGCTGGGTCCATCGAATCTGCGCTCGATGCTTCTCTCACCAGCCCCATCGACGCCGCTGTGCTCGACTGCCACATGACGGGCGCCGACCTGCTAGCCACGCTGCTCAAGCGGATCCGTCCTGGACTGCCGGTCATCATGCTGGCCTCATATTGCGGCCTGCCTTGCCACCTCGCAAGCGTGGTCACCGCGTGCCTGGGCAGAAGCGAGTCTCCAGTTGCACTGTTGCACAGACTGCGGACCATCCTCAACACCGGAGATTCCGGCAAGACAGCGGCGTGACGCACGCTGCGTCGGGCCGGCCTAGACCTGCTGTGTAGATTTGGCCCTTACTCTACGTTAGAACCCATGTGCGATGCTTGCCACTCCCGCAGCTCTTTCACCTCGCGGGCCAGTAGATCGGCGGCCTGAAAGCACAAGTCGAGGCGCTGGCGAACCAATTCCAGCGCTCTTTTCCGGTCCACGAAGCCGAAAACGCACTCCTCCACAGCTTCGGCCGTCAGGCTGTAAGGCTGGCCGGAGAACAAGGCCGGCAGACCTAGCACGTATCCCGGGCCTACGATGCGATAGGGCAGGTGCGCGCTGCCGTCATGCGACGCAGCCGACAGGCGGACCTTGCCCTGGCGCAGCACCAGAACGCCATCTCCCGGCTGTCCTTGCCGGAACAGGATGCCGCCCGGGCGGCAGTTGTGCGCGCTGGCAATGTCGTCCAGCGCCTCCGCGAGTTCGCGGACGACATTGGCATGTATGTCGTGGTGGGCTGTCAAAGAGTCCCCCAAGTCTCACGCATCCTCTTTCGCATGCCGCAACCATTGCAGTGACGCAGGTCACAGACGGGCGTGACATCATGGATGGACTCGCTCATCGATTACAAGACTTTACCTTTCGTTGACGCAATCTTTACCTGCGCCGCCGGTCTTCTGGGTTATTACACGTGGGCCCAGACAAGGGTCGTGAACTCGCTCTTCGAAGTCGTGTTGTGGGGTGCGCCGGCGGTGCTGCTGAGCTGGGCATTACTGCTGGCGCTCGCGTGCGGGCTGGTTTTCCGAGCCGATCGCTCGCCACGCGAGAAACCTCGGCGTTCTGAAGCAGCGGGGGCGTGAGCCGCCTGGACCTGCCAACCCAGCGAGCCAAAGTGCCCGCAGAGGATTCGGTTGAGGCAGGCCGTGCAAGCCAAGAGGAACCCATTACGGGCTGCGTGGAGTATGGGGCGCGACATCCTCAACTTCGCAGCCTTTGTGCTAGCCGGCAATCCTCCTCTGCTATCGGTCCTAGTGACCTCGGCAGTTCTGGGCTTCCTGCTGGACCGGCTGCCCGCGCGGTCAGCGGTGACGACCCTGCGGCTGGAGTGACGTCGCGCCCCGGATTGGAGTCCCCTATGCCCCGGATCATTTGCATCGATCCCAATGCCGGCCGGGTCGAAGAGCCGGTGAAAGTGCTCCGCTCCGCCGGTTATGAAGTAATGCTGGCTCTCAGCCCGGAGGTCGGCATGGC
The DNA here is from genome assembly GCA_035542595.1 of Terriglobales bacterium. Lineage (GTDB taxonomy): Bacteria > Acidobacteriota > Terriglobia > Terriglobales > Acidobacteriaceae > JAHFUA01. The sequence continues at coordinate 31,724 of DATKLD010000016.1, forward strand.
GCTGCTGCGGTTGTTCCCACCGGATGTCGTACTGCTCGATTCCGCTCTGGCCGAGCAGTTCGTGCTGCGGATCCATCAGGCGTGCCCGAGCGTGCCGGTCGTTTTGACTGGAGACAAGCCGGTTTCAGTGGAAGATCTGCGCTGGCTGGCCAGCCAGCAGCGTGTCGGCGTGCGGGCCGAGGACGTTCGCCACCTGCAGCACTGAGCGGCCCCACGTCCCAAAAACCGGCTGCCGATCGCTGCATCGTGACTCGGCAAAGAAGAGAGGGCCCGATCAGCCAGCGCTGGCTTTGGGCAGGCGTGGCTGCTCATCCCCGTTTGCCCGGCTCTGCGCCCACGGAAGAGTCACAGTGAACGACGTGCCGCTGCGGCCGGGCCGTGTGGAACTAGTGACCTCGATACGCCCGCCAAGATCCTCGACGATGCTGCGCGTCACCCACAGCCCTACGCCCGTTCCCTTTTCACCTTTTGTGGTGAAGAACGGCTCGAAGATCTTCTCCAGGTTTTCGAAGGCGATGCCGGGGCCGTCGTCGGCGACACACACGTTAAACGCCCTGTCCGCGCCCGCGATGGTGACGGTCAGGTGCCCGCCCTCGCCCAGGGCGTCCACCGCATTGCCGATCAGGTTGGTGAACACCTGCCGCAGCTCGCCGGGAAAACCGATCATCTGCCCGCTGGTCTCGTATTGCCGCTCCAGGCGGATGCGCTTCTGCGCCAGCGCGGACTCGAACAACCGGCACACACCGTCGATGATCTCCGAGAGGCTCAAGGAGACGGGAAACGCCGTCTCGCGCTGCAGCGCCAGCGTGTTGCGGGTGATGTGCCCGATGCGCGCCACCTCTTCCCTCGCCTGCCCGATCATCTCCTTCATCTCCGGCTCCACGTCCGGTTTGAGTTCGATCAGGTAGAGCAGGTTGAGCAGCGTGTCCAGCGAATTCTTGATTTCGTGGGCGATGGTGGCCGCCAGCCGCCCGGTGGCGGCCAGCTTTTGGGAGCGGCGCACCGCCTCGGCCAGCTCGGCATTGAGCTTGTTGATCTGCTCTTCTGCCTTCTTGCGCTCACTGATGTCGCGGACGGCGCCAGTGACGAACAGCCCTTGTGGCGTGCGCAGCGGGCTCAAGCTGATCTCCACCGGGAACTCGCTCCCGTCCTTTCTCCTTCCGAAGAGCTCCAGTCCGGCGCCCATGGGCCGCACCCGCGGCTCGGAGAAGAAGGCCGCGCGGTGTTTCGCGTGTTGAGGATTGAAGCGGGCGGGAATCAGCATCTCGACCGGCTGGCCCAGCAGCTCCTGCCTTCCGTAGCCAAACAGGATCTCAGTCTGACTATTGACCACAACGATCTTGCCATCGGAATTGACGATCACCATGGCATCCGGCGCCGAGTCCAGCAGGTCGCGGAAATCCGGCGGCGCCCATTCGGGATGCTGGCTGGTAATGTACTTGGCGAGTCGACGGAACGGCTTCACGAGATTACTCTCCTGCTTGGCCTGCGGGCCGGCGCCTCCGCCGGGAGGGTTGCGCCCAAAACCTTGGGAGTATAGCGCAACTCCCGCGGTCCCATCATAAGCCCTGCCTGAAAACAGCGGCAGCCTGCTGTACAACTATTGACCTTTTCCGTCTCTGAGCTTACCGTACTCTGCAGCCGGGGTGAGCGCATCTCCGTGATAATCGCAAGCTTCCCCGAAACTCCCCTGGCCGATGTTAGTATTAAGAATTGCATGCCGCTGAAGACCCTGTTCCTGAATCCGCCCTCCTTTGAGAATTTTGACGGCGGCGCCAGTTCCCGCTGGCCCGCCACGCGCGAGATCGAATCCTACTGGTACCCGGTGTGGCTGGCCTATCCCGCCGGCATGCTGGAAGGCTCGCGTCTGCTCGATGCCAGCCCGCACCACGTCTCCTGGCAGCAGACCGTCGAGATCTCCAAGGACTACGAGTTCGTCGTGCTCTTCACCAGCACCCCTGGGTTCCCAGGCGACTGCAAGCTGGCCGAGGCCATGAAGGCCGCCAAACCCGCGCTGAAGATCGCCTTCGTCGGCCCGCACGTCACGGTGCTGCCCGAGCCGGTTCTGCGCGACTGCCCGGCGATTGACTTCATCGTCCGCCGCGAATTCGATTACGCCACGGTCGAGTTCGCCCAGGGCAAGCCACTCGCCGACATCCTAGGTGCCTCCTACCGGCACAACGGCCGCATCGTGCACAACCCCGACCGGCCGCCGGTGGACGATCTCGACGCCTTGCCCGACGTTACCGACGTCTACTATCGCGACCTCGACATCCGCCGCTACAACGTGCCGTTCCTGCTGCATCCCTTCGTCTCGCTGTACTCGACCCGCGGCTGCCCGGCGCAGTGCACCTTCTGCTTGTGGCCCCAGACCCTGAGCGGACATCCCTGGCGGAAGCGCTCCAGCGATGCCGTGGCCCGCGAGATGGCCAAGGCCAAGGAATACTGGCCCTGGGTAAAGGAATTCTTCTTCGACGACGACACCTTCAACATCCAGAAGGCGCGCACCCTCGAGCTGTGCGAGAAGCTGAAGCCGCTGGGGATCACTTGGTCGTGCACCTCGCGTGTCACCACCGATTACGAGACGCTGAAGGCCATGCGCGACTCCGGCTGCCGCCTGCTCATCGTCGGCTACGAATCCGGCGACGCGCAGATCCTGAAGAATATCAAGAAGGGAGCGACGGTCGAGCGTGCGCGCGATTTCACCCGCGACTGCCATAAGCTTGGTCTGACCATCCACGGCGACTTCATTCTCGGTCTGCCGGGCGAGACCCGCGAGAGTATCCGCCAGACCATCCAGTTCGCCAAACAACTCGACGTGGAGACCATCCAGGTGTCACTGGCACACGCCTATCCCGGCAC
>DATKLD010000017.1:0-10842 GCA_035542595.1 Terriglobales bacterium
ATGCAGCGGCCTCCGACGAATACCTGGGTCTCCAGCATCCGCTCGCGTTCCCGCGGCTCGCTCTGGATGTGGTAAAGGGTGTCGCCGTGTTTGACGGCTGTGTTGAATCCGAAGATCATGGTGGCGCGCCTTGAACTCCCACTTGCTGCTCCCAGCCCAGTTGACAGTGTTGAGAGCGAAACTTACACTCAATGGTTTGGCAACTTGTTGTCGCGGACCATATATCGCCCCTTATTATGCCGGACAACTACTTCGCCCGCTACCTCCCGATTCTGATCCATGTGCTATTTGCGCTGGCGCTCGCCGTTGGGATCGTCATCCTCTCGGCGCTGGTCGGCAAGCGCCGGCCCTCCCGCGCCAAGCTGCAGCCCTACGAATGCGGCATTACCCCAGTGGGCGATGCCCGCCAGCGTTTCTCGGTAAAGTTTTACCTGGTGGCCATGCTGTTCATCCTGTTCGACGTGGAAGCCGTGTTCCTCTACCCATGGGCGGTGATCTTCCGCGAACTGAAGATGTTCGGCTTCCTGGAGATGCTGGTGTACATCCTGGTGATCCTCGCCGGGTTCTACTACATCTGGAAGAAAGGCGTGCTGGACTGGAACAGGCCGGAAGGGAGCGGATTGTAGTTCCATGCCGCTTGCTCCCGCCATCACCGATCTTGGCCAACTGAAAGAGCGCCCGGCCGTAGCGCGGCTGCTGGCGTGGAAACCGGATGCGGTAGAGGCTGTGAAGTGCGACCGCGACGAGCTGACCATCGTTCTTAAGCGCGGCGCTATCCGCGAGGCTTGTGCCATCCTGCGCGACGATGGCGGACTGCAGTTCAACTTTCTCGCCGACGTCACCTGCGTGGACTGGTATCCGAACGAGCCCCGCTTCGAGGTGGTCTACCACCTGCTCTCCATCCCGCGGCACGAACGGCTGCGGCTGAAGGTCAGGCTTTCCGGCGACGATCCCAGCCTCGAATCGGTCACCCCGGTGTGGCCCTCGGCCAACTTTTTCGAACGCGAGGTCTACGACCTGTTCGGCGTGCGCTTCGCGGGCCATCCCAACCTGCGGCGCATCATGATGCCGGAAGACTGGGAGGGACATCCTCTGCGCAAGGATTACCCCGTCGAGGGCTACCGCTGATGCCGCAGATGTACACCCCGACGCCGACGATCGAGGCCACAGGCCCGCGCACCCTGACCCTGAACATGGGTCCGCAGCATCCCTCCACCCACGGCGTGCTGCGCCTGCTCTTGGAGATTGACGGCGAGACCATCGTGCGCCTGATGCCGGACATCGGCTTCCTGCACACCGGCATCGAGAAAACCTGCGAGGCCAAGTTCTATCAGCAGGGCGTGCCGCTCACCGATCGCATCGACTATCTCTGCCCGCTGACCAACAACCTGGCCTACGTCCTGGCGGTGGAAAGGCTACTCGGCCTCGAAATCCCGCCGCGCGCGCAGTGGCTGCGCGTCATGCTGAATGAGCTGACGCGCATCAACTCCCACCTGGTCTGGCTGGGTTCGCACGCGCTCGATATCGGCGCCATGTCGGTGTTCCTCTACTGCTTCCGCGAACGCGAAGACACGCTGCGCATCTTCGAGATGGTCAGCGGCCAGCGCATGATGACCTCCTATTTCCGCATCGGCGGACTGGCGCTCGAGCCGCCGCTGGGCATGTTCGACGCGGTCAAGAAGTTCGTCAACCGCTTCCCTTCGAAGGTGGACGAGTACGAGAACCTGCTCACCGCCAACCCCATCTGGCTGAAGCGCACCAAAGGCGTGGCGTACCTTTCCGCCGAGGATGCCATCGCGCTAGGCGCCACCGGACCCACGATGCGCGCAAGTGGCGTCGATATCGACCTGCGGCGCGACATGCCGTATTCCGGCTATGAGAAATTCAAGTTCAAGGTTCCGGTGTCGAACGACGGCGACGTGTACGCGCGCTACATCGTGCGCGTGCAGGAACTTCGCGAGTCGAACGAAATCGTCCGGCAGACACTCGAAGGCATGCCCGAAGGACCGATCAAGGCGGATGCACCCAAGATCGTCCTGCCCGACCGCGAGAAGATGAAGACCCAGATGGAAGCGCTCATCTATCACTTCAAGATTGTCACCGAGGGCTTCCCCGTGCCGGCGGGCGAGGTCTATCAGGCGGTGGAGTCGCCGCGAGGCGAGATGGGCTACTACGTGGTCTCGGACGGCAGCCCGAAGCCGTATCGGGTACACGTGCGCGCGCCGTCCTTCGCCAACTTGCAGGCGCTCGAAACCATGTGCGCAGGACGGTTGATCGCGGACGTGGTGGCGGCCATCGGCAGCATAGACATTATTTTGGGAGAGGTGGATCGCTAGCCAGCGATGAAGTTCTCCGACCAGCTCGAAAAGCGCTTCGCCGATCTGGTGACGCACTATCCCATCAAGCGCTCGGCGCTGGTGCCCATGCTGCTCTATGCGCAAGACGAGGTCGGCTGTGTGAGCGACGAGGTCGTGCACGAGATCGCCACGCGCCTCGAACTGACCGATCTCGAAGTTCGCAACGTCGTCAGCTATTACTCGATGCTCCACACCAGGCCCATCGGGAGGTACAACATCCAGGTTTGCACCAACATCAGTTGCATGCTGCGCGGAGCGGAGAAGGTTTTCGACCACATTCGGCAGCGGCTCGGCATCGGCCACAAGCAGGACACACCCGACGGCCTGTTTCACCTGGAAGAGGTCGAGTGCATCGGCGCCTGCTGCTGGGGCCCGGCTATGCAGGTGAACTATGACTTTCACGAGAACCTGACGCAGGAGAAAGTGGATCAAGTACTGGAAACCCTAAAGAGCAATGGCTGACCTAGTCTCACATCGCGACGAGGTAAAGGTCGTTTCGAGGCGCTTCGGTCAAGGGGCAACCGACATCGAGCGCTACGTCGCGCTTGACGGCTACAAGGCCACGCAGAAGGCACTCACCATCGGAGGGGACGCCATCATTAACGAGGTGAAGGCGTCGAACCTGCGCGGACGCGGGGGCGCCGGATTCCCGGCGGGCATGAAGTGGTCGTTCGTCCCCAAGCAGTCGCCGAAACCGAAATACGTTCTCTGCAATGGCGACGAGAGCGAACCCGGCACGTGCAAAGACCGCCTGATCTTCGAGCATGATCCGCATTCGGTGATCGAAGGCGTGATCATCGCCGGAATCGCTGTGGGCTCGCACCAGGGATACATCTACCTGCGCGGCGAATACCGCTACCTGATCGAGATCATGGAAAAAGCGGTGGCCGATGCCTACGCGCGCGGCTTCCTGGGAAAAAATATCTTTGGCAGCGGATACGACTTCGAGTGCGCCGTGCAAACTGGCGCGGGCGCCTATGAGGTCGGCGAAGAGTCAGCGCTGATGGAATCGCTCGAGGGCAAGCGCGGCATCCCGCGCATACGTCCGCCGTTTCCCGCGGTGGTCGGGCTCTACGGAGGGCCGACGGTCATCAACAATGCCGAGACCCTGGCCAACGTTCCTCACATCATCCTTGGCGGCGGCGAGTGGTATGCCGGTTTGGGCACACCCAAGAACGGCGGGACGCGCCTGTTCTGCTTGAGTGGCAGCGTCAACAAGCCCGGAGTCTACGAGCTGCCCATGGGCTACAACCTGCACAAGATGATCGACGAGGTCGCAGGCGGGATCTGGAACGGGCGCAAGCTGAAAGCGGTGCAGCCTGGCGGATCGTCGGTTCCAGTGCTGACTGCTGACGAAGTCGACGTTGCAATGGACTTCGATTCGGTAATGAAGGCCGGTTCGATGTTGGGCTCCGGTGGAGTAGTGATCATCGATGACTCCACTTGCATGGTGAAGTACGCGCTGCGGGTGATGAAGTTCTACCAGCACGAGAGCTGCGGATGGTGTATCCCCTGCCGTGAGGGCACCGACTGGCTGAAGAAGACGCTCATTCGGTTCCACTCCGGCGGCGGAGTGCGGCGCGACATCGACAACATCCAGTACCTCTCCGAGAACATGCTCGGGCGGACCTTCTGTCCCCTGGGCGATGCGGCGGCCATGCCGACCATTTCTATAGTGAAGAAATTTCGCGAGGAGTTCGAGGATCATCTTGATGGCAAGCCCTGCCCGTTCGAGGACCACGGCACGATCGAGCGGTTACCGGTGCTGGCTGCGTATGATCACCGAACGGCCGATCCCTGGACGCACCCACATTGATTTATGGCTGACGTCAACATCACGGTCGACGGGAGAAAGATCACGGCGCCTGCGGGCACGCTGCTGATCGAGGCCTGCAAGAGCGCCGGCATCGAGGTACCGTTCTTCTGCTACTACCCTGGGCTCTCTCTGCAGGGCGCCTGCCGCATGTGCCTGGTGGAAATCGCCAAGATGCCGAAGCTGCAGACGGCCTGCACCACCGTTATCCAGGAAGGTATGGTAGTTACGACCACGAGCGACACCGTGCACCAGGCGCGCAAGGCCATGCTGGAGTTCGTGCTGCAGAACCATCCACTCGATTGTCCGGTGTGTGATGCCGGCGGCGAATGCGAACTGCAGGACATGACGTTCAGTTACGGCGCATCCGAATCCAAGCTCATCGACTTCAAGAACCATAAGGATGAGGAGCAGTGGTCGCCGGTGGTGTTCTTCGACCGCCCGCGCTGCATTCTGTGCTATCGCTGCGTGCGTGTGTGCAATGAAGGCATGGACGTGGCGGCGCTTGGCATCCAGAACCGCGGCTCGCTTTCGCTGATCGTGCCGAATCACCAGGACTACCTCGAGTGCGAAGAATGCGGCATGTGCATTGACATCTGCCCGGTAGGCGCACTGACCTCGGGAGCTTACCGCTACAAGACGCGGCCCTGGGAGATGAACCACGTCGGCACGGTCTGCCTGCACTGCGCCGATGGCTGCAAGACCACGCTGGGCGTGCGCCGCCAGGGCAGCGGCAACCAGATCGTCCGCGGCGACAATCGCGACAAGAGCGGTACCAACGGCGACTTCCTCTGCATCAAGGGACGGTACGCGTTCGATTTCGTCGAGCATCCTGAGCGGCTCAAGCAGCCGCTCGTGCGCAAGAACGGCACGCTCAGTCCGTCGTCGTGGGAGGAAGCCCTGGGGCTGGTGGCGCGACGGTTTCGCGAAGCTCGCGACAACAACGGCGGCGCGTCCATCGGCGTGATCGGCTCCAACCGAACCACCAATGAGGACAATTATCTTCTGCAGAAGTTTGCGCGCCTGGTGCTGCACACCAATAACATCGACCACCACCGCACGGCCGACTACCCAGCGTTCGTAAACGCGCTTTTCGGACACGCGAACGCCACGGCGAGCATGCGCGAGGTGCTGTCGGCGCCGGCGCTGCTGCTCATCGGCAACGACCCAACGTATCAGCACCCGCTGCTGGCGTGGCAGATTCGCACCAATGTCCGCCTGCACGGCGCACGGCTTTACGTTGTGAATTCCTGGCCCATCAAGCTGACGCGCCAGGCGAATCAGTTCCTGCGAATTCCCGAAGGCGCGGAAGGCAAGGCCGCGGCGTTTCTCGCTGGCGACGATTCCGCCGCCGAGGCCCTGGTCACGGATAAAACCACCCGCGAGAAGCTGGTGAGCTTCCGCGAAAAGCTCCAGGGCGAGCAGAAGCTGGTGATCATCCTGGGATCGGAACTGCGGGGCCCGGAGCTGGCCAGGCTGGTACGCGCCGCCGCTCCTGCAGGCGCAAAATTCATTTGCCTGGGCGACTACGCCAATTCGCGCGGCGCCGCCGACATGGGTCTCTATCCCGACCTGCTGCCGGGATATCTTCCGCTCAGCGAAGTGGCGCGTTTTGGCGAGCAGTGGCAGTCGCTACCGCAAGAGCCGGGGATGGACCTGCAGGCCATGGTTTCTGCCGGCAAAGAGCGCAAGCTGCGGGCGCTGTACGTGGTGGGGTCGAATCCAATCGCGCGCTATGACATTGATCCGTTTGCGCTGGCAGAAACGTTTGTCGTTGTCCAGGACCTGTTCCTCACCGAGACAGCAAATATCGCCGAGGTGGTGCTGCCGGCGGCCTGCGCCTATGAAAAATCCGGGAGCTTCACCAACACCTGCGGCGACCTGCAACTGCTGCGCAAGGCCGGCGATTGCGAGGGCGTAAAGCCGGATTTTGAGATCATCGTGCGCCTGGCCGAACTGATGGGATTCGAAATCGCCCACTTGGTGCCCATGGGAGCCGGTGGAATGCGCGCCGACTTCGGCGAGTCGCGCGGCGTGCAGTCGGGTGAGGCGGACCGGCAGGCGATCTGGAATTGGCGCCAGAGCTACGAGCCGCGCGTCAGTCCGTTCCACCCGTTCGCGGTGCTAGAAGAAATCCAGCGGCTGGTACCTGGCTATGGCGTCAGGCGACTCGAGCTGCTGGCCGGCAACGACGTCCACACTGCAACCGCCGGGCTCGCGCCCGGCAGGACGGAGGCAGACCGCTCTCTGCTGCCCTCCCACGACAACCTTTTCACTTCCGGCACGCTCGGCCGTTATTGCGACGTGCTGAATGGCGTCATGGAAACCCGGCTCCGGTTGCCGAACGAGAAAAAGGGAATCGCCGCGGACTGAGGCGCGACTCCCCCCAGCATGCTGAGCATCACCACGTTCGTCATCGTCACCGTGATCAAGATCGTGATCGCGCTGGTGGTGCTGCTTACCGCCGTGGCTTACAGCACCTGGCTGGAGCGCAAGGTGGTCGGACACATCCAGAACCGGTGGGGTCCGCAGCGGGTCGGCCCATTTGGGCTGCTGCAACCGCTGGCCGACGGGGCAAAGTTCATCTTCAAGGAAGACCTCACGCCGCCGTACGTTTACAAGCCTCTCTACCTTGCCGCGCCGATCCTGTCGCTGGTGCTGGCGCTCACCTCGATCTCGCTGGTGCCCATTGGCAACTGGGTGACGGTCGGCGGAGTGCATACGCCGCTTGAGATCACGGACGTCAACATCGGCCTGCTTATCATCCTCGGCATCACGTCACTGAGCGTGTACGGCGTGGCGCTCGCCGGGTGGTCCTCGAACAGCAAGTACTCATTGCTGGGCAGCCTGCGCGCCAGCGCCCAGATGGTGAGCTACGAGATCGCGCTGGGGCTGTCGCTGGTCGGGGTGCTGATCATGTCCGGCAGCCTGAACCTGCGCGAGATCGTAGATGCGCAAGGCGGACACATGGCGTTCTGGATTCCCCGCTGGAACATCTTCCGCTGGCCGACTCAGATCGTCGCCTTCTTTGTTTATCTGACGGCCGCCTTCGCGGAGACCAACCGCGTGCCTTTCGACCTGCCCGAGGCCGAGACCGAGCTGGTTGCCGGCTACCACACCGAGTACAGCTCCATGAAGTTCGCCATGTTTTTCATGGCCGAGTACGCCAACATGATCACCGTGGCCTCAATCGCCACGCTGCTGTTTCTGGGAGGCTGGCACGGACCGGTCTTCGGGCCGGGATGGTTGCAGGCAATCCTGCCCGTCTTCTGGTTTGTGCTGAAGGTGTTCTGCTTCATTTTTCTGTACATCTGGATTCGCGGTACGCTGCCGCGCTTCCGCTATGACCAGTTGATGGGTTTCGGGTGGAAGGTGCTGTTCCCCATCGCCGTGGCCAACGTGCTGGCCACAAGTCTCATTGTGGCCTTGCAGAAATAAATGCTTGAACTCGTCTTATTCTTCGTTTTCGGGACCATCGCCGTGGGCGCCGCGATAAACCTGCTGGCGCAGCGGCATCCCATCAACAGCGCGCTATCGTTGATCGTGGTGATGGCCTCGCTGGCTGCGCTGTTTCTGCTGATGGGGGCGGAGTTTCTCGCCGCCATCCAGGTGATCGTTTACGCCGGCGCCATTATGGTGCTGTTCGTCTTCGTCATCATGCTGCTTAACGCCGGCGAAGAGGAGCGCACGCCCGGCAGTCGCGTCGCCATGCTTCTGGGATTCCCCGCGGTGGTGCTGCTCGCCGGGCTGGTGGCGTGGACGTTGTTCGCGCGCAATCCGCATCCCGTGCCGGTGGATTTGGCCGGACGCTTCCTGGGCTCGCCCGCCGCCATCGCACAACTGCTCTTTCGGGATTTCCTGCTGCCGTTTGAGATCACCTCGATACTGATCTTGATCGCCATTATGGGCGCCGTGGTGCTCGCCAGCCCGGTCGGAACCACGACCGGATCGGGCAGCCCGGAACAGGCGCCCGCACGCAGGGAGGAATAACGCCAGATGGTTCCGATCTCTTACTACCTGGTTCTGAGCGCTATCCTGTTTGCGCTGGGCGTGGTCGGCTTCCTGATTAAGCGCAATCTGATCACCCTGTTCATGTCGATCGAGCTGATGCTGAACGCGGTCAATCTGGCGTTCGTGGCGTTTGCATGGCAATGGAAATCGCTGAACGGCCAGGTGTTCGTGTTCTTCGTGATGGTGGTGGCGGCAGCCGAGGCCGCGGTCGGTCTGGCTATCATCATCGCGGTCTTCCGCACCCGCGAAACGCTGAACATTGACCGCGTGAACCTGCTGAAGCTATGAGACCACACCTTCATCTTTGGTTGATCCCGATCCTGCCGCTGGTGGGCGCCGCCATCAATGGGCTGCTGGGACGCCGGTTTTCCCACCGCGTCGTGACGCTGGTCGGTAACGTGTTTGTAGGCGCGAGCTGTGCATGGGCATGGCGGGTGTTTGCGCAATTCCTCAGCCTCCCGCACGAAATGGTCCCGTACGTCCACGATTACGCCACGTGGATTCGCGCAGGCAGCTTCGCAGCTAGCTACGGTCTGTACCTCGACCAGCTCTCGATGGTGATGGTCCTGGTGGTCACCAGCGTCGGATTCCTGATCCACATCTACTCGATCGGCTACATGGCGCATGAAGGCGGCTACTACCGCTTCTTCTCTTACCTGAACCTGTTCATGTTTTTCATGCTGACGCTGGTGCTGGCCAACAATTATCTGGTGATGTTCATCGGATGGGAGGGCGTGGGCTTGGCGTCGTATCTGCTGATCGGGTTCTTCTTCCTGCGCGATTCGGCGGCTTCGGCAGGCAAGAAAGCATTCATCGTCACTCGCATCGGCGACCTCGGCTTCCTCATCGCGCTGTTTCTGCTTATCAAGCATTTCGGCTCTCTGGATTTCAGTCATCTCTTTCCCGCCATCTCAAAGCTGGGCATCGAGAGCGCTGGTCCTGGTCTGCTAACCGCGATCGGCCTGCTGCTAATGACTGGCGCTGCCGGCAAATCGGCGCAGCTCCCGCTCTATGTCTGGCTGCCGGACGCCATGGAAGGCCCCACGCCGGTCTCGGCGCTGATCCACGCTGCCACCATGGTGACGGCGGGCGTCTACATGGTGGCGAGGTCGCACGTGATCTTCAGCCGCGCCCCTGCGGCGATGCTGGTGGTGGCCATCATCGGCTGCCTGACCGCTCTGTTTGCGGCCACCATCGGCATGGCACAGACCGATATCAAGAAGGTGCTCGCTTACTCCACCATTTCTCAGCTCGGATACATGTTCCTGGCCTGCGGCGTGGCGGCGTATTCGGCTGGCATCTTCCACCTCATGACTCACGCTTTCTTCAAGGGACTCCTGTTCCTGGCCGCGGGGTCGGTGATCCATGCCCTCGATGGCGAGCAGGACATGCGCCGCATGGGCGGCCTGCGCAAACATATCCCGGGGACATTCTGGACCATGACCGCAGCCACCTTCGCCATTTCCGGCATCTTTCCGTTTGCCGGCTTCTTCAGCAAGGACGAGATCCTCTGGAACGCGTTTTCAAGCGAGCATGGAAGCTGGATCTTCTGGGCAGTCGGGCTGCTGACCGCGTTTCTGACTTCGTTCTACATGTTCCGGCTATGGTTTCTGACGTTTTTCGGGGAATTTCGCGGTATTGAAGCGGGCGTCAGTGAGCATGGATATGGCCACATCCATGAAAGTCCGAAGGTGATGCTGATTCCACTGGCGATCCTTGCCGTGCTCTCGGTCGTCGGAGGCTGGATCGGCTGGCCAGAATCTCTCGGCGGAGTGCAACACTTCGACCAGTTTCTTGCCCCGGTGTTTGGGGGACATGCCGAAGCGGCAGTGACGGCTGCCGAGCACAGCAAAGAACTGCTGCTTGCAGGTATCTCCGTTCTTGCAGCGTTGCTCGGCCTGCTTCTTGCCTGGGTGCTTTACCAGAGGCGGCAGGACTTGCCCGACAAGATCGCAGCGGCGCTCGGCTGGCTGTACAACACCGTGCGCGACAAGTACTACGTGGACGAAGGATATGCTGCTGCCTTTGTCCAGCCGCTTATCAAGGGCTCGACTTACATCCTGTGGCGCGGGGTGGATGCCGGCGCCATCGACGCAACTGCGAACGAGTCCGCCGAAGGCGCCGAGCACGTCAGCGACGCGCTCCGTCACATGCAATCGGGTAACGTCCGCTCGTACGCTGGGTGGGTCGCCGCCGGAGCGGCCGTGGTGATCGCCTACATGGTGTACATGGGGGTGCGATGATGGACGCGGCCATCCTCACCATGGTCACCTTCGTACCGCTGGCCGGCGCGCTGCTGCTGATGTTCTTCCCGCGCAAGGATGACGTGATTCGCTGGTTCGCGCTCGCCGTCACGCTGGTGGCATTTGTCCTATCGCTGCATCTTCCGGTGCACTTCGTGCGCGGCGCGAGCGGCTTCCAATACGAAATCAACACCCCCTGGATTGCGAGCCCGAACATCCACTACCACCTCGGCATCGACGGCATCTCGATGTGGCTGGTCGTGCTCACAACTTTCCTCAGCCCATTGTGCGTGCTGATCTCGTGGAAGTCGGTGCACGAGCGCGTCAAGGAATTCTTCATCCTGCTGCTGATTCTGGAGACGTCGCTGATCGGGGTTTTTGTCTCGCTCGACCTGTTCCTCTTCTATTTCTTCTGGGA
>DATKLD010000018.1:0-8338 GCA_035542595.1 Terriglobales bacterium
ATGGCCCGGTCGAAAGCGGCATTGGCTTCCTCGATCTTGCCCGCGTTGGTCAAAATGGCGCCCAGATTGAAGTAGTAGGTTCCAGCATTGACCGGGTCGAGTTGCGCGGCGGTGGTGTATTCGTCGGCCGCCTCCCTGCCCTTGCCCAGCTTGCCCAGCGCCTGGCCCAGGTTATTGTGGTAAACGGCTTCGGAGGGTTTGATGCTGATGGCCTTTCGGTAAGCTTCGGCTGCCTGGTTGTAATCCTCGGCCGCAGCCTCGCGGTTACCGCCTGCCGACGCCTTGCTGGCAGCGCTCAGATACGTCTCCCCGAGCCGTGCCCACAGCAGGTCTCTGGTGGAATCGATCTGAATGGCTTGCTTGATGCTCGCTATGGCGCTGGGGAAATCTCCAGCATCGCTGGCCGTCTTAGCTTGAGCCAGCAACTGATTCATGTTGCCTATGTCCGCGCGTTCCTTCTCCGTAGCCTGCTGTTCCTCCGCAATCTTCTTTCGCTGCTCCGGAGTGAGCCCCTGCATCCCTCGCTCCTTCGCAGCGGCTTTCTCCTTGGCCAAATCGATGTTCAAATCATTTTCTGCCCGGATGCTCTTCCCTGGCGCTTCATAGACCACTTTTCCGTCCTGCGATATGGTGAGGTGGTACATGCCGGCCGGGATGTTCACTGCGACAAACTCCCCCTTCTTGTCGGTCTTCATGCTGTATTGGCGGCCGTTGTCGTTGTTGACCATGACGATGGTCGCGCCGGCCAGCGGCTTGCCATCTTCGCCCGTGATCTTGCCGTACAACGGCGCCAGTTGCGCCGGGGCGGGAAAGGCAAAAGCTGCGATCAGTGCAAGCATACCGACGTAGTAAACGGTTCTCATTGCCGACCTCCGACTTATTCTCGTTGCTCACCTTCTAGGATTGCACATCTGGGTCCGCTTCGGGAATAGGAGAGCGGTCGCGTCAAACGGCGGCGCGGGTCTAAGTCGTCAGATTCAACACGCCGATGGCGCTAGTTTCCGGGTTCAGCAAGGATTTTGTTATAAGAGGAACGTCGGCCGCCCGGCATCCGAGGTTCTCAGTTGTGCACAGGGTCATCAACAGGAACGCAGCCACCCTGGCCTCCGCATTCGAGGCGCAGGGACGCGTGTTTGCGACCCCCTTTGAGGTCCTAAGTCGAGCCATTGCGGGATACGCCTTCCCCGGTGCTTCCGTGGCTGTGGTTGCAGACGGCAAGCTGGCAGCCCTGCGCGGCCTGGGGCGCTTCACTTACGACGGCTCGTCGCCCGAGGTCGCCGCTGAGACCATCTTTGATCTCGCTTCAGTCTCTAAGGTCGTCGGCACCGCGGCCATGGCGATGCTGCTCTATGAGCGTGGCCATCTGGATCTTGACGTGCCGGTGGCGGGGGTGATTCCGCAGTTCGCGAAAGGCGACGCTCGCCGGCAAGACGTCACTATTGGCATGCTGCTGGCACATTCCTCGGGCTTGCCGGGATACATACCCCTTTACCAGGAGGCAGGCACACGCGAGCGACTGCTCCAGGCCGCGCTGGCGGTGCCGCTCCAAGCCGATCCCGGCGCGCATACTGAGTACAGCGACATCGGCTTCATCATCCTGGGCGCGGCGCTGGAGCGCATCGCCGACGAGCCCATGGACAGGTTCTGCGCACGGGAGGTCTTCGGCCCCCTCGGCATGCAGCAGACGACCTATTGTCCTCCGGCCTCACTTCGGGCCGGCATCCCGCCCACGCAGGACGACCGCGAGTTCCGCCAGCGAATCATTCAGGGCGAAGTACAGGACGAGCACGCCAGCGTCCTGGGCGGGGTTGCGGGACACGCGGGGCTCTTCTCGAACGCTGCCGATCTGGCCGCATTCGCGCACTGCATGCTGCAGGGCGGCCGGCCTCTTCTGCGTGCTGATACGGTGGAACTCTTCACTCGGCGGCACGGGGGAAGCTCGCGAGCGCTCGGCTGGGACACTCCCGGTACACCGTCGCAGTCGGGAAAATATTTTTCGCCACGCTCGTTCGGCCATCTGGGGTACACAGGAACCTCGCTCTGGATAGATCCCGAGCCCCGGCTGGCAGTCGTGCTCCTGACCAACCGCACCTGGCCCGACAAAAAATCGCAGCTCATCAAGGAAGTGCGGCCGCAGTTCCACGACGCCGTGCTAGAAGCGCTGGAGAAGCAAGGCGCGTGAGCAAAGCAGCAAAGCCGGCATTGCAGAAACTCGGGACCGAGCAGGCCAACCTCGCGACCGCGGCGCTCGACACGCGCAGCGCCCGCGAGATCGCGGAGACCATCAGCGCGGAGGACGCGCGCGTCGCGCCCGCCGTGGCCCGGGCGCTGCCGGAGATCGCGCGCACCATTGACGCCATCGCCCAAGCGCTCTCTTCCGGCGGGCGCCTCATCTACGTGGGCGCAGGAACCAGCGGCCGCCTCGCCGCGCTGGACGCCGCCGAGTGTCCGCCCACCTTCAACACTGATCCGGAGATGGTGCAGTTCGTGATGTCCGGCGGCGAACGAGCGCTGGGCCGCGCCGCTGAGGCCAGCGAAGACTGGCCGGCGCTCGGCCGGCGCGACATCGCCAAGAGGAAGCCCGGCAAGCGCGACGTGGTGGTCGGAATTTCCGCCAGCGGGCGCACGCCGTACACGGTGGCGGCGCTTCGGTACGCGCGAAGCCACGGCGCTACCACGGTGGCGGTCACCAACAACCGCGGGTCCTGGCTGGAGCGCGTGGCCGACATTGCCATTGTCGCCGACGTCGGTGCCGAGGTAGTCGCTGGTTCCACACGCATGAAAGCGGGCAGCGCGCAGAAGATGATCCTGAACATGCTCTCCACCGGCGCCATGGCGCGCTTGGGGTACGTTTATGGCAACCTGATGGTGAATGTGCACGTGAAGAACAAGAAGCTGCTGGAGCGCGGGGTCACCGTGCTGGAGCGTGCCGCCGGCGTCAGCCGAGAGGTGGCAAGACGGGCCTTGAAGGCCGGCGGAAACAGCGTGCCGGTGGCGCTGGTCATGCTCAAGGCGCGGGTCAGCAAGGCAGAAGCGCGGCGCCGGCTGAAAGCCGCCCGCGGCGGCGTGCGCCGGGCCATCGTACCCTGAAAGCCGCTTTTGGCTCTTGGCTCTTAGCTTTTGGCCAAGAGCTAAGGACCAAAGACCAAAAGCATTCCGCTTCTGATACGAATGCAAGCCAGCCTCTATACAATGAACGTGCAGGCAAGCTGCATTGAGACTCTTCCATGGACAAGTTTGTAATCCGCGGCGGCAATCCCCTGGTGGGGACGGTGCGCATCAGCGGCGCCAAGAATGCCGCGCTGCCCGCGATGGCGGCGGCCTTGCTCACTGATGAGCCGGTTGTCCTCGAAAACATCCCTGAGGTGCGCGACATCCAGACCATGCGCAAGCTGCTGGTGGAGATGGGGGCGGAAGTCGAGCTGGGTTACGGACGCGCGCATCACCGCACCACCATCCACTGCAACGGGCCCATCCGGCCAGAGGCCCCGTACGATCTGGTAAAGACTATGCGCGCCTCTACGCTGGTGCTGGGGCCGCTGGTGGCGCGAACTGGCTGCGCGCGCGTTTCCCTGCCCGGCGGCTGCGCCATCGGAGCGCGCCCGATCGACTTGCACATCAAGGGCCTCGAGCATTTGGGCGCCAGCATCACCCAGGACCGCGGCTACATCGAAGCTCGCGCTAAGCGCCTGCGCGGAGGCCACATCGTCTGGGACCGCATCAGCGTCACCGGCACCGAGGAGTTGATGATGGCAGCCGCGCTGGCGGAGGGTGAGACGGTCATGGAAAACTGCGCGCGCGAGCCGGAGGTGGGCGACCTCGCCGCGCTGCTTACCAGGATGGGCGCTCGCATCGAGGGCGCGGGCACGGCCACCGTCCGCATTCGGGGTGTGCCGCGGCTGAGAGGAGCGCGGCACCGCATCATCGCTGACCGCATCTCGGCGGGCACCTTCGTTGTCGCCGGCACCATGACCGGCGGCGATCTCACCGTGGCCAACTGCGACCCCGGGCATCTCGGCGCACTGCTGCAGAAGCTCACCGAAGTGGGAGCGAACCTTCAGGTTGCGGACGGCGGTATCCGCGTGACCGGCGACGGCCGTCTGGTGGCCGCCGACGTCAACACCGAGGAGTATCCCGGCTTCCCCACCGACATGCAGGCGCAATACATGGCCCTGGCCACCCAGGCCGACGGCACCTCGGTGATCACCGAGAACATTTTTGAGAACCGCTTCATGCACGCGCTGGAATTGGTGCGCATGGGAGCCAACATCAAGATCGAAGGCCGGCGGGCGGTGGTGCGTGGCAAGACGCCGCTGAGCGGCGCCGCGGTGCTGGCCTCGGACCTGCGGGCGTCGGCCTCGCTGGTGCTGGCGGCGCTGGTCGCCGACGGCGAGACCATCATCGATCGCGTCTACCACATTGACCGCGGCTATGAGCGCATTGAGGAGAAGCTGCGCAGCGTGGGCGCCCAGGTGAAACGTGTCGGAGAGCTGTTGCCGAAGCGGGCAGCCCTGGCACCAGCGCAGTAGAGCTCTGCGGTTTAAGGGCTGACCGGGCCCGGCACCGTAGACGTGAAAGAGCCACGCAGGTAGCGTGGCTCTGACCCCATACTCAGGACTTAACTACCGCCTTGGTCCGCGGCCTCCACCTCCGCCGCCCCCGCCGCGCCGCCTGCGCCCACCGCCGCCTCCGCCGCCACCGTGGCGTCCGCCATCGTGACGCCCCCCACCGTGAGGCCGTCCTCCGCCGCCGGGTCCCTCGACGCGGTTGAAGTTGGGCTCTTCCTCGCTGGTCGTTCCGCCTTCGATGGTCATCGTCGAAGCTCCCACCGGCGCGGGCGCCTCGCCGCCCATCTTCGCGCGCTGCTCTTTGAGGATTGCTTTGCGTGACAGGCGAATGCGGTTGCCCTCGACGGCCAGCACTTTGACCAGGATCTGGTCGCCTTCCTTCAGTTCGTCGCGGATATCGTTGATGCGGTGCTCGGCGACCTCGCTGATGTGCAGCAGGCCATCAGTGCCGGGGAAGATCTCGACGAAGGCCCCGAAATCCGCCAGCCGAACCACCTTGCCTAGGTACGTCTTGCCGACCTCGGCGGTAGCGGTGATGTCGCCGATCATCTGCAGCGCCCGGTTGGCCGACGCCTCGTCGTTCGACGCGACATTCACGCGGCCCGAGTCTTCCACGTCGATCTTGACGCCGGTCTGCTCGATAATGCCGCGGATCACCTTGCCGCCCGGCCCGATCAGGTCGCGGATCTTGTCCACAGGAATATTGAGCGTGTAGATGCGCGGCGCGAACGCCGAGATCTGGGTGCGCGGCTCGGGCAGCGCCTCCGCCATCTTGTCGAGGATGAAGAGACGGCCGCGGCGCGCCTGCTCGAGCGCCTCACGCATGATCTGCGGCGTCACCTTGGGGATCTTGATGTCCATCTGCAGGGCGGTGATGCCGTCGCGCGTGCCGGCAACCTTGAAGTCCATGTCTCCGTAATGGTCCTCGGCGCCGGCAATGTCGGTGAGGATCGAATACTTGCCATCCTCGAGCACCAGTCCCATGGCGATGCCGGCCACCGGGGCTGCAATAGGAACGCCCGCATCCATCATGGAGAGCGTAGCGCCGCACACGGTCGCCATCGAAGACGAACCATTGGATTCGAGGATGTCCGAGACCACGCGCATGGTGTAGGGCCAGGCGGTTTCATCAGGAAGCACAGTGGTGACGGCACGCTCGGCCAGAGCGCCATGTCCGATCTCACGCCGGCCGGCGCCGCGCAGGAACGCAACTTCGCCCACCGAGAACGGCGGAAAGTTGTAGTGCAGCATGAAGCGCTTGGCCTTCTCGCCCTCGTAAACTTCCAGCCTCTGCACGTCTTCGGAAGTGCCCAGCGTGGTGGTCACCAGCGCCTGGGTCTCGCCGCGGGTGAAGATGGCCGATCCGTGGGTACGCGGCAATACTCCCACCTCGATCGAGATCGGACGAATTTCGTCGAAGGCACGCGCGTCCGGACGCTTGCGCTCGTTCAGGACCTGGTCGCGGAAGATGCGCTCCCGCATGATCTCGTAGTAGTGCTTCAGCTTGGCGCGTCCCTCCTCGTCCTCCTCGGGCAGCGCCTCCACGAGCTCTTTTTTCAGTTCGCGGACGCGGTTGTAGCTCTCCGCCTTGGGATACTTGTGGGTGTCGAGCGCATCTTTGAGCCGGTCACCGATCTTGCCCTTGAGTTCGTCGTAATACGCCTGGTCGAACTCGACGGGCGCGACCTCGCGCTTGGGCTTGCCCAACTGCTTCGCTACATCGGAGATGGCGGCGCAGATCTTCCTGATCTCGGCATGGCCAAATTCGATGGCGTCCACCACCGTCTCTTCCTTCACCTGCTTGGCGCCGGACTCGATCATCACGATTCCTTCGGCCGTTCCCACCACCATGATGTTGAGCAGGCTGTCGCGCATCTCCTGGTAGGTGGGGTTGATGACGAACTGTCCTTCCAGCAGGCCGACGCGCACGGCGCCGATCGGCCCGAGAAAGGGGATGTCGGAGACCGCCAGCGCAAACGACGCGCCGTTGATGGCGGCCACGTCAGGATCGTTTTCCGTGTCCGCCGAAAGCACCAGGGCGATTGCCTGCGTTTCACAGCGGAAGCCTTCCGGGAACAGCGGCCGGATGGGGCGGTCGATCTGGCGGCTGGTGAGGATCTCCTTCTCCGTCGGCCGTCCTTCGCGCTTGATGAAGCCGCCGGGAAAGCGACCGCCGGCGTAGGTGTACTCGCGGTAGTCCACTGTCAAGGGGAAGAAATCGATGCCCAGGCGGGGGTCGGGGTTGGCGCAGGCCGTGGCCAGCACCACGTTGTCGGCGACGCGCACCAGGCAGGAGCCGTGGGCCTGCTTGGCCAGGTGGCCGGTTTCAAAAGAAATGGTCTTGCCGCCGGCAAGTTCGACGGTGGTCACATGTTTCATGAGGGGGGTCCTTTCGTGAGGAGCGCCTCCGGGGTCTCGCGAAGGCCTTCGACAGGTGGGAAGCGCAATCCGACTTCAACAAGAACTCAAGCTGCGGCTACACTCGTGCCGCAGCAACCTTTACATTCCACCCCAACGAAGCAGAACCGGCTTCGTTGGGGACCCCGGTGCCGGGGGCTCCAGACCTGGGAAACGTTACTTACGGATGCCCAGTCTCTGAATGACGTCTTTGTAACGCTCGGAATCGTAGGTCTTCAGGTAGTCGAGCAAGCGGCGCCGCTTGCTGACCATCATCAAAAGGCCACGCCGGGACGCGTGGTCGTTCTTGTGGGTCTTGAAGTGCTCCGTCAGGTCCGTAATCCGCTCGCTCAAGATTGCGATCTGCACTTCGGGACTGCCGGTGTCGCTCGCATGCGTGCGGAATCGGCCAATGACGTCTTGTTTGCGCTCTCTCGCTAACACTAGTCCTGATGCACTCCTGCTCTTTTTCTTTTCTCCTTCTTATCGTTAGCAGACTAACATGCGGGCGGAGAAAGTGCAAAGGCGGGGCCGCTTTTGAAATAGCCAAAAGCCGAGTTCCCGCCTACAATCTTCCGTCGCTTTCGAGCGGGAGATTCGCCATGCCTGACCGCAAGATGCTCGTTGTTTTGGGATTGGCTCTGCTCATGTCGCTGTCTCCAATCGCCGCCGCGCAGGAAAAGGCAACCCCGCAGGAAATTGTCAGCAAAGTGCAGGAGGCGGCGAGTGTTTTGGCAAAATCGGCTGATGCAAAGCCGGGCGGAGCCGCCTTGCAGCAATTCGACCAGAAGCAGGGCCCATGGGTATGGAAAGATACCTATGTGTTCGTCGTGGACTGCGGCCAGGCGATCATTGCGGCCCACCCCGTGAACCCGGAGCTCATCGGGAAGGATGCGATGTCTCTGCTCGACACCAAAGGACATCCATTCTTCTGGCAGGTCTGCGACGCCCTGAAGAAGCCTTCCGGCATCTGGCTCCAATATTGGTGGCCCAAGCCCGGCCAGAAGGAGGGCTCGCGGAAGATCAGCTACGCCTTGCGGGCAGGCAGCACGAACTATGTCGTCGGGGCTGGCATCTATGACGACAAAGCTACGATCGCAGAACTCCAGAAGCTGACGCGACAAGCGAAATAGTTCCCGATCACTCCACTCTCCTTCCAGACCCGGGCAGATCACAATCTTATGTGAGCGCGGTCACCGATTCCTGGGCGCTTCTGGACGATCCTGTCTTCCCTTCGAGGTGGTTTATGTCGTTTCACCCGTGGGGCTTCGTGGTGTTTGCCTTCCTGACCGTGGTCCTGATCCTGCTGTTCGCTGCCGGACTCTGCCAGCGCGAACTGCGCCGTGAAGAATCCGAATTGGAGAGGACAAGCC
>DATKLD010000019.1:0-4996 GCA_035542595.1 Terriglobales bacterium
CTGCGCTGGATTACGCCCGAGGAACTGCAGAGCTTTTCCATTTCCGATTCCGCTGCAGCAGTGATTCGCAAGGGATTTGGGTGCGCGCTCCAAAGCTGACCCTGACTGCCGACTTCATCTGGGTGCCCGCTAGATGAGCCGGACCGGGGAGAGAATTTGTGGGAACTGACGAGGCTAAACACCGAATCCTTCCTGGGAGGATAAGACTCCTGGCATTCGTCGCGGGGTGTCTGTCGGCGGTCGCAGGCTCTTCTGGGATGGGTCCAGGTTTCGCGATTTATTCCGGTATTTTGGTCTTGGGCGCAGCAGCACAACCACGCTTCCCACGTTCTGGAAGAGTGCTCACATATATAGGAGCTCTTATCCTTAGCGTTGTAATCCTTCCGTATGGCGCTGGAATCGTGCTTACTGTTGTTAGAGAGTTGCACAGGCACCACGAGTACAACTATTCTTTTCTAGGGCTAATCACCCTCTGGGTGCTATCGGTTGTGTTTGTAACTTGGTGCGACGTGGCCCTCGTGATCGAGGCCATCAAAGCCAACGGTCCTCGGCAAACGCAAAAGACATAGAGGCACTCCGCACACCGCGGGCACAAAATCAAACGGCCCGCAACCTCCGATGAGTTTGCGGGCCGCCGGTAGTCTGTTGGGATTGGCCTGAGGCGGTCACTCTATGTGGTGGCCCCTGACAAGCTCCCGAACGACCGGAAGTTGCGAGGAAGTTAGAGCGATTCGCCCTAAGCCTCAGCCACCTCACCTGATCTACTATTACAGTCGGAATTGTTCACTGGATCACCTCCTTTCTGGTGTAAGGCCACACTAGTACATCCGCACCCCGAGGTCAAATTCAGCTTCTGCGAAAAATCTTTCCCTGTGTTGACGCCGAGGGCACGGGCCCATCCCGCCTGCGTTACTCAGTCAGGTGTTAACGAGGCTGATTCTCCCCGGGTTAGAACGCCCGTCCGAGGGCGTTGGGCGCCCCGAGCGCCCTACCCTTGGCGGGTTTTGCCAATGGTAGGGCTTTCTCACCCCATCCAGCGAAATGCCCCCGGCTGGGGCAGGCCAATGTGGGCCAGCACGCGGTTGGCGAACTCCCGCGCCATCGCTTCCAGGCTTTCCAGTTTGGTGTAGTAAGCGGGAATTAGCGGGAAGATGGTCGCGCCGGCGTCGGCGGCCAGGGACATGTTCCGGATGTGGATCTTATTGAGCGGCGTCTCCCGCACGCACAGCACCAGTGGGCGGCGTTCCTTCAGGCACACATCGGCAGCCCTCTCGATCAGCTTGTTGGAAGTTCCATTCGCGATGCGCGCCAGCGTGCCCATGCTGCAAGGGATAACCACCATGGCGTCCGCGGGATAGGAGCCGCTGGCCACATTGGCCCCGACGTCGTCGTTGTTCTGCTGCTGGATCTTAGGCGTCTTCTCAACCAGCAGCTGCTCCAAAAGCCTTGCCCGCCCGGAAATCCCAAGCTCTTCCGCAATCACCCGCAAGGCATTGTCGGAAACGATGAAGTTGACGGTCTTGACGCGGCTGTCTCGTTCGAGGGCCCGCAGAAGTTCGCGCGCAAATACCGCCCCGCTCGCGCCCGTGACGGCGACGCTGAGGTTCTCCGGACACCCCAACTCTGGGGCCGCTGGACGTGCGTAATCTGGCATCTAAACGGGTGTGGGGATAGGCTCCCGGTAAACCCCCGGCAGAATAGGGAACTGGGCTCACCGAAGTCAAGGAAGGTTTCCCCAACTTGCTGATGATGAGCCAGTTACGCGATTATGGCTTCTCCGTCGGCAGTTCGCTCACGTCGCCGCAGCGCAGGCCAGTTGCATGCTCTGGCCAGTGTGCAGCGCGAGATTCAGGCCAGTGATCCTAACGGCCGCCGCAAGTATCTGAAGGACTTCAGCGATGCCTTCCGCGACTACAAATCTCCCGTAACCCTCGCTCAGGTCGAAGCCGAGCTTTGCCAGGCTGACGTGGTGCTCATCGGTGATTATCACGCCCTGCCCGTTTCTCAGCGGTTTGCTTCGCGAATTCTGGCGCGATTAGCGAACAGCGGCCGCCCGGTGGTCCTGGCTGTGGAGACGATCTTTGCCCGTGACCAGCACATCCTGGACGAGTGGATGCGCGGCGAGATCGATGATGAAGAGCTGCGGGAGCGCATCCGTTTCGATCTGGATTGGGGATACGACTGGGAGCCCTTCCGCGACTTGCTGTTCGTCGCCCGCCAGCAGGCGGCTGGAGTCTATGGCCTCGACTGCATGCCGCGCGACGACCTGCGCAAAATCGGCAAGCGCGACCGCCACGCCGCCCAGAAGATCGCCGAGGTCGCGCGCCGCCATCCCAGCGCCATTGTCGTGGTGCTGTTCGGCGAATCGCATCTCGCGCCCAAGCACATTCCTGACGTGTTGCGCGTCGCGCTGCCCGATGCCGGGATCGTTACCCTGCTGCAGAACATCGACCATCTGTACTGGCGCGCCGCCGGCGAGCGCAGTGAGAACGTGGAAGCAGTGCGGGTGGAGAGCGACGTGCTCTGTGTCTTTAACGCCACGCCGCTGGAAAAATACGAAAGCTATCGCCAATGCATTGAGCGCTGGCGGCAGGAGGCCGCTGCGCCCGACCTGGCCCCAACCTTCTACAACCTCGTGGACGCGCTGGCCCGCTTCCTGAACATAGACAAGTACGCCACCCACAACGGCACCCAGCCCGTCTATCTGGTGGACCGCATGCCGGAGGTGTACAGCCTCCCGTCTGACGAAGCCATGCGCAAGCTGCTGGCGCGCAAAGGCGCGGACCAAGAGGAGATCACCCGGATCCTGGCCCGCGTTGCCAGCGGCGGTTGCTGCTACACACCGCGCTTGAACGCCATCTTCGTGCGCGAGTTCCAGATGGTGGGCGGAGCGGAGGAGGCAGCTCGTTTCGTACACCACGCCTGCCGTCCGCCAGCGCCTTCGAGCGAGACAGCGACCTCGAGCACCGAGGAAAAGTTCTATGCGCGCGTGATTGAGCATGCGCTCGGCTACTTCGGCTCGCGAGTGCTCTATCCGGCGCGGCCGGCGGTGCGCGGGTTCGACCTTGGCGCCCTTTCCGCGCAAGCCCGGGATGCGGCCGACGGACAGCAGTTCACCTCCGCCACCGAGAAGCTGGGGTACCTGCTGGGAAGCCAGCTCTACGACGCTTACGTGGCTGGCGGCCTTTCCAAGCGCTATATCCGCTCTCTGTTCTTCCGCAAGCTGAATGGTCCCGCCGCACACGCCGCCTACTTTCAGATCGTCCGACAAATGCGTTCCTCCGGCATGAAAGCCCAGGCGTAGCCCGGCGTCCTCACCGCCGCGGATTCACGCGGATGAACGCGGATCGAAATGAGGCTGTTTGTTTCCGCCTACCCTCCTGCCTTTGGTGCGATTCCCGAAGACCCGCGCGAAGATCTTGTCCACGTTGCGCAGCTGGCGCTTGAGGTCGAAGGCGCGTTCCAGCTTGCTGCGCGGCATCCGCGATGTGATCTCCTTGTCCTTCAAAACCAGCTCGTGGAAGTTTAGGCCTTCATTCCAGGCACGCATGGCGTGACCCTGGACCAGGCGATAGGCGTCCTCTCGCGGCATCCCGGCTTCGGCTAGATCGAGCAGAAGCTGACCGCTGAACACCAGGCCGCCCGTGCTCTCCAGGTTCGCCTTCATGCGCGCGGGATAGACGATCTCAGTCTCGAGCAGGCCAGCTGCCTTGTGCAGCATGTAATCCACCAGAACGGTGGAGTCGGGCAGGATCACGCGCTCCACCGACGAGTGCGAGATGTCGCGCTCGTGCCACAGGGCCACATTCTCAAACGCCGCCTGGGCGTTGGCGCGTACGACGCGGGCAAGGCCACTGATCTGCTCCCAGTTCACCGGGTTGCGTTTGTGCGGCATGGCCGATGAGCCCTTCTGCTTCTCGCTGAAGAACTCCTCCGCCTCGCGCACTTCGGTGCGCTGCAGGTGGCGCATTTCGGTGGCGATGCTGTCGAGGGTGCAGGCGATCACAGCCAGCGTGGCCATGTAATACGCGTGCCGGTCGCGCTGGATCACCTGCGAACTTACCGGCGCCGCCTTCAAGCCCAGGCGATCACAGATCCTCTGTTCCAGTTCGGGATCGAGGTGCGCGCCGCTGCCCACCGCACCCGAGAGCTTGCCCACACGCATCTCTTCTGTGGCACGCTCAAATCGATCCAGATTGCGCTCGACTTCCGAGTACCAGTTGGCCAGCTTCAGTCCGAAGGTGATGGGCTCGGCGTGGACGCCGTGCGTGCGTCCGATCATGGGCGTGTGCTGGAACTCGTGGGCGCGGCGGTCGAGCACCGTGAGCAGGCGCTCAAAACCTTTGCGGATCAGGGCGGAGGCTTCCTGCACCTGCAGCGCCTGGGCGGTATCCACGACGTCGTTGGAGGTGAGGCCGTAGTGGAACCAGCGCGCTTCCGGCCCGACCTTTTCCGCGACTGCCGTGGTGAAGGCCAATACGTCGTGCTTTACCTCGGCCTCGATCTGGGCGATGCGTTCAAGCTCGAAGTCGCCTTTGCGCCGGATGGTCTCGGCGGCTTTTTTCGGCACTAGTCCCGCTTCGGCGAGGATTTCGGTGGCCGCGATCTCGACCCGCAGCCAGGTGCGGAACTTGTTTTCGTCGCTCCAGATGCGGCCCATCTCCGGCCGCGTGTAACGCTTGATCAAAGCTCTGCCTCCCGTCCCACGCCGGATACACCAACCACGCCGGCCGCACGGGCGCGGTTGTCGTCCCCCGGAGAACCGATGATTCTAATCGCTAGAGAAATCGCGGACAAAAAACAATTCGCACGGCGTTGCATTCCGGTGGTCAGCGGGTAAAATTCTGGCGTGGTGAAACCAGCCCCCAGCGTCGATTACCAGGCCCTGGCCGAATTCCGGTACCAGATCCGGAAGTTCCTCACTTTCAGCCAGCAGGCCGCTCGCGCCGCGGGAATCGATCCCCAGCAGCACCAGTTGCTGCTTGCCATCCGCGGA
>DATKLD010000020.1:0-6078 GCA_035542595.1 Terriglobales bacterium
AAGAGCTAACAGCGACTTATGCCACACGTCCAAATCACCATGCTCAAAGGCCGCACGCTGGAACAGAAGCGCAAGCTTGTCACGCGCGTCACCGATGCTCTCGTGGAGGAGTGCGCTGCCAAGCGTGAGGCCATCTCCATCGCGATCGTCGAGGTCTCCAAGGAAGACTTCGCGTCTGCGGGGACGTTGGTTGTCGATAAGAAGTAGGGAGGGCTCTTGGCCGTTAGCTCTTGGCTCTTAGCTCTTGGCTTGCGGCCGGCTGACGGGGCAAGCCAAGAGCCAACGGCCAATAGCTAAGAGCCGCTTTCACACCGGCTCGAACAGCCTGGCCTGCCGTGCCTCCGCCAGCCCAACCAACCCGTTGGTGACGTACTCGGCGAAGTACGGCGCTGCACGGTGCGCGTCGAGCGCAGCCTGATCGTCGTACTGCTCGTAGAAGCAGAACATGAGCGGGTCCTCGAGCGACTGGTGGCCGACGTACAAACGGCAACCCGGTTCTTTGCGCGTGTTCTGCTGCATCTTGCGGATATATTCCTTCGCCAGTTCTTCTGTCCCAGGCTTCACGCGGTAGTTCACCACCAGTACGATCATCATGCTCTCGCTTTCACCCGGTTTGCCATTTTCTCCAGACCCAATTGTGCCGTGAACTCTTTCAGAAACAAGGTCTGCTCGCGGTCGGGCCCGGTGGAGACCATGCCGATCCTGGCCTGCGTCTCCTTCTCGACGAATTGCAGGTAAGCGCGGGCCTGCGGCGGCAGCTTCTCCAGACTGGTTATGCCGGAAGTGGACTTCCGCCAGCCCGGCATCCTCTCGTAGATCGGCTCGATGCGCTCGTAGCCGCTGGCGTGCGCCGGAATCTCGGTCGTCCGTTTCCCGCCGACCTTGTACGCCACGCAGACGGGAATCTCCGCCAGTTCGTCCAGCACGTCCAGCTTGGTCACCACCAGCCACGATATGCCGTTGATCGTGCGGGCATATCGCAGCAGCGGTAGATCGAGCCAGCCGCAGCGCCGCGGACGCCCCGTCACCGCGCCGAATTCGTTGCCGCGCTTGCGCAGTTCGTCTCCTACAGGACCCTGGATCTCGGTGGGGAACGGACCTTCACCCACACGGGTGCAGTAGGCTTTGGTCACACCGATGACAGAGTTGATGGCTGTGGGCGCTACGCCGGTACCGGTCACCGCCCCGCCGGCGGTAGCGCTCGACGACGTGACGAAGGGATACGTGCCGTGGTCAATGTCCAGCATGGTGCCCTGAGCGCCTTCGAACAGCACCGATTCACCGGCGGCGATGGCCTGGTTCAGCAGCACTGCCGTGTCACAAACGAAGGGCGCCACCTGCCCCGCAGCCCGCGCGTACTCCTCGTACATGGCATCGGGGTCGAGGGGCTCGGTGTTGAAGAGCGCGTGCGCGATCATGTTCTTTTCTGCGCAGGCATTCTCGATGTGCTTGCGCAGCAGCGCGGGGTCAAGCAGGTCGGCGACGCGCAACCCGCGCCGTCCCATCTTGTCCTCGTAAGCCGGGCCAATGCCGCGGGAGGTGGTACCGATCTTGACGCGCCCGGGGGCGTTCTCGGCCGCCAGCTCAATCATCCGGTGATAGGGCAAAATCAGGTGTGTACGGTTGCTGATGAAGAGGTTGGGTTGTGCGGAACCGGACGACGACGCGCCCGGCCCCTTGACCGGCAGGCCGGCTTCGCGCAGCGTGGCTATCTCCTTCAGCAGCGCCATCGGGTCGAGCACCACACCGTTGCCGATGACGGCGCGGCATCTGGGCCGCAGAATGCCGCAGGGAATCAGTTGCAGGATGAATTTCTTGCCACCGCGGATGACGGTATGGCCCGCATTGTGGCCTCCGGCATAGCGGGCCACCAGGGAAAAGTTCTCGGAAAGGACATCAACGATTTTTCCCTTGCCTTCATCGCCCCACTGGGCGCCCACCACGATGGCTGTATTAGCGGGTTTCATGACTTCCTTCACACACTCTTCACCCGCTCATTCGTTTCACGCGGCGGGAAATACCAGGAAAATCCAGCGGGTAGATTACACAGCATCATAGCAGTGCATACAGCACATCGCTAGGCCCAGGCTCTGGTATAAACCTAAGGGCCAAGAGCTAACGGCTGAGAGCTAACAGCTGCCTTTTTCATGCCCGAACTTCCCGAAGTCGAGACTATTGCCAGGGGGCTGGCGCAAAAATTGACCGGCGACGTGATCGAGTCGGTGTGGCTGGGGAACAAGCCCGAGCCACTGAAGTCAACTCCCGGTGAGATTGTCAGCGTCCTGGAGCAGGCGCGGATCGCGGGGGTGCGCCGGGTGGGCAAGCACATCGTGGTGGACTTGAGGCGCCGGTCGCCGGTTGCGGGGGACAATAACAAGCAGGTCCTTCGCTTCACTACCCCAGCACGCCAGAACCGGGCGCGCCGGGGGCCCCGGTCCGCTCAGGATGACAATGCAAAAGCACAGTGGATCGTCCACCTGGGCATGACGGGACGCCTGTTGATCGCGCAGCCGGACATCGCCGTCCCAAAACACACCCACGCCATCCTGCGGCTGCGCTCGGGCCGGGAGCTGCGCTTCGTTGACCCGCGCCGCTTCGGACGGCTGACGGTGGTGTGCCGCGGCTTCCAGGCGCCGGGGGGCGAGCCACTGGACATCGACTTCGAGTCGTTCGCCAGCCTGTTCCGCAAACGCAAGACGCCGATCAAGAGCGCGCTGCTCAACCAGAGCCTGCTAAGCGGCATCGGTAACATCTATGCCGACGAGTCGCTGTTCCGGGCGGGGGTACGGCCGCGGCGGCGCGCCGCCTCGCTCACCCGCGACCGACTCCAGCGCGTCTACGACGCCGTGCGCGAAGTGCTGCGCGACGCCATCGCCGCAGGCGGCTCCTCCGTTTCCGATTACGTCGATGCGAACGGCGATGCCGGATTCTTCCAGTTCCAGCACCGCGTCTACGGTCGCGAAGGCGAGCCCTGCCTGATTTGCGGCACGCCGATCAAGCGGATCGTCATCGCCGGCAGGAGCGCGCATTACTGCCCCAAGTGCCAGCAGTAGTTTCGAGTTTCGGGTTTCAAGTTTCGAGTTGTTGACGGAGGATGCGACGGTCGCCGCTGCTTGAAACTGGAAACTTGAAACTCGAAACTCCTCCGAAATGATCTAAACTCTCACGCGATGTCTACCTTCGCCATCGGGGTCGATCTGGGCGGCACCAACCTGCGCATCGCCGCGGTGGACGAACGCGGCACGGTGCTGGAGAAGACTGCGCTCGACACGCAGGCATCGCGCGGGCGCGATTTCGTCATCACGGAGATGTGCGAGGCGATCCGCGCCACGGTGAGCAAGGTTTCATCGGCAACGCTGGCGGGCATCGGCATCGGCGTCCCCGGGATCATCGACATGGACACCGGCATGCTGCGCGAGTCGCCCAACCTGCCCGGCTGGCACGATTATCCGGTGCGCGACGACATTGAGCGGCGGCTGGGCGCCAAGGTGATCCTGGAAAACGACGCCAACGCGGCGGCCCTGGGCGAAAAATGGCTGGGGGCCGCGCGCGATCACGATGACATGCTCATGCTCACGCTCGGTACCGGCGTGGGGGGCGGCGTCGTGCTCGGCGGGCACATCTGGCACGGCATGCGTGGCATGGCGGGCGAGCCCGGGCACATCACCATTCATCCCGACGGCCCGCCTTGTCCCTGCGGCAACCACGGGTGCCTCGAACAATTCGCCTCCGCTACCGCCGTCGTGCGCATGGCGCGGGAAGCCATCGCCAGGGATGCTTCGTCCGCGCTGGCGCACGCTGCCCAGGGGAGCGTTGCGTTAACCGCCAAGAGCGTCTACCAGTTGGCGATGCAAGGCGACAGCGCCGCGCAGCAGATCTACCGGCGCGTCGGGTGGGCGCTGGGCATCGGCTTGGCCGGACTGATCAACCTGCTGAACCTGCCCATTTATGTGATCGGCGGCGGTGTGGCCAGCGCCTGGGATGCGTTCCTGCGGCCGATGCTGGAAGAAGTACGGTGGCGTTCGTTCGTCTACCGCGCGACCGCCCCGGAGGATGCGTCCAGTTCTGGCAAGAAGACAATCATCACCCGCGCATTGCTCGGCGGTGATGCCGGATTGTTCGGCGCAGCGCGCTTGCCTCTGCTGGTTTCCGAAGCCGCGACCCACGAGGGCGCCCGCAAGCGCGCGTAGAACCCCGACAGAAATTCTCTTTTGGACGGGATTACGTGTCAGGGCACGACTTCAGTCGTGCCGTAACGGTCGCTTCAATAATGTCATCCCGAGCGAAGCGGGAGGCGAGCCTGCGAGCCGGGCGCGAGTCGAGGGATCTTGGGGTTGTGGTCCTGAATCGTCGGCCTTCCCGCTGTGCCACACAAGCCCAGGATTCCTCGCCTCGCCCTCACGCGGCAAGCTCGCTCGGGCGGGCTCGGAATGACACCACCAAATGCTTCCTTTCGGCACGACTGAAGTCGTGCCCTGACACGCGATCTCGCACAAAGCGTCATCCGTAAGCGACGGAGAATCTGAAAACCGGCAAGCGTCTTACCGTACTCCGGCCTTCTCGGTCGCCTTGGCCAGCGCGGCGATGAACATCTGGTTCTGCTCGGGTGTGCCGATGGTCACGCGGATCGCCGTTGGAATGCCCCACGGCCCGAGCGGCCTCACGATAACACCTTCGCTCTGGATGCTCTTGCTGAGCGCGGCCGCGTCCTCGCCGGCGTCGAAGTAGATGAAGTTAGCGAAGGTGGGAATCGGCCGGTATCCCACTTCGGAGAGCTTGCTGGTCAGGAATTCAGCGCCGCTGCGATTGTTGGCGATGGTCTTGTGGGAATGTTCCTGGTCGTCGAGCGCCGCCAGCGCGGCGGCTTCCGCAAGCGCTGACACTGAGAAGGTCGTCCGCATGCGATGGAAGTACTGCATCAGCGCGGACGGCCCAAGACCGTATCCCACACGCATTCCCGCCAGGCCGTGGGCTTTCGAGAACGTCCGGAGCACCACCACGTTGCGCTCTTCGCGCACATAGTCGAGCGAATGCGAGTACTCGATGCCGCGCGCGGCAGCGAAGTCGGTGGCGAAGTCGCAGTAAGCCTCGTCGAGCAACACGATCACATGATCGGGCACCTGGCGCAGGAACGTGTCCATACTGGGAGCGTCAATCAGCGTACCCGTGGGATTATTGGGATTGGCGATGAAGATGATGCGCGTATCCGCATCGATAGCGGCGGCGACGGCATCCAGGTCGTAGGCGTCATTCTTCATCGGCGTCGTGATGAGTTTGCCGCCGGCCGCCTTGGTCGCGATGGGATAGATGATGAACGACCGTTCACTGCCGATGGCGTTCAGTCCGGGGCGCAGCAGCGTGCGCGAGATGACCCCGAGCAGCGCGGTCGAGCCGTTGTCCACGACGCTCTGCTCCGGACGCACACCGTGCAGTTCCGCAAGCCGCAGCCGCAGTTGCGATACGTCGTTGTCGGGGTAGAGGTGGGCCTCTGTCATCGCCGCCCGCATGGCTTCCAGCGCCTTCGGCGACGGCCCAAAGGGGTTCTCGTTCGACGCCATCTTGATCATGCGGACGCCGCTTTCCCGCTCGGCCTGGCGTAACGGCTTTCCCGGCGTGTACGCCCCGAGCGCCCGAATGTGTTCGGGCACCAGCTCCTCAAACTTGCTCATCGTGTCTCTTTGTACCACGACCCGGCTTGAATTCGCGTCCCTGCTTGACCGACACTATGCTCTTCAGTCGCAGCACCTCTGAGGTAGTCAAGGCCCGCCACTTACCAGGCTCGACGTCCAGCTCCAGGTTGCCGTAGCGCAGGCGCTTGATCTTCTCGACGTGATGTCCGACCTGCTCGAACATTCGGCGTATTTGCCGGTTGCGGCCCTCGATGAGCGTGACCTCGAACCACGGGTTGGGCGCGTCGCGCGCCAGTTGGATGCGCGCCGGCGCCGTTTTCACCCTGCGCCTCGCGCCGTGCTGGCTGTCGAGCTCGATGGTGACGCCCGAGCGCAGCCTGCCGAGCGCTTCTGCATCGGGTTTGCCAGCAACCTTCACGAGATACGTTTTGGGGACGTGCGAGGAAGC
>DATKLD010000021.1:0-2480 GCA_035542595.1 Terriglobales bacterium
GGTCGCGATCCTCGGCACCTACCAGGCATTTCCCATCGGTTCGGCGCACCTGCGGCCAGGGCCGGTGCAATTGATGATCGGCGAGGCCATCCCCATTGCCGGCTACAGTCGCCGCAACCTGGAGGCGCTGGCGGAGCGCACGCAGGCAGCAGTGGCGGAGCTGTGCCGTGCCGCAGGATCAAAACAGCAGTTGGAAATTGGCAGTTAGCACTTAGCCGGGGTTTGCCGAGGCGAATCCAGGTAACGCCGCCGTCCCGGCGGCTGTTTGTGTGGGCGTCTCGCCCACACCGGCGCGATCCCTGCGCCCAAAACAAAACCCGCCAGCATTTGCCGGCGGGTTGAAGGCTGACTGCTGACTGTTAGCTGTAGAGGAGCACGCCCTCCTGCTTTTCCGCGCCTTCCCCGATCTGGCGGTAGAACAGCCGTCCGTTCTCGAGATAGACCTCCAGGAACGCCGGTCGGGTGGTGATGGAGCCCTGGATGAGCGCTTCGGAAAGCGGGTCTTCGATGTACTTCTGCAGGGCGCGCCGCAGCGGACGCGCGCCATAGTTGCGGTCGGTGATCGTCTTGTCGAGGATCCACTTGCGCGCTTCCTCGGTTACCGTCACCGTGATGTGGCGCTGCGCCAGGTTCTGGTTGAGCTGCTGGACCATCAGCTCCACGATCTGGATCAGATCCTGCTCGGTGAGCGCGTTGAACAGGATCACCTCGTCGAGACGGTTCAGGAACTCGGGGTTGAAGGTGCGCTTCACTTCGTTCTTCACCATGTCCTCGACCTTCTCGGAGATGGTGTCTTCCTTCTCGCTCTGGAAGCCCAGGCCGGTGCGCTTCATCAGGTGGCGGGCGCCGATGTTCGAGGTCATCACCAGGATGGTGTTCTTGAAATCCACCGTATTGCCCAGCCCGTCGGTAAGCTGGCCGTCTTCGAACACCTGCAGCAGGATGTTGAACACATCGGGGTGCGCCTTCTCGATCTCGTCCAGCAGCACAACCGAGTAGGGCGCGCGCTTGACACGCTCCGTGAGCTGGCCGCCTTCTTCGTATCCCACGTAGCCCGGAGGCGAGCCGATCAGCTTCGAGACCGAGTGCTTCTCCATGAATTCGGACATATCGAAGCGGATCAGCGATTTCTCGCTGCCAAACAGGAACTGTGCCAGCGTGCGGGCGACTTCGGTCTTGCCCACGCCTGTGGGGCCGAGGAACAGGAACGAGCCCACCGGCCGGTTGGGATTCTTGAGGCCGGCGCGCGAGCGGCGGATGGCGCGGGCCAGGGCGGTGATCGCCTTGTCCTGCGAGATCACGCGCTTGTGCAGCTCTTCCTCGATGCGCAGCAGCTTCTGCGATTCCTCTTCCTTGATCGAGGTCACGGGCACGCCCGTCCAGCGCGACACCACTTCCTCGATGTCCTCGCGTCCGACCACACCTGTGGTCGAGTCGTCGAGGTGATATTTCTCGCGCAGGGCGCGCAGGTTCTCGCGCTCCTTGCGCTCCTCGTCCGAGTAGAAGCGCGCCTTCTCGAACTCGTGGTTCGCGATGGCGTTCTCCATGCGGTGGACGATGAACTTGATCCGCTTCTGCACTTCCGTGATCTCTTCCGGCAGCGAGGTCTGACGCAGCTTCACCCGCGCTCCGGCTTCATCGATCAGGTCAATGGCCTTGTCCGGCAGGAAGCGGTCGGGGATGTAGCGGTTCGAGTGCGCTACCGAGAACTGGATGGCTTCATCCGTGTAAGAGACCGCGTGGAATTTTTCGTAGCGGTCCTTGATGCCGTTCAGGATGCGCACGGCATCGCCTTCACCCGGAGGCGGAACTTTCACCGACTGGAAGCGGCGCTCGAGCGACCGGTCCTTCTCAATAGACTTACGGTATTCGCCCGGAGTCGTGGCGCCAATGCACTGGATTTCGCCCCGAGACAGCGCCGGCTTGAGGATGTTGGCCGCGTCCAGCGAGCCTTCGGCCGATCCCGCTCCCACCAGGGTGTGCAGCTCGTCGATGAAGATAATGGCGCTCTGCGACTCCATCAGTTCCTTCATGATGGTCTTGAGCCGCTCTTCGAACTGGCCGCGGTACTTGGTCCCGGCGACGATCAGGGAAAGATCGAGAGCAAGGATGCGCTTATCGGCGAGGAACGAGGGCACGTCGCCGTCGGCGATGCGCTGCGCCAGCCCTTCCACGATGGCGGTCTTGCCCACGCCCGGCTCCCCGATCAGCACCGGATTGTTCTTGGTGCGCCGGCATAGGATCTGCACCACTCGCTCCAGTTCCTGCTCGCGGCCGACCAGCGGATCGAGCTGGTTGTCCATTGCGGCCTGGGTCAGGTCGCGGGAGAACTCGCTCAGCAGGGAAGACTCGCGCGTGCGCTGCGGCTGCGCCTTTTCCTGCGAGCTGCGCGCCAG
Source organism: Terriglobales bacterium (assembly GCA_035542595.1). Classification (GTDB taxonomy): domain Bacteria; phylum Acidobacteriota; class Terriglobia; order Terriglobales; family Acidobacteriaceae; genus JAHFUA01. The sequence continues at coordinate 2,397 of DATKLD010000021.1, forward strand.
TTCTTCGCGGATGGTCGAAAGTCTGAGCCCGCGCTCGTGCAGGATCTCGGCGGCAAAGCACTTCTCTTCGCGCAGCAGGCCCAG
>DATKLD010000022.1:0-19215 GCA_035542595.1 Terriglobales bacterium
GGCGAAGAGCTTCCGCAGCATCTTCCCGCGGGCGCAGTTCGAGAGCGATCTGGCTGACATCGAGGCCGCGCCGCCGTCCTCCGATGACGCGCTCCTGAGCATGGTGCGCGGATGGATGCAGCACCTCGGGCCCACCACCGCGGCGGCGCTGGGCAGCACGCTCAGCCTGCCCGCCGCGGAGATTGACAAGGCCCTGCTGCGTCTGGAATCGAGCGGCGCCATCCTGCGCGGTCAGTTTGAAAAGAAAGATCCGGAGCAGACCGAGTGGTGCGACCGGCGCCTGTTGGCGCGGATCCATCGCCTGACGCTGGGCCGCCTGCGCAAGCAGATTGAGCCGGTGACGGCGGCGCAGTTCATGCGCTGGCTGCTGCGCTGGCAGCACGTCGCACCGGGAAGCCAGGTACTCGGCGAGCGCCGCACGCTCGAGGTGCTGCGGCAACTGCAGGGCTTCGAGATCCCGGCCAACGCCTGGGAGCGGCAGATTCTCGCGCAGCGCGTGGCCAACTACGATCCCAAGTTTCTCGATCAGTTGTCGCTCACCGGCGCGGTTGGCTGGGGCAGGCTCTCGCCGCATCCGGCAATGCTGGAAGAATCGGGCGGCGGGCGGCGCGTAGTGCCGACCAGCGTCGCGCCCATCACGTTCTTCCTGCGCGAGGAAGCGGACTGGATGACTCCGCGCCACGTTGACGACAACGAGCTGCGCGGTTTGAGTCCGGGCGGGCGAGAAGTGCTGCATTTTCTGAAGACGCGCGGCGCGTCGTTTTTTGCCGACGTCGTTCGCGCCACCGGCAAGCTGAAGTCCGAAGTCGAGACCGCGCTCTGGGAACTGGTGGCGGCGGGGCTGATCACCGCCGACGGCTTCGACAACCTGCGCGCGCTGATCGATCCCAGGCGGCGCAGCGGCCAGGGCTCCGGACGCACGGCGCGCCCGCGACACAGTGCGGGGCGCTGGTCGCTGCTCTACGCCGGAGAAGCGTCCGACCGACAGCGCGCGGTCGAGGCCACGTGCTGGATGTTGCTGAATCGCTACGGTGTGGTTTTCCGCGATCTGCTGGCCCGCGAGTCGGTCGTGCCAAAGTGGCGCGAACTGCTTGTGGGCTTCCGGCGCCTGGAAGATCGCGGCGAAGTTCGCGGCGGACGCTTCCTCAGCGGCTTTATCGGCGAGCAGTTTGCGCTGCCGGCGGCGGTGGAGTCGCTGCGCGCCACCCGCAATCTTCCTCCCGCAAATCAAATTGTGACTGTGTCGGCGGCAGATCCTCTGAACCTGGTTGGCATTCTTGTGCCCGGCGAACGCGTGGCGGCGATTTCAGGCAACTCGGTGAGCTATCGCGATGGGGTTCCGGAGTCCCGGGGCGCGGTGGCTGCTCATCTTGCCGCCGGGGACTAGGCGGGCCGGTCGGCTGTCTTGGCATTCCGCGTCAATTGACAAGAAAAGGCGCTGGGACTGACAGATTCTGTCATTGCTGCCGCAGGAGTTGTGCAAGACGCTAAGAAACTTCATGCCAAGTGGCGCATTAACAGTAGGTTACAACACGCCCCCGCTGTGCTTCGGCTGGCCCCAAAACTGCGTTCCTGCAGTCGTCCTCCTCGCTGGTGGTGGGCGAGAAAGTTTATGCGCAAACAGCACGGCTTTTCCCTGATCGAACTGCTGATCGTAGTGGCGATCATCCTGGTAATCTCCGCGATTGCGATTCCCAACCTGATGAAATCGCGCATCGCCGCCAACGAAGCCTCCGCAGTGGGCTCGCTACGGGCACTGAACACTGCCGAAACAACCTATAACCTGACGTATAACAACAGCTTCACCTGCACCCTGAGCGACCTGGGGCCACCCGGCAGCGGCGTTTTGGCGAGTTCGTCCGCAGCCGGACTCATTGACGGGTCGCTGGCCAGCGGCAGCAAGAGTGGCTATACGTTTACCCCAGGGACCTGCACCACGACGGGGTCAGGTGCCATCAGCCTGTATCAGTGGCTGGCTGATCCCACTTCGCCAGGCACCAGCGGCAGCCGCCATTTCTGCACCAGTGACACGTTCACCATCAAAGTCGATCCCAACAGCTCAGCCAACTGCCTGACCATCGGCAGCCCGGTGGGATAAACCACGGGCGCAAGCGACTGCCGCCAGACGATCTTATCTGGCCGATTCCCGGGCGTGCTCTCCGAAGGAGCACGCCCGGTTTGACTTCGGGCCTGCCTCAGAGCAGAATTATCGATGCCAACCTTTTCGTGAGTGGGCCTGTGGCGCAGTTGGGAGCGCGCTTCCATGGCATGGAAGAGGTCGTCGGTTCGAACCCGACCAGGTCCACCATTTCTTTTTTGATCCCTCGCTGCGCTCGGGATTTCGCCTGCGGGCTCCTGCTACGCGCTCCGCTCACGCCCGCAGAACGGCTCAAGCTATGACGCCCGAATCTGGACCAGGTCCTTCTTCTCTGCTCCTGTTTTTCGCCACCGCTCCGGCTCGATGGAGCGGCGCAAGCGGCCAACCGTGGCGCCGATCGCAACCGAAGTTGTGACCAGGTGTCCCACCTTCAGCGGCCCGAGCAGTGGAGTATGGCGCAGAGAATGGAAGCCGACGCTGGCGGCGCACCCGCACTGGCTGCAGTCCGGCGCTCCGCCCAGGATGCAGGGCTCCACCCGGGTGCGCAAATCCGCTGAGTAGTTCACCGACATTTTGGCGAAAACGCACTCGGAAGGATTCTGCGGCGGCCAGGCAAAGGCGTTCGCCATGGCGGGCGTCATCAGCAGCTTTGGGAACGTGCGTTGCCACTCAGGCATCCGCTGAAACAGGGCAGCGCGGTCGCTGCGCGTCAGCATCTCGCTGGATTCCTCGCCCACCTGCGGCGTATAGGTGCTCACCCAGATGTGGTTGATCTCGGGACGGGCGCTCCAGAAGGCCAAATACTCCTCCAGGTATCCAGCGCTGTGCATCATGGGCCTGGTGATGGTGAGGTGGATGTTGACCTCCCGCCCGGCGATGTTCTTCAGGATGCGGTCGTAGGTCGCGGGCTTGCGCCGGAAGTCGTGGTGCTCGGGAAGGCCATCCACTGAGACCGCGACACGCAGCCGGGAGATCTCCATCCAGGCAGCGGGAAGAGGAGCTACGGCGCTGGTCACCAGCAGCGTAAAGACGCCGAGCCGGCTGAGCTGCGGCAGGATCCGGTCGAGTTCCTTGCGGCGCATCAACGGCTCGCCACCGACGATGGAAACGTGCAAAGGCCGATGCCGCTTGACCAGCGCCAGGGTCCGCCGGACAAGCTCCTCACCGCGAAAGTCGCTGAGGTCGCGCAAAGTGGCTGCCCCGCCCAGGTGCTGCTCGTTGTAGGCATAGCACCCCGGGCAGCTCAGAGGGCACTCTTTGGTGATCTCGATGGAGAGCATGGGCGGGCTTCCGGTCAGGATGCGGTACCACGCTGCCATGACCTCTCGCGGTCTCAGGTTCCGTGATCGTGTGGTTGACGCCGTAATAGTCACAATGCCTCTCCTCGTGGGGACAACAATGGTGGAGTTAGTGAAGGTCCAGGGAGTGGAGCTGGCTGCGCGATTGCCTTAGCGGCGGAGAGGAAGACCAGCGCTCGCGAACTCCCGTCCGGCGGCCAGTCCAATCTCCTCCGCGGTACAGAGAAGCGCCAGCAGCTGCCATCGCGCGCGCACTGCGACATCGAAGGAGATGACGATTAGGCCTGCCAGCAGCAACACGCTGACGGGCAGCAGAGTAGGGGCGCTCGGCACCGCAGGTGAAATGAGCACACCCGCGATCGCGATCAGGACCGCCAGTGCGACTAGTCCGGAGATGCGGCTCTCGAGAAGCGAACTCAACATGGTGCCCACCTGCAATGTGTCTTATGAGACGCGCTGCCGGCCATTATGGTTGCGCTAAAAGCGGCTTGCCCAGAAAAATAAGGGCATGCCGAAACTCCCCGGGAAGAACCACAGAAAACCAGGATCGCATTCACCCACAGAGCGCCCGAAGTTTGAATGAGATAGGCTGTAACCGGCATGGCCGTGCTAACCCCCGGTCGCAGTCATGGGGTTGCTGGTGTTCGCCCCCGACATCTTTTTCAAGGGCCCGTTTTGGTCAGCGGCGCTCTCCGGCAATCTCAACTGGATTCGAGATACCACGCCATGACCAAGGGATTCCGAAACCCAACCCGCATACCGTGGACTGCTCGCGGTGTATCCCGACTTGGTCCTGTTTTAGTCCGGAACTTTGAAGAACCTCGTCCGCACCCGAAGTCCTTGCAAGCAAGCCGTACGGGCGCGGTAGGTTTATCGCGGAAGTTGTCGGACTGAAGTTTTCTCGGTAAGTGTCGATAAGTTCCGGGAAGGACATTTGGCTGGGGCCCCACTCCCTGCCAACAGGGGTATTAAAGGATCAACATTTCATGGACAACGTGCGTGTGCTGATTGTGGACGATTCGTCGGTAATGCGGAAAATTGTGGAGCGCTCGTTGCGACAGGCGGGTGTCAATATCACACAGGTTCTCGAAGCGGGAAACGGGGTCGAGGCTCTGGACGTGCTGAATCAGGGGAAAGTGGACCTCATCCTGTGCGACATCAATATGCCGGTGATGGATGGCCTCGAGTTTGTGAAGCAATTGTCCGGCAGAGAGAATGCGAAGGGCGTTCCGGTAGTGATGATCACGACCGAGGGCAGCGAAGGCCATGTGGTTCAGGCTTTGTCCTCAGGCGCCCGGGGTTACATTCGTAAGCCATTTACTCCTGATCAGGTGAAAGAACACGTACTCCCCGTACTAGCAGGGAATCGATGAGCGCTATCAATTCGAATCTGATTACCAATGAGAGTCGCAAATCCTGGGCTTCCTTGCTCGAACTTGCGGCGGGAGAAGTTTTCGAGCGCATGCTGGGAAGCCACCTGACCCCCGGCCCAGAGTCGTTCGACGAACAAGGGCTCGCCATCACTTCGATGGTGGGACTGGCCGGCCAAATCTGTGGAGTGCTGACCCTCCGCTGCACGGCCAACTCCGCAGTACTCATGGCATCGAAAATGCTCGGCGTGGACGCGGAACAGGCTGGGCCCGAGATGCCGGACGCGGTAGGTGAAGTTTGCAACATGATAGCCGGCAATTTTAAGAACAAAATTGCCGGCATGGGCGACGGCTGCATGCTTTCGGTGCCTACCGTAATTACCGGTGCAGACTACAGTCTGCATGCTCTTACAGACTCAGGCAAGATCGAGATCCATCTGCTCTTTGAAGGGCTGCCATTGATCATTGCGATCGAGGTTCACAGCTAGGCCCTGTGGCTTTGCGTCCCCAGATTCACCGAAGCGATAAATAGGGGAGCTTCTTCAGGAACCGGGAGGCGCGGGCGCATGCCTTGCCGCTTCCACGTGGCTGAGAAACGCCTCTCATGGTGCCCCCGCAGCCTGGGGGGTGAACACGGCATCAACGACGGTGGTGATCTCTTCCATGGCTCCCTCAATGTCCAGGGTGAGCCGGGCCAAGTCCATGTTGGCGAGCGCCGGGTAGTGCTCCACGAGCGTGGTCCACGCTTCTTCTCCGGCCAGATCCACCCCCATGGCCTCGTAGTATCCGTATCCCAGGTCGCGCACCCTGCACAACAGATCGCTGAGATGGATTAGCGACACCAGGGACCGGGCGGCCGGGGCCATCGCGACGTCGTGATGAAATTCGATCACGGCAACCACATCGGCGGAAAAATGCCAGCGTTCGGCCAATATCTTCCCGCTTTGACAGTGGGTGAAGCCGAGATGTTCCTGCTCGCTTCGGTGAAGCGCCATGCGCCCATCGCGGGCTGCCTGTAGGGCCTGACGGAATTCCTCCGGGCAGGCAAGCGTGTTGACCAGCATTCCCAGGTCGTGCAGCAGGCCGGCGAGGTAGGCTTTCTCGGGGTCCGGATATCGAATCAACTTTGCCATCTTGCTGCTCACCAGCGCACAGCCCAGGGAGTGGCGCCAGAAGGTCACGGCGTCGAAGACCCACTTGTCAGGCGGCATGATCCTGTTCAGGCAGCAACCCAGCAGGATTGCCTCTACGCGCTTCAGGCCAAGCGCCAGCACCGCGGTGCGCACCGATTCCGTGTTGCGCCGCCCGAACAACGGCGAGTTCGCCATCCGCAGGCACTGCGCGGCGATGGTGGAGTCATACGATACCAGCTCCACCACTCTTTCCAGGTCCACTTGCTGCGGTGGCAGCCGCAGCAGCGAAACGAGCGGCAGGACGATCGCCGGGATGGCCGGTATCGCCTCCAGAGCTTCGATTGCCGGACGGATATCCTCGAGCCTCATCATTTACCTCCGCCGCTGTGTCCGATGGGTGGTTTCCAGTACCCAATGGCGCCCGGGAAGTGCACCAAATGAAACCGGTCGTCGACCTGATAGAGAGATTCTGCGTGACCAAGGAACAGATAGCCGCCGGGCTGCAGATTGGAATAGAAGTGCTGCACCACCCTCTGCTTCGAACCCAGATCGAAATAAATCAGCACATTGCAACAGAAGATGAGGTCCATGCCTTTCAGGAAGGTCATCCTGCTGTCGTCGCGCAGGTTCACGCGACAAGCAGATTTTCCCCCACGTGCGTGACCGCTTCGAGCCGGTTGAAGGCCAGAAAGCCCGAGGTACCTTTGATGGTGTGGATGGTGCGGAAAACGCTGGCGAGAGTTGCGCGGTTTCCCGGGTCCTTTTCCAGGGCGATCAGGTCCTGGTCGAGCCGGTCCAGGTTCTCGTAACTCTCCACTAAGAATTCTTTCACGATGTCCGCGTCGCTCATAAAACGAATTCCCTTCCCAAGGCCCGGCCTTCCTCTACCGCACGTTCCCGCGCGGCGGCCTCGCGTTGTTGACAGTCACTCGGCTGGCGTTAAACCAAAACGTAGGTTGGCTGCCCAGCGGGTTCCGGACATGTACATTGCCCTCTATCGGGCATCGATTTGCGGAACCTTAGTTCGGCTTGGATTACAACAGAGCTATGGCGTCGCCACGCACCCGCGATATGAAGCCGTCCTGCTTCCCCTTCAGCCCCTAGTCCCCTCTCCTGGTGTCCTTGACACACATGCTCGCGAGTCTCCCAGGCACTTCTGAATAATCGGCCAGTGGTGGCAAAATTAGAAATGCGTTAGAACATCGCCTGAGTAACATTTGATCGTTGCACCTTGTCTGCCAAAGAGAAACTCCCGCTCACGTATCTCCCCTGTCGCACCCGCGTTGGACGAAAATGCTTCAATTGGGTTACAAAAGAAGCGAACCGAAACAGCCGCTCGACCATCAGAGTCTCGAGCGGACGACGGCCAGTTCGTCGGGAAGCGGGCGTGATGAAAAAAAAGGAAGTTTTTTGCTTTCTGGCGGCGACCATGCTGGCATTGCCGGCGGCGACGCAAGTAGGAACGCCGAGCAAGGGGACCGTTGCATCCGCGCAGCCCTCGGCCTCCTCAACTGCTCCAGGGAGCCCTGGCAACGTCTCACTTCTGCTTCTCCAGATTCAATCCACAGCCCGCACTACCACGGCCGACGTCAGCCTTCTGAACGTCCGCAAATGGAAGGTCTCTGGCGACGTCAAGAGCGACGCCGAAACCAAGGCGGCGGCCATTCAGCGCAATCTCAGCGTGGCGCTGCCCACACTCCTGTCGCAGGTGCAAACCTCGCCCAATGACTTTGCCTCGAACTTTAAGCTCTACCGTAACCTGGGCGTGCTCTACGACGTGATTTCGTCGCTGGCGGAGTCGGCTGGCGCCTTCGGACCGCGAAACGAATTCGAGCCCCTGGCGTCAGACCTGAATCGCATCGACCAGGCGCGCCGTACGTTGGGAGAACGCCTGGAGGCGCTGGCCATCGCCAAGGATGCGGAAATCGCAAGGCTCCAGGACCAGGTCAAGGCGGCGCAGGCCGCAGTCCCCGCAAAGCCCAAGAAGATCATTGTGGACGAAGACGACAGCGCGCAGAAGAAGCCCGCCAAAAAGACCACCAAGAAGAAGCCGCCCGCCACTGTCACGACCCAGGCCTCCCCCTCCCAGGCGAGTACGCCACAGTAGCCACCCCGCGACGCCAGGAACTTTGGTAACCCAAACTGGGAACCCTGGAAGGGGGGACGGAGTCTATGTAGTTGAAAACATTTTGATCTTTGCCGTTAGTACCCCCGTCGAGATGACTGACTGTTGTGGCTGCGAAGCTATCCAGTTAAGATATTTATGCCAGCGGTGAAGCCGATGGCGGGGGAAGCAGTTTTGGGCGATCTGGTGAGTGCGTTGCCGGTCCGGGGCGGAGAGGCCTCGATCGTGGCCGAGCTGAAGAGCGGCTCGGAGGAAGCTTACGCGTGGTTGATCGACCGGTTCCATCAGCCCGTGTACAGCCTGGTGTACCGGATGCTGAATGACCCCGCCGATGCCGCCGACACCACTCAGGAAGTGTTCCTGAAGGCGTTCCGCGGCATGCGGCGTTTCCACGGTGAAGCCAGCCTCAAGACGTGGATCTATCGCATCGCCGTCCATGAGGCATCGAACCACCGCCGCTGGTGGTTTCGCCACAAAGCCCGGGAAACCTCGATGGAGCAGGAAGCGTGCCAGGCGTCACCTCTTAGGCACAAGCTGGTGGACCCTGGATCGAGTCCGTTCGACAGCGTGGCGCAGGAGGAAATACGAGCCAAGGTGGAAGCCGAACTCAGGCTTGTGCCGGAACCGTATCGCACTGCGGTGATCCTCCGCGACATTGAGGGGCTTTCGTACGAAGAGATGGCTGAGATTCTCGAAGTATCGCTGGGCACGGTGAAGTCGCGGTTGGTGCGCGGCCGCGAAGCATTGAAAAAGCGCTTGACGGCATATGCCCAGGAAGTTGGCCCGGAGCTGGGATTGATGGAGGTTCCGGCCGAGGCCCACGGAGATTAGTAAAGCCATGACCTGCGACCGAGCGCGTTCTCTGTTCTCGCCCTACCTTGACGGCGTCGTGCCTGGCCGGCAGATGCAAGCCGTCTCCCAGCATCTGCGAGAGTGCGCCGGCTGCCGGACGGAGTACGCGGCGTGGCAGCGCACGCAGCGGCTGGTGTCGTCGCTGGAACGGAAGCCTGCCCCGCCCGAACTGGCTCTGCGGTTGCGGGTAGCGATTTCGCAGACGGCCGCCCAACGGGCCCAGCGCCGCTGGCAGGGATTGCTGGTGCGGATTGAGAATCTGGCGGATGCCTTCATATTGCCCGCGACCGCCGGACTGGCCAGCGCAATTGTTTTCTTCGCGGTCCTGATCGGATTCATGGCCATGCCCGTGCATCTTTCGGCGGCGCGCGATGACGTGCCAACCCTGCTCTACACACCGCCGCGCCTGCAAGCCATGCCGTCGGATTTTGGGCTGCAGTCGGCCGCCAGCTCGGAACCGCTGGTTGTCGAAACCCTGGTGGATGCCAACGGCCGGGTGCAGGATTATCGCATTCTCTCCGGTCCCGCGGACACCCGCCGGCTGGAGTCGCAACTGAACAACATCATGATCTTTACCACTTTCCGACCGGCGACCACGTTCGGGGTCCCGACCCCAGGCCGGGCCGTGCTCTCCTTCGCCAAGATCAACGTCGGCGGATAGAGGGGCGTTTGACCCTGCTCCACCGCAGCCCGTAAACTTATTATTCATCAGTTCCCACCTGATTTTTCAGGAGGAGTCGTCTGCGGTTGTCCTTCCGGCCGTTGTGGATAGCTTCGCTCTGCGGGGTGCTCGCGGTGGGTGCGGTGGCGCAACCGACAGACAAGCCCGCCCTGGGCCAAATCGAGGGAGCCACACTCGAGACCAGCGAGACCTTGTTCAGCGTGATGGCGGCATTGAACGCGTGCGGGTACAACCAGGAATTGAATGCCTCCTACCCGGTGCGCGCCAAGATCCGGGCGGAACTGGCGCGGGGCGCTGAAGCATCGACGGAAGCCGCCGGGGCTCGCGACCAACTCTGCCAGTTCTACCGTGATCATCGCCAGGCCGATACCGGCCTTGATCTGGCGCAATATGTATCGCTGGCGCTGAATCTGGGAAGTCCGCCCAAGTTCGCGATCCTGACCAGCGCGGCCGACCTGCCTCCCGATGCCGCCTACGTCAGCGGTTTCGTGCCTCTGCTCCAAACCTACTACAAGGAGGCGAAGCTGCATGCCATCTGGCAAGCGCACCAGCCGGAGTACGAGCAGATGGTGGCGCAATACCACGGTCCTGTCTCGAAGATGATCCTGGCGACGGAGGTTTACTTGAAGCAGCCACTGAGCGGCTACGTGGGGCGAAGATTCACGATATTCGCTGAACCCCTGGCCGCGCCAGGGCACGTCAACGCCCGCAATTACGGCTCGGACTACTTCATCGTGGTGGCGGCGGAGAATGAGGCGCTACGACCTCAGCAGACCTCCACTGGTGGCCCCTCGCTGCTGCGCATCCGCGACATCCGGCACGCCTACCTGCATTACGTGCTCGATCCGTTCGCGCTGAAGCACCCCAAGGCCATGAAGCGATTGGAGCCGTTGCTGGCGGCGGTGCGGGACGCGCCTATGGACGAGAGCTACAAGCGAGAGATCTCCCTGCTGGTCACAGAATCGCTGATTCGCGCCATCGAAGCGCGCAACCTCCAGCCAAACGAAGCGACGCCGGCTTTGGGGGCGCCGGGTCGCCATGACGGCAAGGCGACGGAGGCGCAGCGGTGGGAGTTCGTCCGGGCTTCGGCGGAAGAGGGCTTCATTCTTACCGAGAATTTCTACCAGCAGCTCGCGCAGTTTGAAAAGACTCCCGCGGGTTTGCGCAATGCCTACCCGGACTTCCTTTCCGCCATCGATGTAGGACGTGAAATGAAGCGGGCGCGGGCGGTGACTTTCCGCCAGCAGGCGGCCCCGGAGGTGGTCCACGCTGGAAGAGCGAAGCTCGCGGACCCGCTGGAAGCGGCAGAAGAGCATCTAACCTCAGGAGATCTGAAAGGGGCGCGGCAACTGGCAGACCAGGCGCTGGCCGATCCCCGGCAGGACCAGGCGCGTGCGCTGTTCATTCTGGCGCGGGCCGCTACCCTCGGCCGCGACATGCCGGGGGCGCGTACCTACTTCGAACGCACTTTGGAGGTGGCCCGCGAACCCAGGATGCTCGCCTGGGCGCATATCTACCTGGCAAGGATCCTGGATTTGCAGGAGAACCGGGAGGAGGCGCTGAAACACTATCACGCGGCGCTGGCGGCCGGAGACGACAGGCCGGATACCAAGGCGGCGGCGGAGCGGGGATTACAGCACCCCTACGAGCCGCCTGCCAGCGCGCGTCCCGCAATCAGCCAGCCGCACGAGAGGAAGACGGAATGATTCTGGAAAGGGAAAACAAGCGATGACACTACCAAGACTGCTTCTTGCAGCGTTGCTCGTGATGGCTGCGATGGCGGCGCAAGCGACAAACCCGTCGGCCAACCCGCAAGGCTCCAACCCGCCGGCTGGCGTCCAGAACTCCACCCCGCAGCAGCCACAGCCGACCCAGCCCAGCATGACCAATCCCAAGGCCAAGCACGCGCCTGGCGCCAAGACCAAGCAGGAGTACGACCAGTACCTCGCCGTCGCCAATGCGCCCGACGCGACGACGTCGGAAAAGCTGGCGCGCGAATTCGAGACCCAGTACGCCGGCAGCGAATTGCTGGCCCTTGCCTACCAGCAGGTAATGATCAAGTACCAAAAGGCGGACAACGGCGATAAGGCCCTGGACATGGGGCGGAAGGTCCTGCAATACGATCCCGACAACGTCTACGCTCTGGTGATGAACGCGACCGTGCTGGCCGAGCGCACACGGCAGACTGACATTGATCGCGATCCACGGCTGAAAGAAGCCACCACCGACGCCCAGCGGGTGCTGGAGAACATCCGCACCGGCAATTATCTGCTGGCGCCCAACGCGACTCCTGAACAGGTACAGCAATTCAAAGACCAGATCAGCTCGATGGCTTATCATGCCTTGGGCAAGGCAGAGATGGAGCGCGAGGACTACGCGGCGGCGGAGCAGGATCTTCGCAAGGCGACGGAAGGTCCTGCGGGCAAGGGCGATGCCATCGTTTGGTACCGGCTGGGGCTGGCGCTGGATCATCAGAAGAAGTACTCCGACGCCAACGCTGCCATCACCACTGCCATCGCTTTGGCGCCGCCTGACTCTGCCGTGGCGAGCATGGCCAGGAATGAGCAGAGCCGCCTGAAACAACTTGCCGCCGGCGGCCCAGCCTCCAACCCGGCTCCGCAGAGCAACCAGCCGGAACCGGAGGCGGTGCGGCCCAAGTGAGGCGTGGAGCTAAGCCGCTCTGCTGTCGACGAGGATGAAAGCCGAGGAAATCACGGCGCTGCAAACAGCCTTGGGACATTGCTTCCGGCATCCTGCGCTGCTGGAGCAGGCCCTGACGCACAGCTCGCACGCGCATGAGATCGAAGCCCGGGGCGTCTCCGCTGGCGTGCGCGACAATGAGCAGCTGGAATTCCTTGGCGATGCCGTACTGGGCTTCGTCACCAGCCAGGAGCTGTTTCAGCGCTTCCCCCAGTACCAGGAAGGACAATTGTCCAAGCTGCGCGCCCACTTAGTCAGCGCCAAGCACCTCGTCCAAGTGGCCGACGAGCTGGAGCTCGGCCGTTACCTCCGCCTGGGACGCGGGGAGGAAAAAAGCGGCGGCCGGGCCAAGCACGCCCTGCTGGTGAATGCGCTGGAGGCGGTGCTGGCCGCGCTCTACCTCGACGCCGGCATGGAAAAAGTCCGTGAGCTGATCGTAGGCAGGGTGCTGGACCCGGAACTGCAACGCCTGGGCGAACAGAGCGAAGCCGGTTTCGCAATCACGGATCACAAGTCGGCGTTGCAGGAATTCCTGCAGGCCACCGGCCGCCCGCAGCCCTCCTACACGGTCGTCCGCGAGCAGGGACCGGAGCACAAGAAGACTTTCACGATTGAATTGCGAGTTCTGAACGGCGGTGGGAACGGCAAACCCCTGTTCGTGAACCGCGCCGAGGGGTCGACTAAGAAGAAGGCCGAGCAGCGGGCGGCGAAGGAGGCCCTGGAACAGTTGCGGACCATGGAAACCAAGGCGCATCCCGCGCGGGACCCCGCATGAGTGACGTGCTGGAACAGCCGGTCACGGAGACCACTGCGCCCCCGGCAACACCGGCGCGGGGCAGGGCAGGTTGGATTGCGTCCTTGCAGTCGCTGGCCGTCACCGTGGTGATCGCGGTGTTCGTTATCACCTTCCTGGTGCAGGCGTTTCAGATTCCGTCCGAGTCCATGGAGAACACGCTGCTCATTGGCGACTATCTGCTGGTGGACAAAGTCCACTACGGCCACGGCGGCCGCTGGGGCGAAATTCTTCCATACGCTCCGATCCAGCGCGGAGATATTATCGTTTTCCGTTATCCGGTGCACCCGCAGCAGCACTTCGTTAAGCGCGTGATTGGGTTGCCGGGTGATCACGTGCGATTGGTGAGCGGCCGGGTGGTGGTAAATGGCGTTCCTCTCAAAGAGAGCTACGTCATCCATACCAGACCGGGCTTCGACCACTTCCGCGACGACTTCCCGCTGACCGATATACCCAGCGCCAACATGGAGCCCCGCTGGTGGGACGAGCTGCACAAGCTGGTGCATAATCAGGAGTTGACCGTCCCGCCGGACCGTTACTTCGTGCTGGGAGACAATCGCGACGAAAGCCTGGACAGTCGCTATTGGGGATGCGTGCCGCGGGAGAACATCATCGGACGGCCGCTCCTGATCTACTGGTCTGTACGTACGCCGCGCCCAACGGCGGAGGCCTCCAGCGCCTGGGGTGATAGACTCTCCCTTTTCCTGTACAGCGTGACCCACCTGGCACAGGACATCCGCTGGGACCGCACGCTGCGCATCGTGCGATAGTCGGTTTGTCGGCGCGAATCCGGCGTTTCCCAGCGCGCCCCGGGCGTTAGCGCGCTGCGATGGAAGGTAGCTATTGGTCCGCAAAGACGATCTGCCCAAGCCGGAGAAGCCAAAGGAGACCACAACCGAGTTCATTGCCTCGGTAGCTCTGGTGCTGGTGGTCGGCCTTTTCATTATCACCTTTAACCTGCAGGCCTTTGAAATTCCATCCAGTTCGATGGAGAACACCCTGCTCATCGGCGACCACGTGTTCGTGGACCGCGTGACCCTGGCGCCAAAAACGCGATGGACCGGCCCCCTGATCCCTTACCGCCAGGTCCATCGCGGTGACATCGTCGTCTTCCTCTCCCCGGCGGAGCCCGGCCTGTACGTGGTGAAGCGAATCATCGGCGTTCCCGGGGACCGCATCCACCTGCGTGACGGTACTGTGTACCGCAATGGGCAAGCACTGGATGAATCCTATGTGCTGCGCAATCCGGTCAACTACAACGAGTATCGCGATAACTTTCCCGCCGTGTCGCCAACCCTGGGCACAGGTGTGACGCCGACTTGGCATCTGCTGATGCCGAGCTTCATCCAGGGTGGCGATCTGGTAGTGCCCCCCGACAGCTATTTCGCCATGGGCGACCATCGCGACGTCAGCTACGACAGCCGTTACTGGGGATTCATCCCGCGGGAAAACATTATCGGCCGTCCCATGTTCATCTATTGGTCCTTCGAGACCCCCGCTGACCAGTACCACAAAACCAGCATCCCGGACCGTTTGGCATTTGTGCTTCGGGTCGTGTTGCACTTTCCCACCCAGACCCGCTGGCGGCGGATGCTGAAGCTGGTGTACTGATGCCCCGCGGCCGCTCCATCCGGCGGATCGCGCTGGCGGCCGTTGCCGTGATGGCCCTGCTGGTGTTCGTGCCGCCTCTGATCAAGCTGAACCGCTTCCGGAAAAGCCTGGTCGAGGCCATCGGCGCGGGGCTAGGACGGCAGGTCAGCGTGCGCGAAGTCCGGCTTCAGCTTTTTCCCCAGCCCGGCTTCGAGCTGCAGGGGTTCGTGGTGCAGGATGATCCGGCTTTCAGCGCCGAACCCATGCTGCGCGCCGCTGAGGTTACGGCCAACCTGCGGTGGAGTTCGCTCTGGCGCTGGCGACCGGAGATCAGTTCGCTGACTCTGAAATCCCCGATCGGCGCCCAGCCCTGGAGCCTCAACGTGGTGCGCAGCCAGGATGGGCGGTGGAACCTGCAGTCGCTGCTCTTGAGCGCCAGCCGCACGCCAGTCGCGGCCTCCGCCCAGGTACGCCCGGAATCGCGTCTTCGGTTCCCCTACCTGGAGGGCGAAGGCGGCCGCATCAACTTCAAGTCCGGAGTCGAGAAAACGCCGTACAT
The DNA here is from genome assembly GCA_035542595.1 of Terriglobales bacterium. GTDB lineage: Bacteria > Acidobacteriota > Terriglobia > Terriglobales > Acidobacteriaceae > JAHFUA01. The sequence continues at coordinate 15,201 of DATKLD010000022.1, forward strand.
GCTCAACGAGACCGACTTTTCGCTCTGGCTGGCATCCGAGAGCGAGTGGAACCTGCGGCTGCGCGCGCGGCCCATGCGCTCTGACGCCAGCGTCAGCGATACCGGGACCTTCGAGATTGCCGGGAGCTTCGGCCGGGCGGCAACCGTGGACGAGACACCCTTGCGCCTGCGCATCTCGCTGCGCCAGGCCCAGCTCGGGCAGCTTACGCGGCTGATGTATGGCCGCGATCGCGGCTGGCGCGGCTCCGTGGACCTGGCGGCGGATCTCACCGGCACTCCCGCGGACCTGAAGCTCAGCGGCTCAGGCGCGATCGACGACTTCCGCCGCTACGACATCATTGTCCCAGACGCCCTGCGGCTCACCGGTAGCTGCACGGCACAATATCATTGGCAAGCCCGGGAAATTTCTCACCTCGGCTGCCGCATGCAGAATGGCGAGCTGGCATTGCGGGGCAGCGTCACGGACTTGCTGGGGCGCAGGCGGTATGACCTGGCCCTGGTGGCGGAGCGGGTGCCGATGGCGGAACTGGCGCGCCTGGCCCGTCACGCCAAGTTCGCTCTGCCCCCGGACCTAACCGCCGCCGGCACTCTCGATGCCGAATTCGCCTACCGCACCGGCCCCGGCCAGCAAGGCTGGACCGGGGAGGGCCGCACCAGCGATTTCGTCCTGCGCTCGGGAGTCTTTGGGGAGGAAGTGAAGCTCGGCGCAATCGAGTTCGAGCTTACCCAGGAAAAACCTGACGGGTGCCGTACCCGTGGCCGCCTTTGCCAAGGGTGGGATCTTTCGGACAACCGCCGCCACCACGACGCTGCTCCGCGCCTGCTACTCGCGCCGTTTCCCCTGTCGCTGGGCGGGAATGCGCCGGCCACGGTCCTGGCTTCCTTTTCTGCTACCGGCTACCAGGTCGGAGTGCTGGGCGATGCCGAACTGCAACGCCTGTTCCGGGTGGCTCGCGGCCTGGGACTGCATGCGCCCGCCCTCGGCGCCACCGGCAACGCCAGGCTGGATTTGCAAATCGCCGGCAACTGGACAGGATTCACCGCGCCGGTCAGCACCGGCTCGATGCAGTTGCGGAACGTGGCCGTGCTTCTGGCGGGCGTTCAAAGACCGGCCCACATGCGCGCCGCCAACTTGGCCCTGCTGCCGGACGAAGTGAAGGTTGAAAATCTGGCGGCCACGTTTGCCGGCAGCCACACGTCGGTGGACGGTTCCCTGGCGCTCACGCGCGGTTGCGACCCCGCCCAGCTTTGTTCGGTGCGGTTCGACCTGCACTCCAGCGAGCTCTCGCTCGAGGAACTGAACCGCCTGCTCAACCCTCGGCTTCAGCGTGTGCCGTGGTATCGCGCCCTGGCCGCGGACACCAGCGCGAGCTTAGAGAACTTCGCCGCCCAGGGGCGCATTCGGGCGGACCGCGTCGCCCTTAAAGGGCTGGAGTTCCAGCACGTCAATGCGCAGGCGGAGCTGCGGGACCGCAAGCTGCGGCTGTCGGATGTCCGGGCGGAGGCGCTGGGCGGCAAGATGCGCGCTGAATGGACCGCTGACTTCACCGGCGCCGAGCCCGTGTACAGCGGCTCGGGCGCGCTGGAGCGCGTTGCCATGGCTCAAGTTGCTGCCCTGATGCACGATCCTTGGGCAACCGGCGCCGCCAGTGGCAGGTTCAAACTCGAACTCGCAGGCTGGGACGCTGCCGAGCTGGCGCAGTCGGCCCAAGGCACGCTCGACTTCGACTGGCACAACGGCGCGCTGGCGCACGTCGTGCTGAACGGCGACGGCAGCTCCTTGCGGCTCAAGCGCTTCACCGGCCGCGCCGCGCTGCGCGACCGCCGCCTGGAGTTCCAGCAAAGCAAAATCGAGACCGCCGACCGCATCTATGCAGTGAGCGGCACCGCATCGCCGGGCCGCCTCGAACTCAAGCTGACGGACCGGAGCTCGCACGGCTACGCGGTCTCGGGAACCTTGGAGAAGCCGCACGTCACCGCGCTCACGGCGGAGACGCAGGCGTCACTCGGAAAATGACGATCCTCCGCACCGCAAGCGCCGCCTTCGCCGTGTTGTTCTTTGTCGCGCTCGCGCTCCCGCAGCAGACCGCCTCGGGCGCTGCAAATCCTGCCCTGCGGAGCATGGAGCGTAAGCTGCAGCACATCGACAGCAACGCCGACGCCGCAACCCCCGATCCAACGCCCACCGTCCTGACCGAAGGCGAGGTGAATGCCTATCTCGCATCGGGGGCCGTCCGGCTGCCGCGGGGGGTGCAGCGGGTTCGCCTGGAAGGATTGCCGGGCGTAGTCAATGCGGATGCGCGCGTCGACTTCGACCAGATCACGCAGGGCAGCCGCTCCATGAACTCGCTGCTGGCACTGTTCAGCGGCGTACACCAAGTGCAGGTGGCCTCCCACGCTCACGGCGAACGCGGCGTGGGGCACGTCCACGTCGACAGCGTGTCGATCGACGGCATCGAAGTCCCGCAGATCGCGCTGCAATACTTCGTTGATCGTTACCTCAAGCCGAAGCATCCCGAGCTCGGCATTGACTCGCGCTTCCAGATGCCCGACCGCATCGACTCGGCTGTCGTCGGCAGGCACCAGGTGACGCTAGTGCAGAGATAAACCTTGCATTTCTCCGCACAACCAAACAAATTGTCATCCTGAGCGCCGTGCGAGCGAGCGTTGCGAGCGAGGGCAAGCGAAGGACCTGCTTTGTTGATGGGCGCTTCAAAAGCAGGTCCTTCGGTCGCGCTTCCTCGCGCTGGCGCGCTCCGTCGCGCTCCCTCAGGATGACAATTCCCGCGGGTGCCTGTAGAGCCACGCTTTCGAACAGGTGCGGCCCCGCCGTGGTACCATCAAATTCGCCGCATGACCTCCGACCAGATCTTCAATTTGGCCATCCAGATCGTGGTGTTCCTGTTCGCCATCAGCGTGCATGAATCAGCGCATGCCTGGACGGCCTCCCGCTACGGCGACCCCACGGCGCGTATGCTGGGCCGGGTTTCGCTCAACCCCATCCGCCACATTGACCCCATCGGAACGGTGCTGATGCCGCTGATCGCCTACATTTCGCACATCCCGATGATCGGATGGGCCAAGCCAACGCCGGTAAACCCGCTGAATTTTCGCAAGAACTACGTCATGGCCGACATCATGACCTCGTTGGCCGGTCCGGTCAGCAACCTGCTGGTGGCGACTGCATCGGTGGTCGTACTTGCCATAGTTATACATGCGCGTTTCTTGCTGGGAGGCGCCGCTGAGCCTCTCTGGCTGCTCTTCCGCGCCGCGCTGGAGATCAACGTCTTGCTGGCGGTCTTCAACCTGATTCCCATCCCGCCGCTCGATGGCAGCCATGTCATTCGCCACATGCTTTCCGAGTCGGCGCGCAACCTCTACGACCGCATCGGATGGATCGGCCTGATTCTGTTCTTCCTGGTCGGCGGCAGCGTGCTGCGCGTCATGATGACGCCCTTCCTGAACTTCTTCAATTTTCTGCTGGCGGTCCTGATATGACGGCCGGTAAGAAGCCCCGCGTGCTGAGCGGCATGCGTCCTACCGGCAAACTGCACCTGGGCAACTATCTGGGTGCGCTGGCCAACTGGGTCGGCTTGCAGGACAAGTACGACTGCTTCTTCTTCATCGCCGACTGGCACGCGCTGACCACCGACTACGCCGACACCTCGGCGGTGAAGCAGAATTCGATCGAGGTCATGCTCGATTACCTGGCCGCCGGACTCGATCCCGAGCGCTCGACCATCTTTATCCAGTCGCACGTGCCGCAGCACGCCGAGCTGCACCTGCTGCTCTCACTGATCACGCCGCTGGGCTGGCTGGAGCGCGTCCCCACGTACAAGGAGCAAAGGGAGAACATCAAGGACAAAGACCTCGGGACCTACGGCTTTCTCGGTTATCCCGTGCTGCAGTCGGCCGACATCATGATCTACAAGGCAGACTACGTGCCGGTGGGCGAAGACCAGGTACCGCACGTCGAGATCACGCGCGAGATCGCCCGCCGCTTCAACGGCTTCTA
>DATKLD010000023.1:0-28045 GCA_035542595.1 Terriglobales bacterium
AGCTTCAGGATTTCATCCGTGGTCTGGTCGAGCGTGGGCATAATTCTCTCTTCTCATCCAATTTACCAGACGCGTCACGGCAGATACGGCTGCCGGTCTGTACTCTCGGCGAATTTTCGCAGGGCTTCCTCCACCGCAGGACGGGCGAACAGCGCGCAGAAAATCTCGACTTCGCGGCGCAGCTCGTCGTACGGGACCGGCTTGATAAACTGCTTGGCGGTGACGCTGGTGTGCCGGTCGAACTTACCGATCTGCGCGGCAGTCGAGCGGGCAAGACGTAAAGCTTCACCCTCCGCAGCCACCTGGCAGATCAGTCCGATGGCCTGCGCCTTGTGCACGTTGAAGCTGCGTCCGGTGAGCAGCAGGTCGCGCACAACAGCGTTACCGAGGTCGCGCTTCAGGCGCGGAATTCCGCCGAATCCCGGAATCAGTCCCAGACGCAGCTCGGGAAAGCAAAAGCGCGCCATTTTGTCGGCAACGATCAGGTCGCAGGCCAGCGCCAGCTCGAAGCCTCCGCCAAAGCAGACCCCGTGCACTGCGGCGATGGTCGTGAGCGGCGACGCATCCATGATGTTCAGCACCCGATGGACACGCTCAAGGAACTGGCGCACGCCGGCCACACGCTCTTCGATCGGTATCTCTCGGCCCTTCTTGTAAAGCTCGCGCAAGTCCGCGCCCGCGGAGAACCCCTGCGGCAGCGAGCTGTGAATGATCAGCGCATGCGCGCGGCTGGTCGTGATCTCAAGCTCTTCGACGAATTGTTCCAGCTCGTCTAGCGCGAGGGAGCCGATCTCGTTGAGCGGTTCGCGGTGGAGCACCAGCTCGACGACGCCGTCGGTCATCTCCCACGAGAGAGCCTGGCCACAGTGGTTTTTCATGCCGGTTTAGCCGATCCCACGGCGGCGGTATAAATTTCGTCAATTTCAGATTGAAAGCGCGCTGCGACGGCATCGCGCTTGAGCTTTCCATTGGCGGTGAGCAGCCCGTTTTCCACGCTGAAAGCCTCGGGCGACAAATGAAACGCGCGGATGCGTTTGTAATGCGGCAAGTCCTGGTTGAACTGCTCTAAAACTCGCTCGACGTCGGACCGCTGGCAGGTTCCGGCAATGATGGCCGCGAGAAAACTGCACCCATTGCCGACTAACACGACCTGCTGGGCGCCGAGCAAGCGGCGCAGGAGTTCATCCTCGAGCGGTTCGGGCGCGATATTGTGACCAGAGTTCAGAATGATAAGGTTCTTAATGCGGCCGATGATTCGCCAATTGCCGCCGGCGTCTACTTCGCCCTGGTCGCCGGTGTGGAACCATCCGTCGCGCAGGACCCTGGCGGTTTCCTGCGGGCGGTTCCAATAGCCGGCAAAGATGTTGGGCCCACGCACGAGGATCTCTTCATTTTCGCCGAGTATCATTTCGACCCCAGGGACCGCAGGGCCGACCTTGCCGGGTTCGACGTCGTGCGGGTCGTCCATGGTGCAGATGGCGGTCGTCTCGGTGAGCCCGTACACCTGCAGTACCGGGATGCGAAGCATCATGAAGAATAACTGTGTCTCCACGGCCAGCGGTGCCGAGCCACAGATAATTGCTTTGAGGTTCGGGCCGATGTTCGCGCGGATCCTGGGGAACACCAGCGCACCCGCCAGCATGAGCCAGAACGCCTCGCGAACGCCTGACGTTCCGGCCTGTCCACGCAGGTATGCCTTCACCGTGTGATCGAAGATCGTCCGCGCCGCGCCGCCGCGCTTGCTGATCTGGTCGGAGATGCCCGTGCGTATCCGCTCCAGCAGAGTGGGCACGTTCAGGAAATAATCGGGAGCGGTCAGTTCCAGATCCTGTTTGATGCGGTTGAGGTCGGTGTTGATGGTGAGGACAGCATTCCGCGACAGGCAACTCAGCAGCAGGATCCAAGAGCCGGCAAAACAGAACGGCAGGTAATGGAACACGCGGTCGGGCCGGCTAGCGTTGCCCATCAACAGATCGAGCCGCTCGCCGGTGCAGCGCAGCATGTGGTTAAGATTGCCGACGTTGAGCACCACGCCCTTGGGTTCGCCCGAGGTGCCGGAAGTGTAAATGATGGTGACCGGGTCGGAGTCGGCGAGTGGCGCAGGGGCTCGCCCATCGTCGGCCACTCCCGAACCGCGAACAAAGATCTCCTCGAAGAGGACGGCGCGCGGCATCTGGGGCCAGACCTGGGCCACCCCATCGCGCAACCCCGCCTCGCCACAGACGATCAGCGAAGGCGCGCAGTCCTTCATCATCCCCACGAGTTCTTTTGACGCCTGGCGCGAGTAGAGCGGCACAACGATGATGCCTTCGGCCATCGCTGCCAGGTCGAGCGCGGCCCAGCGCACGTCGTTCGCCGCCAGTAACGCGCAGCGGTCGCCTTTCTTCAACCCGGCATTCGCCAGAAAGGTCCTCGCTGAATGCACCAGTCCGAGCACCTGGCGGCCATTGCTGGAAAGGAGCTTGCCTTGGTCGACCTGCTGCAGCACCGGACGTTCGGTGCTCCGGCGCAGCCGGTCGAAGATGTTCTCGAGGAAGTTCATGCCGCGCAAGTCTCGGCCAGCCGGCATAGCGTGGGGCTGAGTGGCGGCAGATAGTCTTCCCAGCTCAACTTTCCCGTCCGCACCGGGAAATCTGGGTAGCGGCGCTGTACATTCTCTTCGAGGTACACGCCCATGCGCGCCATGATTTCCAGATTCTTCACCACGGTGCGGGCGATGGCGTCACGGATGGCTTCGCGCTCCGTGCACAGCTTCTCCATGATGTCGATGAGCTTGGGCTCAAGCTCGGGATCGTCCACTTCCAGCAGCAAATGATCATGGCCGCGCTCGTGCATGAGATTGCGGATGCGCTCGTCCATGGTGATGCCGGCAGACGGAACGAGCCCGGGCATCGAGGTCACGATGCCGTGATACCGCGAGGAGACCATCATGTGCCCGGCGCGGAGGATGCTCACCAGCTGGTACATGTCGTACTCATCAGAGGTAAGCACCGGAGCGCCACCGAGCCGCGCAGAGATGCGCTCGCAGGCGTCGCGGTCCAGGCATTCGGTCGCCACCAGCACCGGAAAGACGTCATGCTTCCTGGAAAACGCCTCGACCGCGTTGCCGAGAGCCGTCAGGTAGCGTGCATATGCGGCGTCCACGCCGCGACCGGAGTTGTGGAAGTACACGGTGCGGTAGTGGCTCGACTTGTAAGCGCCGGTAGTGAGGCGCAAGAAATACTTCCCGACCGAAGCCTTCACCGGCCACCAGAAGGGATTGATAGGGCAGACGATCAGCACGGTCTTACTCCCGTCCCAGCCGACGGCGCGCAGCGCTTTCTGGCCGTACTCGGGAGGGAGCGGTTCGAAGGTCCACGCAGTGTCGGTACCAAGTTCGGTCGGAACCGCCAGCTCGCTAAGCAAGGTCTGTGATTCGGCGTTGCGCGTGATGACCAGCGATTCTCCGCAGTAACGCCGGCACATGGACCTGAGGAGACGGTCCATGTCGCCCGCTTCGGCGCCATAGCCGACCGAGAGCTTGTTCTGCGCGGCGGCGATACCGAGCGATCCAATCATCATGGTGGTGAGCGCGTTGGCAAACTTGCTCTTGAACATCGAGCCTTCGCAGGCCACGACGCCATGCTGCTGGCGGACCTCGCGATAAAGGAACGGAGGGAAGATGTCGGGCAGATGGACCTGACGGGCATCGCCGAAGTAGCCGCGGGTGCGATCGAAGCTCTGGGTCATCACGCTCAGCGCCAGATTCTCCGGCCCGAGCACGCGGCGCACCTGGCGCAACATCTCTTCCACGCGTACGTCGGAGCCGGTGTTGCGGGTGCCGTTGTACCCGGCGAAAAGTAATCGCAGTTTTTCACCCGGACGCCAGGGCGAACTTGCACCGAACATCCACTGCAGCCGGGAGATTTCGATCAACCCACTTACCCAGGCTTCCAGCACGAAGTCCATCATGCCCGTGATCCTCCCATGGGATTCCCGGCAAACTCGACCTTGGTTTGCTGGGGTGGTACGGCTGTGGGCCACTCCTGATAACGATACGTGAAGTGGTTTTCGGTGGAAAACTCCAGCAGCGGATAGCTGTACTCGGAAAACGGCACGGGTACAACACCGAGTTCGCTGACCACACGCGCGTTGTCGAAGACAGTGTTCCACACCAGATACGGCAGAAACACCTTCATCAACGACGCCGCACGGCCAAGCCCTCCCTGGCGGTTCGAGAGCCAGTTCACCACGGACGTGAAAGACTTTTCCAGGCCCGGAATGAAGACGGGGGGGCTTTTTCCCCGCGCACGATTCAGCGCGTTGGTCAATTCGCGATAGGTCTGCGACTGCGTGCCGGAGGAAAGATGATAGATCTCGTGGTTCGGCCGCGGCTTCTGATGCAGCGCCACCACGGCGTCGGCCACGTAGTTCACTGGGACGATATCGACTTTGTCGCCGGCCCGGAACGGCAACACCGGCAGACCGGCGAGGAACACGAAGGCGCGCACCATGTCGAACTGCGTGGTCTCGGCGTGGCGGCTGTCGCCCAGCACGATGCTGGGGCGGAAGATGGTGCGCGGCACGTCCGGCAGCAACTCGCAGATCATGTGCTCGCAGAACTTCTTGGTGCGAGCGTAGGGATCGTAATCCGAACGGTCCCACTGGATGGCATCATCCTCGCGGACCACTTCGTTGAAGCGGTGGCCCGCGACGGCCACGGTGGAAACATGGCTGAATCGGCGCAGGCCGTGATAATCGCGCGCCGCCGCGGCCAGCTTGATTACCTCCAGCGTGCCGCGCAGGTTGACGTTCAGGCACGCCTTCTCCGACTTGCGATTGAGAGAAGCGGCGCAGTGGATGACCGCATCCGTGGTTTGCGTGAGACGTGAATACTCATCGGTTGAAAGTCCAAACCGCGAATCGGTCACGTCGCCACGGAAGATGGCGATCCGCGTCTTCAGGTATTCGTGAAACTGCGGGAACGGGAAGTGGATCTGCAGGGACTTCCACAGCCGTATCTCGGCCTCGTGCGCATCCCTGGCGCGGACGAGCAGGTTAAGGCGCTCACTATGACGCTCCAGCAGCCCGGCGGCCACGTGCGCGCCGATGTATCCTGTCGAACCGGTCAGGAAGATGGCCACGTCACTCCCGTCTCGATCGTAGTACCACCGCGCACACCAGGCTGCCCCGGCTCGGGACCGAGCAGACGAAAACACTGCCGCGACTCATATTCCACCGTCCGCCCTTCGATCAGGGGATAGGTCCATTTGCGCAGCGCCGGAATATGGACATCGACCCAGAACTCATACCAGTCAATTGCGCGTGGGTCGTAGCCGAAATCGGCTCGTTCTTCGGGCGGAAGCGCGGCGGAAAGGAGTTCCGCATTCTCGCCCTCGAAAGCGTGTTCATTGTGCAGGATAAACGGCTCGAAGAGCTCGATCAGTTTCTCGAGCTTTTCGAGGTTCCGCTCGGCGCGCGTTAGTACCGGCTGCTTCAGCGGGACCGGCGCCATGATCCTCTGGATTGCCTTGATAATTGCCCGTTGCCCAGGGGCGGAGAACCGCACATACCGTTCCTTCGAAACCGGGATGGTATCAAAGCGCAGGCGCAACCAGTATTCGAGGCCCTCTTGGGCGCGATAGTACTTGCGGTGCGCCAGGCCGGTGAGTTCGATCGAGCGCCGCATGTCGCAAGGGTTCGAGACCGATGTTGCGAGCTGATAAAGGGGCCGATGGCAGCGCCGGACCAGAGCGGCGGCGATGAGCGTCATGCCCCGCGTGACCGTATCCACTGGAATCAGGTCCAGGCACTTGCGCTCGTTGGTCGGAAGCTGGCGGAAGAACGTCCCCAACAGATAGGATAGCGCCGCGGAGGTGTTGATGCCCTCATTCCACCCGCGGAAAGGCTTCTCGACCGAGGATTCCACGATCGCGGGACGCACCACGGCGATGGGCAGACCGTTGCTGTGCTTCGCGATCAGCGATTCCGCGATGCTCTTGCTGAAAGTGTAGGTGTTTGGCCACCCCAGTTTACGGGCACGCTGCACTCCGGCCTCGACCAGAGCGTTCCGCACCCAGCGGATACGGTTCTTGCGAATCTGGTTTTCGAGCGCGATGCCGTGCAGGTCTTTGGCGGCCGTGGCCTTGTCCAATGCCTGCTGCCGGAGCTGTTCGGTAACTTCCCGAGTTTCGGCGCGGGCTTCAATTTCGGCGATCAATTGCCGCAACGAACGCACTTCGCTTTCCGCATCCCAGCCCTGGATTCGGGCTGGCGTGTAGTTGGGTGTGAGGACTTCCGGGATCCGTCCGTCCACGAAGCCGACCACGTAGCACGTGGAAAGGTGCAGCAGCGCTGCATGATCGGACTGACGCAGGAATTCGAGCAGGTGAAGGACCGAGTCCACATTCGCTGCGATGGCATTACGCAGATCAGGATTGAAATCGGTAAGCCCGGAACTGTTGATTACCACGTCCAGCGTACGCGAGAGCCGTTCGCGAACCGCGGGCTCCATTCCCAGCTCTGGCTGGCTCACATCGCCTTCAATGACCTCAATCCGTGCCCGCATGAAGTCGGCAAAGCGGTCGCCGTAACGGCGATACAGGGGCTCGAAAACGGGCGATTCGTCCACCATCTTCTCGAAGCGCTCGACGGCGGAGGTCGCGCGCTGCTGTCTGACCAGAAGATAGATCTTGCCGATCTCGGGTAAGTCCATCAGCAGATTCGCCAGCCAGACCTTTCCGATGAAGCCGGTCACGCCTATGAGTAGCACGTGTTTGCCGGCAAGCGAATGCCGCACCGAAAGTCGGCGCACCGTCTTGACCGGATCAAAGTAGAGCGCGGGTCGGACGCGGGCTGGCGCCGGCCGCCTGGCCGGAGTGACTGCAGTGACCAGAACCTCCGCGCTGGAGCAGTCTAGGTCGCGGCAAAGCCGTTGCAGCGGAACCTGTCCGTTGGGGCTGAGGCCGGTGATGCGCGCCAGCGCTCCCCGCGGGCGGATCACCGGATCGAGCAAGCGGCCCGTGGCCATGCCATCGCGGAACTCCAGGCGGTTGGCGAGCAAATAGCGTACGCCCAGGTGCTCAGCCAGCGGACGCATTACGTGGTCCAGTCCCTGGCTTACCAGCACGACCTCCGCCCCGCTCTCCAACAGTTCGCTGAGCTGGGCTACGCCACGCGGCTTCAGCTTGGGCCTGAGGCGATACTGGAAGTACTCGGCCCCAAGCAGGTCAAGGCGGTCGCAGCTGATGCCGCGCAGCACCGAGTGCAGCACCCGCGTCGCCGCCCGCCGGTGCGTCAGGTAGAGCACGGGCCGGGCCAGCGCCATCAGGGCCATGGCCCCGCGCCGCAGCCACCTCTCTAAGAATGTTTGGGCATTCCAGGTGAAGTACCCTAAAGGACGCACAGCGGTCAGGTTCAGGAGGCTGCCCTCAACCCGCCAAAAGACGTATTGGCGGGCTGCCCCTGAAGTCGGCAGCGCGGGATTGTCCGGTGACTGATTCACTGCTGTTCCGAGCTCCTGCTCGAGGCCCCAGGAGTTGGGCGGAGCCCTCGCAAATGACAGATTTTACTCGCTAAAAAGGCCGCCGGATAGACCGGCGGCCCCACTATAACCCTTGCTTGCTGTGATGCCCTAGTCGCCCAGAACTTCCTCTTCGACTTGCTCTTCCACCTTCTCCGCCTTGGGAGCAGGTTTAGTCAATGAGTCGAGCGACACGAAGCTCTCCGCCGTCGGGTCTTTCAGGACCACCTTCCGGTAGAGCTTCATCATTTCCAGGTTATCCACGCCCTTCAACTTGGCGTCGCGAGCGCGGAGTTTCTCTTCGCGGGCGTTCTTAGCGATGCCCAGGCGGTCGAGGTCATCCTGCTCCTTCTCGGTGACCAACTCGTGGTTGACCTTGAGCACTTTGCCACTGGTGACGATTTCGGCCGCGTCCATATTGACGCGCTTACCGCCGGCAAAGATCTCATGTCGGCCGTTCTCCTCGTACCACTTGGTCAGAGTGGCGGTCATGTGCATCTTTTCGATGATGTTCCGCCAGCCGATGCCCGTGTTGTAGGCGCAGAACGAAATCTCGCCCTCCTGCGTGGCGTAAGGGATGATGCACTGCTCGGTGCGCCGGAAGTCGTAGTTGAACAGGTCCTGGAACCACATACCGGCGATGAACAGAATGTTCCAGCGATCCTTGCGGCGGGCCTCGATGTCCTCCAGAGTGCGATCAGCGCCCACCTTGCCGTACTTGCCGGAACGCGCCTTCTTGCTGGCGCCGAAGCCCTTATCGAACTTCATCAGCAGGTCGAAGATGGTGAAGTGCGTGGTGGTCTTGAAGGGGTCGTAGTTGCGCATTACCGCCAGCATCATGCCGAGCAACGACAGCTTACGCCCGCGGGCTGCGTCGGTGACCTTCTGTACGTCCTTGGCGAGCTGGTCGGCATTGAGGAAGGCGGTGACGGGCGCGGCCTCTTTGGTCTCCTTGTCCACCATGATGCCCATGCCCACGCCGCAGTTGGGATGGCAGCCACAGCTCATTTGTCCCCACTGCGCCTCCGGGCCATGCACCAGGTCGGCCCAGTCGGAGAAGGTGGAGATGAACGAGAGCGGGAACCAGTCGCGGGCAGGCTCGCCCAGGCCGGTCTGGTTCTTCACGTCATGCGCCAGGTGCGACAGCGTGTAACGCTGCGCATGGCGCCGGTCATCGGTGATGGCCTCGTCGCGCCCCGTGAACGATACCGGCTGGAACGAGCAGAAAGAGATGATCTTGGGATTGTCCAAACCAAACTTGACGATCTTGCCCACTTGCTCGTTGTTGATGCCGTTGACGATGGTGGTCACCGGCACCACGTCCACGCCGGCCTTGTAGAGGTTCTCGATGGCCTGCAGCTTCACATCGTACAGGTTGCCGACCTTGCGGTGCGCATTGGCGGCATTACCGATGCCGTCGAACTGCAAGTAGGCGTAGCGCAGGCCTGCCTCCGCAGCCTGCTGGCAGAATTCGAAGCTCTTCGCGAACTCGATGCCGTTCGTGGCCGCCTGCACGCTGTTGTATCCGACCTTGCGGCAATAGCGGACCGCGTCCAGGAAGTAGGGCGAGAGCGTCGGCTCGCCGCCCGAAAGCTGCACCGACATCTGCCGCCGTGGCTTGATGGAAATGGCATTGTCGAGCAGCGTCTTGATCTCTTCCCACGTCAGTTCATGAACGAACCCCACCTGGTTGGCGTCCATGAAGCAGGGGTCGCACATCATATTGCAGCGGTTGGTGAGGTCGATGGTCAGCACGGCGCCGCGGCCCCACCTGACGGTGCTGGTGCCGTGGTGGTGCAGGTGCTTGTCGTTGTGCGAGACGATGTCACGCCCGGGGAAAGTCTGCTCGAGGTGCCGGTAGAAATCCACGTCGATGGACATCACGTCCTCGAAGTGGCCGTGCTTGGGGCAGTCCTTCACCATGAGGATTTTGCCGTCGCGCTCGATGATCTGCGCCTTGATCTCGCCAACCTTCTCGGCCATCAGCAGGTCCACCGGCAGCTCGCCGTCGAGAATCCGCTGGCGGGCTTCAGGCACGCAGCGCGGGCAGAGCGAATCTGTAACGCGCGGCCATCCCAGCGGCGGCTTGGTTTTCTGCCATGACTTCAGGATCGGCTTGTCCGACCACCCCGGAGTAAACGAAGGATTAGGACTGATCCGGTTCAACCGCTCGTAAACCACCCACCCCGCCTGTGCGGCAGAGGTCAGCAGCTTTTCCAGATACTTCACCGGCTTGGGCATAGACTCTTGCTCCTGGTGGTTGCAAAGCAGGGCGCGCAGACTTGCGTCACCCTGGGGCTGCTACCAAACGCAAATCCCCGTAAGTTAGGACAGCCTCTTGAGCGTATGTTAGTTACAAGATGTACCTTCGCCCAACAGGGAAGCCCTGAAGTGTGTGAAATGAAGGTTTAGCAGCACAGTTTCGCATTGTATGGTGCTAAATCATTGAAAACAACGGGGAACAATAAAGTTTGGCAAGATCTTGCAATGCTGCTTGCGGTTCCGTCGATAGTCGCCAATGTCTAGCATCCATGACCGACGACTTGTCTTCTGCGGATGACGGCGCTAGCCTGGGGGCCAAGTTAAGTGATGGCGTGTGGGTGGTGGGGACAGGAGTTTGCCGTTTCCCTGTCCATGGACCTGCCATAGGAGAACGGCGTCAGGCGAGGTCACGCCGCCCCACGTCACAACTTGGCTTGGTAGTGGATCCCTCTATGCGCGCGAGATTTCGGCAGCGGTTTCCCGCTCCCCTCGCTCGGCTCGGATTCGCTCGCACCCGCTAAACGCCTCAAGCTGCGGCCGACTCGCGCCTCAAGCGTTCGATCTTTGCTGCCAGGATGAAGTCGCTCTCGGTCAGTCCGTCAATCTTGTGGGTCCAGAGGGTGATCTCGACCTTGCCCCACGCCAGGTAGATGTCGGGATGATGCCCCTGCTCTTCCGCCACAGCGCCCGCGCGGTTGACGAAATCGAGCGCAGTCTTGAAATCGGGGAAGGTGAACGCCTTTTTCAGGTGGTGCTCGCTGACCACTTCCCATCCCGGTACCTGCTTCTTGAGCGCATCCAGTTCAGCTCCCTTCAGCGGCGGGACCCCTCCGCGGCAGGGAACACACTTCTTGTCAGCCAGTTCGCTCATGAACATCACCTCGTTTCAAATCTTACGCTCTGAGGCTCAGGCCCCCACCAAAAAACCGGCAACGACCATAAGAATGCTCAATTGTACTCTTGCCCTGGAGCCAGGGATCACTAGACGGCGCATGAGACTCGATTTGGGTCGATCCCCGCCATCCTGCAGCGGAGGCTGGTCAACGCGAAGAGGCCGCGCGAGCCCGGCACAACCATCCAGTCCAGGTTCGGCCGGATGGCGGGCCCGCGACAGCCGCTTCGCGATCCCAATCCCGCGCTAGGCAGCCAGAGTGACGGCCGGTTTGGACGGCTTCACCGGCGCGGGCTCGCAGATCTTTTCCAGGGTGTCGAACAGTTCGGCCGGCGAGATGGACCGCTGGCGCACAAGGTCTGCTAGCGATACGATGCCCTTCAGGTTTCCGGCCTCATCCACCACCGGGATGCGGCGCACGCGGTGCTCGCGCATCAGCCGCAACGCAGCGCTGACTTCCTCGCCGGGTTGGCAGGCGGCCAGGTCGCGCGTCATGCATTCCTGCACCCACACATGCGACGGATCGCGGCCACGCACCAGCACCGCCATACACAGGTCGCGGTCAGTCACCACGCCCACCAGCTTGCGGCTGAAGGCATCCGCGGTGACCGGCAGGATGCCTGTGTCTTTCTGCTGCATGACCAGGGCGGCCGTCTGCGCCGAACTCGAAGGCGCGCAAAAGGCTGGATTCTCGGTCATCACGTCATGGATCGTCATGATGCACCTCCATGTGCTTCCATGGTTCTGGCGTTCCGGGAAGGTTATGCCAGTTCGCCTAAGGCGGTGAGCACGCTGTCGCGTGCATCCGCGTGCCAGTTCATCATCTCGTCATAGCTCTGGCAGAGGAGCGAAAAAGCCGCGCACACGAACTCCAATTGCACGCCGGGCGCGGCCGTGGACCAAATGAGGCGCGGCCTGGCGACCGTCTTGCGATGTCCGTCGAGAGTGTAGCCGTGCTTGTGCTCGAGGTGGTCGCGCAGCATGGAAAGGACGGCGTCGGGGCTGAACGCCATCTCGCAAGCCCGGTGGCGCTCCACGGCCGATTGCCGGAGAAGGACAGCCACGTGCGTCAGGTCCTTTTGGTGTTCCGTCCCGACGTGCTCGAGGCGAAGTGAAGCTGCCTTCCACACCTCGGCGAAGGAATGTCTGCCGTGCCCGCGCAGTTCGCTGGATCTGCCGCACGGGCAGTCAATGGCGGCAAAAGTGGTAAGCAGGCGATCGGCCGCCCACAAGATGCGCTGTTCTGCCGCATTGAAATAAAAACCGGAGACCCAATCGTCAAACAAAGGCTGCTCGGAAACCGGCCGCGTGAAACCGTGCTCCGCCACAATGGCGGCGATGTTCCCGCGCACGTGTGTGTGGTACTCGTACTTGCGGCCATCACGCCGGGAATAGCCGTGGCGTTCCGCGGCCAGAAGGGCGTAAGCCGCTCCCATCAGCAGTTCGAAGGATGCTACCCACACACTGTCGCTGAACCTGGGAGATTGCAGATTGGCAAGGGATTCACGTACCAGCTTAAGGTTCGACACTTGCCACCTCCTGCTGCTATTCCCTTTCCAACAGCATGGTCAAAAGCGCCATGCGCACGTACAGCCCGTTGATGGCCTGTCGGAAATAAAGAGCCCGCGGATCGCTGTCCACGGTGTTGTCGAGCTCGACCGTCCGGGGAAGCGGGTGCAGGATCATCGCCGAAGGCTTCATCCGCTGCAGCACCGTGGAGTCGATGGTGTACTTCCGCAGGCTGGTCGGATCAGCGGCACGGTCCGGCCGGATACGCGTCTGGTACAGCACGTCAGCCACGCCCACGACGCGGTCGATATCAGACTCCAGTTCATAACGAACGCCGTGCCGGTCCAGGTATTCGAGGATGTCCGGTTTCATCTGCAACTGCGGCGGTGCGACAAAGAAAATCTTCACCCGCTCGAACTTGGCGAGCAGATAGGTGAGCGAGCGCGCCGTCCGGCCTTTGTCCAGTTCGCCGATAAAGGCCACACTCAAGCCGTTCAGCGGACGCTCGCGGTAAATGGTGTACAGGTCGAGCAAGGCCTGGGTGGGATGCTGACCGCCTTCCCCATCGCCGGCGTTGATGACGGGAACGCGAGAGACCTCCGCTGCCCGTCTGGCCCCGCCTTCCTGGTGATGGCGGATGACGATCACGTCCGCATAGCCGGCGACGATGCGGATCAAATCCTCCATCCGCTCGCCCTCGACAGCCGATGAGAATACGCGCGCCTGCTCGGTGGAGAGCACCTTTCCGCCCAGCCGGTACATGGCGGCCTCGAAGGCGAAGCGAGTGCGCGTCGAAGGCTCATAGAAAAGGGTCGCCATGATCTTGTTCTGGTAATCAAGCGAGCCTCCGCGGGCCACCACGCGCTCCATCCCTTGCGAGCGCTCGAACAGTTCCATGAGTAGTGGAACGGTGAATTGCTGCGACTCAATCACGTGCTTCAGTTCACGCACACCGGTCGTGCCGTGCCATCTCATGCCTGGTCGCTCGATTAGTGTCTCGATATCCGACATCTCACCGTCCTCCCATGTGAACTGCGCACGGCTCTTGCAATCCGGAGGCAGTAGCGTCGCCAGAAACAATCCGCGTGCCGGCCCGGCCGGCCACCGCCTCGCGCAGACGCTCATATGAGGTGATCACGGCTTCGCTTCCCCCGCCGCGCAGAAAACGCAGCACAGATTCGATCTTCGGCCCCATGTTGCCGGGCGGGAAGTGCCCGGCCCGGTAATACGCTTCCAGTTCGACGGTCGTGATCCGTGCGAGCGGCCGTTGTGTCGGCCGCTTGTAATCCAGGTAGACGCAATCCTCGTCGGTCAAGATCGCGAACACATCCACGCCCAGCCGCAAGGCGAGCAGGGCCGAGGCGCGGTCCTTGTCGATCACAGCCTCGATCCCGCGCAGGGTTCCCTGGTGAGCGACCACGGGAATGCCGCCGCCGCCGGCTGCAATGACCAGCGCACCGTCATGGACCAGATCGGAAATGGCCTCCAGTTCCACGATCTCGATCGGTTCCGGCGAAGGCACGACGCGCCGAAAGCCGCGGGCGGCATCCTCGACGATCTGCCATCCTAGTTGCCGCTGGCGTTGTTCCGCCTGTTCCCGGGAGTAAAAGGGGCCAATGGGTTTGGTGGGCCGCTGCATGGCGGGGTCGTCCTCGGAGACGACCACCTGCGTTAACACGGTCACAACGGGCACGTGCAACCCCGCCCGCGTCAGCGCGTTCTCCAAGGATTGCTGCAGGAGGTAGCCGATCTCTCCCTGGGTGCAGGCATCACACACATCCAGCGGATGGCCGGGCACCTGGTCGGCGGCGCGCTCGGACCGCAACAGCGCCGCTCCCACCTGGGGCCCGTTGCCGTGCGTGACCACGACGCGGAAACCGTCGCCCAAGAGGGCCACGATGGCAGCTGCTGTTGCCTGAACATTGGCAAACTGCTCCGCGATCGTCCCCTTCTCCCCGGCTCGGATGAGGGAATTGCCTCCTACGGCGATAAGGATGGTCTTTGACACGCAACACCCGCCGTTACTGAACCCTGCTCACAGCGGCATCGCTTCATGCTCAACCGAACTACGCGGCTCGGCAACTGCTGCTGCCATCAGCATCAGCAGGAGGGCTTTCTGCACGTGCAGTCGGTTTTCCGCTTGCTGAAACACGAACGACCGCTCCGAATCGATCACGTCCGAGGTCACCTCCTCGCCACGATGCGCCGGCAGGCAATGCAGGAAGATGGCGTCCGGCTTGGCGTGGCAGAAGGACTGGGCGTTCACCTGGTAGGACACAAAGACCTGTTTGCGCTGCTCTGCCTCGGCTTCGCGGCCCATGCTCGCCCACACGTCCGTGTAAACAACGTCCGCGTCCCGGACAGCCTCAACGGGATCATTGGTCAGCGTACAGATCCCGCCGCTATAGGCACTCTGCCGGCATGCCCATTGCACAGCTTCGGGTTTGGGCTCGTAGCCCGGCGGTGTGGCAACGGTCACGTGCGCTCCCAACTGCGCCCCGGCAAACATCAGCGAATGAGCTACGTTGTTACCGTCCCCCACGAATCCGACTTTCAGCCCCGTCACTCGGCCTTTCACCTCGAGCATGGTTAGGAAGTCCGCCAGGGCCTGGCATGGATGGCTGAAGTCGGTCAGCCCGTTGATGACCGGGATGGCGGCGTGCTCAGCCATTTCCTCCACGACTTCGTGGGCAAAGGTGCGGATCATGATGGCCTGCACCATTCGTTCCAGGTTCTTGGCGATATCGTGCACAGACTCGCGCCGGCCCAGCTTGATTTCCTCCGGCGAGAGGTAGAGAGAATGGCCGCCGAGCTGCTCCATCCCCACCTCGAAGGTGACCCGCGTGCGCAGCGACGGCTTCTCGAAGATCATCGCCAGCGTTTTTCCGCGCAGCGCTCCGGAGTACGCCCCGGGATCGGCTTTCACGTGGCAAGCCAGGTCCAGCAGGTCGCGGATCTGGTTCGGCGACAGATCACGGATAGACAGCAGGTCGTTCATGGTTGCACCTCCACCAGCTCCGGTCGGTGCGTAGTGGTGAATTCCTCCAGAATGTCCGTCAGGCCGGGACGGGTGAGTTCCTCGATCTCGTAGCTGATGCGCACACAAGGCTTGTTCACGCTGATGATGCGCGCCAGGTCTACCGGCGTGGCCACCACCACCAGATCACACGGGACGCGGTCTATGGTGTGTTCCAGCTCATGGCGCTGCATGTCGCTGTACCCCATCGCGGGCAACAGGCTGTTCAGGTGCGGGTAGCGTTCGTAGACGCCGCGGATCGAACCCACAGCATACGGACGCGGGTCCACCAATTCGGCGGCGCCGTGCTGCCGCGCCGCGACCACACCGGCGCCATAGGGCATTTCGCCGTGGGTCAATGTCGGGCCGTCTTCCACTACCAGCACGCGGCGCCCTTTGATCGCTTGTGGATCCGCAGCCTTTACTCGGCACGCCGCTTCCACAACGCAAGCCAGCGGATTGTGCAGGCGAATGTTCAGGCGCACGGTTTCGAGATCGTGAAGCCCAGCCGTGTCCACCTTGTTAATCACCATCACGTCGGCGGACCGCAGGTTCACCTCGCCGGGGTAGTAGGCCAGCTCGTGGCCGGCGCGGTGTGGGTCGGCGACTACGATCTGCAGGTCGGAGTGGTAGAAGGGCGTGTCGTTGTTGCCGCCGTCCCAGAGAATGATGTCGCCCTCGCGCTCCGCCTCCCGCAGGATGCCCTCGTAGTCCACGCCGGCATAGACGGTCGTGCCCTCGGCGATGTGCGGCTCGTATTCCTCACGCTCCTCGATAGTGCACTTCTGCCGCTCCAGGTCACTCATGGTTGCGAAGCGCTGAACTGCCTCGGAAGCAAGGTCGCCGTAGGGCATCGGATGGCGAACCACCACCGGCTTCCAGGCCAGTCCCCGCAGCTCCGTGACGACCCGGCGCGACACGGGGCTCTTGCCGCAACCGGTGCGCACGGCGCAGACGGAGATCACAGGCACGCGTGCTTTAAGCTGCGTGCGATTGGCCCCAAGCAGCCAAAAATCCGCCCCTCTGCCGACCGCACGCGACGCCAGGTGCATCAGGTTCATGTGCGAGATGTCGCTGTAGGAAAACACTACGACGTCGACTTCTTGTTCGCGGATGATCCTTTCCATCTCCTGTTCGTCCAGGATAGGAATGCCATCCGGGTACTGCGGGCCCGCCAGGGCGGGTGGGTACCTCCGGTTCGCAATGTCCGGAATCTGGGTGGCTGTAAACGCCACGACCTGGTAATCGCGGCTATGCCGGAAAACCACGTTGAAGTTGTGGAAGTCCCTGCCCGCAGCGCCGAGAATAAGGACGCGCTTCATGGAACGCCTCCTCGAACGGCTCAGATAGGACTGATTCATCGTCCTCTTTTGCTTGGCGGGCGGCAGTGAGGGGCGTCACTTCGACAGGTGATGCATCAGTAATCTGGAGTGCTGGAAGTCATTGAGATTACTGTCCGGCTGCGGCATCTGGTGTGTATGATGGGCGCGGATGACCGAGCTTCTGGAGCGCTACCGCAGGCGTCCGATCCGCTTCCTGGAGCTATGGGAGGAAGCGGGCTGGCGCATCAAGGTTTACGCCATCACGCTGGCGGGAGGATCACTGCGCCCCGAGCTGCTGGCCTCTGCCAAGGAGGCAGCGCTACGCTGGCTGCGGCAGCCCCTGGCTCCCGGCCGCCGCCACTACGGCGTGGGGTTCATGAGTGTGCACGAGGGGCCAAGCGCCAGCTTTGTTTCCCTCGATTGGTGGGCGGACGACAACGAACTCTATCACCAGGTCTACCTCTCGCCTGCCGACGATCCTCACCACCTGCAATACGTCACGCCCACCGGACTGGCCTCCACCGTTTGGGACCTGCGCGTGCTGTGCTTCGAGCGGCAGGCGTGGGTGGATGCGGTAGTGGCCAATCCCGCGGGGCCGGACTTCAGCGCTTATCTCAAACGGCGGCTAAATGAGGACGTCTAGCCCGCCGGGATCGGTATGTCCACCGATGTCCGGCGGTGCCGTCTCTCCTTGACGCTGATTCCCAGCAGCGTCACCAGCGATGCCAGCGCGTAAATGACAGAGTAGATGAGCTGCGGAGGCGGGATCGCGCCCCAATCCTGCGAGGCTAAGCGGTGGAACTCCTGCAGCGCTTCCACCAGCAAGGCGGCGACCACGGAGAATGTGCCAAGGGCCAGCACGAGCTGCAGCACGCGAAGGAATTTTTCCCACTGCGAGCGGCTGTCCGCAAGGACGAAGAACAGCAAGCCGGCAGCAGCCAGCAGCAGGGCGCCCCGCGGGTCAGGCGCGAGGCCGACGCCGTGGCCCATCACGTTGCTGGCCACGAGGAAGCTTGTGCCTAGTGAGAGCGAGATCAGACAGGTGCGATCGGGGGAGTTAGTCATGGTGAGAGTCTGCAGCGGTGGTCAAGGGACGTCAAATTACAGGAGTAATCCGAAACATTGGCCGGATGGACGTGCGGAATCTCGAACGAAAAGCGCGTCAGGGACATTTTGGCACACCGCAAAGTTAGTCCCGGCTGTCCACCAGTTCCGGTTCTTCCACCCGCAACTCTTCCGCCACGATTTTCTTCTTGCGCCGCAAGCGTCCCAGCCAGTTCTGCAGCCCTTCCATGTAAGTGTAGAAAACAGGAGTGATATAGAGCGTGAGCAACTGCGAGACGACAAGGCCGCCCACCACCGCCAGTCCCAGCGGACGCCGCGCCTCAGCCCCGGCGCCGAAGCCAAGCGCGATCGGCAAAGTGCCCATCAGCGCGGCCATGGTGGTCATCATGATGGGACGGAAGCGGATGATGGCGCCTTCGTAGATGGCGTCGGCAGGGCTCTTACCTTCCTTGCGCTGGGCCTCCAGCGCGAAATCGATCATCATGATGGCATTCTTCTTCACGATGCCCACCAGCATGATCAGACCGACGAAGCCGTAGAGGTTCAGGTCGGTCACGCGCCACTCCAGCGGCCAGAAGGGCTGGCGGAAGATCCACAATGTGAGAAGAGCGCCGAATCCTGCCGCCGGCAGGCCCGAGAGAATGGTGATCGGGTGGATGAAGCTCTCGTAGAGAATGCCCAACACGATGTAGATCACCAGAACCGCCATCACCAGCAGCACGCCTAGCCCGCGGAACGACGACTGGAATGCCTGGGCCGTCCCCTGGAAGCTGGTGGTGATGGTGGAGGGCAGCACCTGCCGGGAGATCTTGTCCACCGAATCGACTGCCTGTCCCAGCGCCACGCCCGGTGCCAGGTTGAAGGAGATGGTCACGGACGGCAACTGTCCGAGGTGATTGATGGTCATCGGTCCCAGGTTTTGCACCAATCTGGCCACCGCGTCGAGGGGCACCAGGTTGCCCGTGCTGGAACGGATATAGAGCATGGAGAGCGCCGTGGGATCGAGCTGGTACTCCGGCAGCAGCTCCATGATCACGCGGTATTCATTGTTCGGCGCGTAGATGGTGGAGACCTGGCGCATGCCGTAAGCGGAGTAAAGCGCGTCCTCTACCTGCTCCGCGGTGACGCCCAGAGTGGCCGCTTTGTCGCGGTCGATCTCTACGTTTACCTGCGGGTTGGCGATTTGCAGGTCGCTAGTGACGTCCTGTAGCTCCTTCAGGCCTTTGAGCCTGGACTCCAGTTGCGGCGCGTACTTGTAGAGTTCGCCGGTATCCGGACTCTGCAGGGTGAACTGGTAGAGCGATTTTGTGAGCTGGCCTCCAATGCGGATGGGAGGCAGGTTCTGCATGAAGGCACGTATTCCAGGCACTACTGCCAGCTTGGGACGCAACCGCTGAATGACTTCGTCCACGTGCGGGCGCGTGCTGCGCGGCTTCAGGCGCATGAAGATGCGGCCGGTGTTCAAGGTCGCGTTCGGTCCGCTGGCGCCGACGCTGGAGAACAGGTTATCGACGTAGGGACTCGCCATGACTATCTTGGCGATCTCCTTCTGGTGCGCCTTCATGGACTCGAACGAGATTCCCTGTTGCGCCTCGGTGAACATGAACACCGAGCCCGTGTCTTCGCTGGGCAGGAAGCCGCCGGGAATCGCCGTGAACAGATATCCCGTGCCCACAATCAGAGCGACCAGCACCATCATGGTGGCAAACCGGTGCCGCAGTACCGGCTTCAGCGTGCGCACGTAAAGGCCCAGCATGGCGTCGAAGCCCTGCTCAGAAAGCCGGTACAGGTGCCCGTGGTGTTCTTCTTTCGGCGGGCGCAGGAAACGGCTGCACAACATGGGCGTCAAGGTCAGCGACACCACGCCGGAAACCAGGATGGCCGCACCGATAGTCACCGCGAACTCGTGCAGCAGCCTCCCGAGGATGCCGCCCATGAACAGCACCGGCAGGAACACCGCTGCAAGCGACAGGGTCATGGACAGGATGGTGAAGCCGATCTCCTTCGACCCAGCCAGCGCCGCCTGCAGCACACCTTCGCCGCCTTCCATATGGCGCACAATGTTTTCCAACATGACAATGGCGTCATCCACCACGAAGCCGACCGAGAGCGTGAGCGCCATCATCGATAGGTTATCGACGCTGTAGCCGAGGAGGTACATCACCGCAAACGTGCCCACGATGGACATGGGCAACGCCAGGCTCGGAATGATGGTTGCCGAAACGTTCCGCAGGAACATGAAGATCACCATGATGACCAGGCCGATGGTCAGCATTAGGGTGAACTTCACGTCGTTGACCGAATCGCGGATTGAATCCGATCGGTCGTACAGGATGTTCAGGTCCACGGAGGCGGGCATCTGCTTGCGGAAGGTGGGCAGCAGCGCCTTGATCGAGTTCACCACCTCGATGGTGTTGGTGCCGGGCTGGCGCTGGATGGCCAGCACGATGGATCGCGTATTGTTGTACCAGGCCGCGAGCTTGTCGTTTTCGACGCTGTCGATGGCGGTGCCGATCTGCTCGATCCGCACTGGCGCACCGTTCCGGTAAGCCACGATCAGCGGGCGGTAGGCGGCAGCGCTCATGAGCTGACCATTTGCCTGCACGGCAAAAGCCTGGTGCTGGCCGTACAGGATGCCCGTGGGCAGGTTCACGTTTCCCTTCTCAACCGCAGCCTCGACTTCATCAATCCCGAGCTGGCGATAGGCGAGCGCGCGGGGGTCGAGCCGCACGTGTACGGCGTATTTCTGCGATCCGTACACCTGCACCTGGGCCACGCCGCTGACCATAGAGATGCGTTGCGCCATCAGCGTCTCGGCGTACTCATCCACATCGGAAAGCCGCAGCGTGGGCGAGCTCAGTGACAGGTAAAGAATGGGCTGGTCAGCCGGATTGACCTTCTGGTAGGAGGGTGGCGCCGGCATGTTCTGCGGCAGATCGCGCGCCGCCTTGGAGATCATTGACTGCACATCCTGGGCGGCGGCATCGATGTTGCGATCGAGCGCAAACTGCAAGGTGATGCTGCTGGCGCCCTGTGCGCTCACCGAACTCATGTTGTCCAGTCCGGCGATGGTCGAGAACTGCTTTTCGAGCGGCAGGGCCACCGCTGAGGCCATGGTTTCGGGCGTCGCGCCGGGCAGAGTGGCGCTCACTAGGATGGTGGGGAAGTCCACGTTAGGAAGGTCGCTAACCGGCAGCAGGCGATAGCCCATGATGCCGAAGAGCAGGATCGCGGCCATCACCAGCGTGGTCATGACCGGCCGTCTGATAAACAGTTCGGCGATGTTCATGGCTTGGTTTCCTGCGCTTGCAAGCCGCCGTTCTTGATCTCGACTTTAGATCCAGGTACCAGGCGTATCTGGCCATCGGTTACAACTTTCTCTCCGGCGCTCAGCCCGGACTCGATTACCGCCTGATTGTCGATGTTGCGCTCCACCTTCACCGGGCGCGACTCGGCGGTCAGATCGGGCTTCACTACGAACACGTACGAACCATCCTGTCCCGTCTGGATGGCTTGCGTCGGAACCACGATGGCATTGGGCCGCTCGGCCAGCGTCAGCGCCACGTTGACGTACTGCCCCGGCCACAGACGGCGGGCATTGTTCTCGAACGTGCCCTTCAGCTTGATTGTCCCGGTGGTTAGGTCCACGTTATTGTCCACGAACGTGAGCGTCCCCGTCTCAGGGCGGTCTTCCTGGCCCTCGATGGTGGCGGTCACCTTCAGCTTGCTCTTGGCCATGTGCTGCTTGATCTCGGGCAGTACCTGCTGCGGCACGGAAAAGGTCACATAGATGGGGTTGATCTGGTTGATGGTGATAATGGGGTTGTCAGGGTTCGCTTTGACCACCGTTCCGCGGTGCAGCATCAGGTTGCCGGTGCGGCCGTCCATGGAAGAGTAGATCTTGGTGTAAATCAATTGCACGCGCGCGTATTCCACTTGCGCACGGTCGGCTTTCACGGTGGCCACCAGGGCGTCGTAGTTGGTCTGGATTTGTTCAGCCTGTTCCTTGGCCACTACGCCGGCATCCACCAGCTTCGTGTAGCGATGGGCCTCGACTTCGGCGTTTTTCGCCTTGGCCTCATCCTGGGTCAGGTTGGCTTCGGCACGTAGCAGGTCGGCTTCAAAGGTCCGCGGATCGAACGTGAAGAGCAGTTGGCCCTTCTTGACGTCCTGGCCCTCGCTGAAGTGCACGCCCACGATCTCGCCTGTGATTTGTGGCTTCACTCCAACCGTCGAATAAGCTTCAACATTGCCGATGACGCGCACTTGCACGGGTACGGTCTTCTGGACGACATCGGTGACGGTGACGGGCACGCGCGGCGCCGCTGCCTGCTGCTTCTTCTCACTGCACCCGGAGAGCAGGAGTGCGGTTGCCAGCGCCCCGGCAAGGACCGAGTTCCTGAGTCTGAGGGCGGGATTCACATGAATGCCGAAGATCATCGGGTACGCCTTGAACTGCGTTCTTATTTTGCCTTACGCCGGGGGTTCTGGCTGTTGCGGACTGTCATCCCGCCCAGCCAGATGTCCGTAAGTGTCTCACTCACCACTTTGACGTCGAAGTCCTGATACCGTTTGGCGCCATAGATTTCCTGGATCAGAGAATGGTACACGACCATGCCAACGAACCCCCTGGCCGCCAGCAGCGGGTCCACCGCGCGAAACGCTCCGTCCTCAATCCGCCTGCGAATATATCTTGCGATAGTTTCGTAGTATTCCACCACGTGCGTCTGGAAGAAGCGCTGGGACCGCCGCTGGTTCTCGAGCGCGCTGAACAGCAACAGCCGGCTCAGGCTGTTGTCCTTAACGCGGCGAAGCAGGATGTCTTCCGCGATGCCGGCAAAGACCTCGCGGTCCCCGGCGCCGGAGCTGAGCTGCTGCTGCAAGGCCGGCTGCCAGCCAGCCAGTTTCGATTCGCGGTCGATGATTGCCCAGTAAAGATCTTCCTTGGTGGGGAAATGCCGGAAGATGATGGCTTCGTTGACTCGCGCACGCTCGGCGATTTGGCGCGTCGTGGTGCCCTCGAAGCCCTGCTGCGCAAACAGCTCCTTGGCCGCTCCCATGATCTGCAGGCGGCGGTCGTGGCCTCGCAAGCGGGCTTGAGACGCTGTAGCCATGTAAGTAATCACTTACTTTAGGCTAGCTCGCCCCGGTTGTCAATGCAAGTTGGACCGCCGGTTGGGGCAGGGAGAGCGCTGCCGTGCGATGACAGGGATCTGCCATCACGGTAACCACCCACCCGCATCGGGGGACGATGCTCCCACGGCACTTTTCGGCGATCCCTCACCGGCACCCCCGTAATTTTCCATGCTCCCGGATACAGGCCTACGATGCGAATTGTGAGGCGGGTTATGTTTCTTCAACTCCCCCGATCCCGCGCACGCTTCGCCCCGCCGGAGGACCCTCTGGTTCTTCGCTACGGTGTGGCTTTGCTCTCCACCACGGTCGCACTGCTCTTGACGGTGTATTCACCCCTGGTGGAAACGCGGCTGCTAGTGTTCGCGCTGGCGGTGATGGTCAGCGCATGGTTTGGCGGCTGGAAGCCCGGCCTGACCACAACCGCCTTCTGCGTTCTCGGCGATGCGTATTTCTTCTTGCCGGTGCAGCCCACCGGTCGCGCCTTCAAGGACTACCTGGTCCACCTCGCGTTGTTCGTGCTGATGGCGCTGCTGATTTGCGCCTTCAATGCGGCGCTGCGCTCGGCACAGCAGGCGCTCAAAGCCTCCGAGGCCAACTTCCGCTCGCTGGTGGAGAATGCGCCCTACGGCATCTGCCGCTGCGACGCCAGCGGCCAGCTTGTGGACGCCAATCCCGCCCTTGTCGCCATACTCGGCTTCACCGGCGCGGATGAGCTGCTCCGGCGCAACTTGGCGGCGGATATCTACCGCGATCCTGAACAGCGGGAGCTGCTGCTGGAGTGCTTCCGTTCCGGCCGCAGCTTCGACAAGGCGGAGGCGGATTGGACGCGGCAGGACGGTTCCACCGTGGTGGTGCGCGTTTCCGCGCGCCCCATCCGCGAAAGCGACAAGACCGTTTCCTTTGAGCTTTACGCCGAAGACATCACTGAGCAGCGTGCGCTCGAACAGCAGCTGCGCCAGGCGCAGAGAATGGAAGCCGTCGGCCGTCTGGCCGGCGGCATCGCCCACGACTTCAACAACTTGCTGATGGTGATCTCCGGCTACTGCGAATTCCTGTTGCAAAAACTCGGTCCTGATCCTGCACTGCGCGCTTTCGCACAGGAGATTGCCAATGCTGCTGATCGCGCCACCTCGCTCACGCGGCAGCTTCTCGCTTTCAGCCGCAAACAGCTGCTTACGCCCAAGGTGCTCGATCTCAACGCGGTCGTCAGCGAAAACCTGAAGATGCTTCCCCGGCTCATCGGGGAAGACGTCGAACTGGCGACTCTTCCCGCCGCTGCGCTGGGCAAAGTGAAAGCCGACCCCGGCCAGATCGAGCAAGTGGTCATGAACCTCGTGGTGAACGCGCGCGATGCCATGCCCAGCGGCGGCAAGCTGACCATCGAGACCGCGAACGTAACTCTGGACGAAGCCTATGCCCACCGTCATCCAGGGGTTACTTCCGGGGACTACGTGATGCTCGCCATCAGCGACACCGGCACCGGCATGGACAAGGAGACGCAATCACACATCTTTGAGCCCTTCTTCACCACCAAGGGCCAGAAAGGCACCGGGCTGGGCCTCTCGATGGTGTACGGCATCGTCAAGCAAAGCGGCGGCTACATCTGGGTGTACAGCGAACTCGGCCGCGGTACCACCTTTAAGGTGTACCTGCCACGGGTGGAGGAGACGGATCAGAAACCTGCCCTACAGCCTGCGCCGGCGGGCCTGCCCTCTGGCTGCGAAACCATTCTAGTAGTGGAAGATGAGCCGCAACTCCGCGACCTGACTCGCCAGTTCCTGGAACAGCACGGCTATAGCGTGCTGGTGGCAGAAAACGGAGCAACAGCCATCGAAGTCGCGCGCCGGCACCGCGGAGTCATTCACCTGCTCCTCACCGACATCATCATGCCGGTCATGAACGGGCGTGAACTGGCGCAGCGTATGGCCGTGCTCAGTCCCCAAACCCGCATTCTCTTTATGTCCGGTTACACCGAGAACGCCGTCTGGCGTAACGGCATGATTGAGAGCTCAGTCAACTTTCTGCAGAAGCCTTTTACCCTGGACGCCCTCACCCGCAAGGTGCGCGCAGTGCTGGAGTCACCAACCCCCGAGATGGAGAAACCAAAGATGCCATTCACCAAGCAGAAGCAAACGATCGAAGTCGAGAGCAGTATTTCCCCGCGCGCCAAGCGGTTCACCCTGCAACTCCCCGTCCACTACCGGTTGGTCGGCGAATCCGAGTGGCGGCACGGCACCACCGAGAACATCAGCCGCTCGGGCGTACTCTTCCGTACCGACCAGCCTCTGGAACCCAATGCTCGTCTGGAGTTCAGCGTGGAACTGCCGACCGGGATCTTCGGGATGGCGGCTACGGAGATCCAGTGCCGCGGCGAGATTGTGCGCCGGGCCAGCGCTGCCGAGGACGAAGTGTGTCCTGCTCTCGCGGCCCGCATCCTGGACTATCAGTTCCATCGCACAGGGCCCCTGGCAGCAGCCTAGCGCGCTGACATCAAAGCGGGTTTGAGGAGGCGCCACCTTTGGTCTGCGCCCGCCAAGGGTGGGTCAGTCGGGGGGGTGGTGTTACACTAGCGGCTCGCGATGGCGGAAGAGCGACAGTCCCGCACCCTCTTGTGGATCGTGGTCGGCGGAGGAGCCTTTTTTCTCTTCGTCCTGGCGGTATTCACGCTGGTTTACCTGAGCCTGCGCAGGGGAGAAAGAAGGGAAGCGTTCGGCGGCTTCGGGGACAAGATCGGCGTAGTCGACCTCGAGGGTGTGATCATCGAGCCCAAGACGGTGGTCTCCCAGCTCAAGAAACTGGCCGACGATGATTCCATCAAAGCCATCATCCTCCATGTCAACACCCCGGGCGGTGGCGTAGCCGCTTCGGAGGAGATCTACCAGGCAGTCAAGCGTATTCGCGACAAGAAGAAAAAGCCCGTCGTGGCCTCCATCGAGACGGTTGGGGCCAGCGGCGGGTACTACATTTCCGCCGCCACCAGCAAGATCTTCGCTGACCGTGGCAGCATCGTCGGCAGCATTGGCGCCATCGCCGAATGGTACAACTACGGCGATCTGGTCCGCTGGGCGAAGATGAAGGACGTCGTGATCAAGACGGGCGAGTTTAAGGATACCGGCATTCCTACCCGCGACTTGACGCCCGCCGAACGCGAATACCTCCAGAAGTTGCTGGAGAATATGTCGGCGCAGTTCATTCAGGCCGTGGCCGAAGGCCGCAAGCTCAAGGAAGAAGAGGTCCGTGTTTTAGCCGACGGAAGGGTGTGGACGGGCGAACAGGCCAAGCCACTAAAGCTGATTGACGAGTTCGGCGATTTCCAGGCTGCGGTCGAGGACACAGCAAGGTCAGTTGGCATCCAGGGCGAACCCACGCTCGTACACCCGGAGAAGCAGCGGCGCACACTCCTGGATGTGTTATTCGGGGACCTTTCGGAGTATCTGCCCGACCGAGCCAAGCTCATGCAGAGCAACGTGGGATTCTATTATCTTTGGAAATGAACCGTTTGCCCCCAACCCCTTCGATGTAAGATACTGATTCGGAACGGGAATCGGCCGGCTTGCACAGCAAGTGAGGTGGCGATGACGAAAGCGAACTTGATCGACGAAGTATCGCAGCAGGTGGAGCTGACGCGCAAGGACAGCGAGGTGATCGTGGAGACGATCTTCGACAGCATCGTGCGCTCGCTGCGCGCCGGCGACAAGATCGAGATCCGCGGTTTCGGCAGCTTCCGCACCCGCCAGCGCAACCCGCGGGTCGGCCGCAACCCCAAGACCGGAGACCGCGTCGAAGTCCCCGCCAAGAAGATTCCCTTCTTCAAGCCCAGCAAGGAACTGAAGGACCTGGTCAATGCCGGGGCGCCGGAGTCTCCAGCCGCTGCCGCGACTCCTGCGTCACCCCCGCAACCCAGTTAGTTGGTTTTCCCCGGATAGCCTCCCGAGCGAAGTCGAGGGCAGATCAGCGCAGGCGAAGCAGGCGTATCGTGAAAGGGCGTCCGAGCCTCTGAGGTCTTTATGTCCGCCACTAACATAACCGCGACCCAGGCGCCGGTCACCACCATCCGCGAAATCGGCCAGCATGAAGGCCAAGTCGTCACCATCCGCGGATGGCTCTACAACCTCCGCGAGAGCGGCAAGCTGCTTTTCCCCATCTTCCGCGACGGTTCTGGTGTGATTCAGGGCGTGGTAGCGAAGAACGCCGTCCCGCCTGAGATGTTCGACGCGGTCAAGAAGCTCACCCAGGAATCGAGTGTGATCGTCAGCGGCAAGGTGCGGGCGGATAAGCGAGCACCGGGCGGCTACGAGCTCGACGTCAGCGACGTGCAGGTGGTGCAGCCTGTTCCCGAGTCAGACCCTTTTCCTATCTCGCTCAAGGAACACGGCGTGGACTTCCTGATGGAGCATCGCCATCTCTGGGTGCGGACGCCACGGCAGGCTTCGATCCTGCGCGCCCGCGCCGAGGTGATCAAGGCGGCGCGCGATTTCCTTGACGAACGCGGCTTCATCCTCACCGATCCGCCCATCCTCACACCCGCAGCCTGCGAGGGCACGACCACGTTATTTCCAGTGGATTACTTCGGCGAGCCGGCTTTTCTCACCCAGTCTGGCCAGCTCTATATCGAGGCGACCGCTATGGCGCTGGGCAAGGTCTACTCCTTCGGGCCGACCTTCCGTGCCGAGAAATCGAAGACCCGCCGCCACCTGACCGAGTTCTGGATGGTCGAGCCGGAGGTCGCCTACGCCACTCTCGACGATCTGATGAAGCTGGCCGAGGAGTTCGTCACCTTCATCGTCAAGCGCGTACTGGAGCGCCGCCGGGCGGAGCTGGAAACCTTGGGCCGCAACCTTGCGCTGCTCGAGAAGATCGACACGCCTTTTCCCCGCGTCACCTATGACGAAGCAGTCAAAATGCTGCAGGAGGGCCATGCCAAGGGCGAACTGGAGAACCGGTTCGAGTGGGGTGGCGACCTCGGCTCTCCCGACGAGACTTATCTCTCATCAAAGTTCGAGCGGCCTGTAATGGTGCACCGTTATCCCTCGGCGATAAAGGCGTTCTATATGGAACCTGATCCCCAGCGGCCAGAAGTGGCCCTGTGCGTGGACATGCTGGCGCCTGAGGGTTACGGCGAGATCATCGGCGGCTCGCAGCGCATCGGCTCCTACGAGCTGCTGCTCAAGCGCATCCGCGAGCACGGCTTGCCGGAAGAGGCGTTCAAGTGGTATCTCGACCTGCGAAAATACGGCGGGGTCCCGCACGCTGGATTTGGCATGGGCATCGAGCGGGTGGTCGCTTGGATCTGCGGCATCGAGCACCTTCGGGAGGCTATCCCGTTTGCGCGCACCCTGACC
>DATKLD010000024.1:0-6894 GCA_035542595.1 Terriglobales bacterium
AGACGGCCATCCGCCGGCAATCGCAAATCAGAGGTCACTAATCACAAATTACAAATACGGGTCCCGAATGTACCCTTCCACCGCGAAGTCTTCCCCAAACCGGTGCAGGCTGATGTTCTTGACGTACGCCGCCTCGCTGATTCGGCGAAAGCCTCTGCCGCCGGCAAAGGGCACCGAGCCCGTGCCCGCTAGAATTTTGGGCGCGTAGTAGAGAAAAACCTTGTCGACCACGCCAGCGACCAGCGCCGCCCAGTTCACCAGCGCGCCGCCTTCGATGATCAAGCTGGCGATCTCCATCGCGCCCAGGTGTTCGAGAACTTTGCTGAGATCGGGACGCCCATCGCCAGCCGGTCCCAGCGGCAACTGGACCACGCGGATGCCGCGTTCCTCCAGCTGTTGCTTCTTTTTCTCCTCGGCAAAGGAGCAGAAGAGGATCACGTCCTGGCGCGCCGTCTTCGCCAGGCGCGATTCCAGCGGCAAGCGCAGGCGCGAGTCGAGGATTACGCGCAGCAGCGGTCGGCGGCGGTCCAGGCCCGTACGATCGGTGAGCAGGGGATCGTCGGCCACGATGGTCCCGACTCCCACCAGGATGGCGTCGCTCGCGTGCCGCAGCTCCTGCACGTGCGCCTGCGCCTCGGCGCTGGTGATCCAGCCGCCGCTTGCCCCGGCCGCACCCAGCGCCGGCGGGTTCGTGCTCTCGCCCGGAGGCGGCGCGATCTTGCCGTCCAGCGTCATGCCCGCTTTCAGGGTCACTAGGGGAAGTTTGGTGCGGATATATTTGGCAAAAGCCTCGTTCAGCTTGCGCGCTTCCTGTTTAAGTATACCTTCAAGTATCTCGACACCCGCGCTGCGAAGCTTCTCTACGCTCTTGCCGCAAACCAGAGGGTTGGGATCGCGCATGGCGATCACTAGACGCTTGATTCCAGCCTTCAACACCGCGTCCACGCACGGGCCGGTGCGGCCTTGGTGAAAGCACGGTTCCAGGTTGAGGTAGAGAGTTCCGCCGCGCGCCTTTTCTCCGGCCGCCTCAAGGGCCAGTATTTCGGCATGCTTTACGCCGGCGTAAGTGTGGAAGCCTTCGCCAACGACGTTGCCGGCAGCATCGAGGATTACCGCACCGACGCACGGGTTGGGCGAGGCCAAAGCTGTTCCTTGGCGCGCCAGGTTAAGCGCGCGGCGGATGTAGCGCTCGTCTTGTGCGTCTGCACTCACAAAGCGTTCAAAAGCAGATTCCTCGCGCCTTCCTCGCCGATGGCTCGGTCGGCGCTCGGAATGACAGACGTTTAAGAGTCTCATACGGCACGGCTGAAGCCGTGCCCTTCCAAGACCACTTTGACTTTGCGTCCTCGGCTGTTAAGGCTCTACTCGAACAGCGAATCCACGAACTCCCTGGGATTGAATGGCAGCAGGTCGCCGGCCTTTTCGCCCACCCCGACATAGCGGACGGGCAATCCCAGTTCGCGGCTGATGGCGACGGCCACGCCGCCCTTGGCGGTGCCATCGAGCTTGGTGAGCACGATGCCGGTGACGCCCGCCGATTCCGTGAACAGGCGCGCCTGCTGCAGTCCGTTCTGGCCGGTAGTGGCGTCCATGATCAGCAGCGTCTCATGCGGGGCGCGCTGGATGAGCCGCTGCGCCGTGCGCCGCATCTTGGCCAGTTCATCCATCAGGCTCGACTTGGTGTGCAGGCGTCCGGCCGTGTCCACGATCACGTAATCGGTGTTGCGCGCCTTGGCGGCCTGCACGGCGTCATAGAGCACGGCCGCAGGGTCGCCGCCGGGCTTGGTCTTGATGACTTCGGTACCGGTGCGCTGTCCCCAGATCTCCAGTTGCTCGATGGCGGCGGCGCGAAAGGTGTCGGCAGCGGCAAGCAGCACCGTCTTGCCTTCACTGCGGAAAACCTGCGCCAGCTTCCCGATGGTGGTGGTCTTGCCGGTGCCGTTCACGCCGACTACCAGAATCACTTCGGGTTCGCCATCCACCGCTTTCACCGGCTGGAGGCCGGCACGATCCAGGATGGCGAGCAGCTCTTGCTTCAGCAATCGCTTCAGTTCGTTGACGTCCCCGATCTGCCTGCGGTCCGCCTTCTCGCGCAGGCTGGCCAGAACTTCCCGGGTGACCGCCGTGCCCAAATCGGCGGCGAGGAGCGTGGCCTCCAGTTCGTCGAGGGTGTTGCGGTCGATCTCCTTGTTGAAGCTGGCGATGTCGTCAATGCGCTCGGTGAGGCTCTCGCGAGTGCGCGTGACCGCCTGCTTCATGCGCTCGAAGAAGCCGGGCTTTTGTTCCGTGCTGCCGAAAAGCGTCTGGATCATAGGAGGAAGAGGCGCGTGGTTCGCCCCTAAAGCCATTATAGACAAGCGCTGATTCCCGGAACGGACCTCCGCTCCCGGGATTCCTTGTGCAGCCACTGTTCCATTTCCTTCCGGAGTGCGATACTTAGAGCAGGTTGACCCAGGGAGCGTGCATTATGGCCAGTCAGGGCACGCCAGCGCCGCGGGCGGAACGCCGGGCGGCGCAGCGTTTTGCGATGAGCGTGCCGGTAACCGTCCAGGCCCCGGACGATGCCTTTCCGCTGGAGACCGCGCTTTCGCACGACGTGAGCGCCAAAGGCATTTTTTTCCTGATGAACGCCCGGCCGCGCGAGGGCTCGCGCATCGAGTTCACCGTCACCCTGCCGTCCGAGGTTACGCTCACCGACCCCATGCGAGTCCAGTGCAAGGGACACGTGATCCGCGTGGTCGATGAGGAGAGCGCCAACCGCTTCGGCGTGGGCGCCACCATCGAGGGCTATAACTCTTTCATCCGGCTGTCGCGGCTGGACGCCAATGTTGTGCGCATGGGGTAGCGCCCATCCTACAACGCACCGAAGAGCACCCCGCAAGAATACCCCCGGATCGGAACACGTCGGACGGCACGACTCGAAATCCTGCCCTGACACTTGATTTTTTCTGAGGAAGTCTTCTCGCCTGCCGCCCCGGCTGTTTCCCAGCCAGCCCGCAGAATCAGGACAGCGTAGCGGGGACGGTTTCCGGCAGAGGCGCGGTCACCGGAGCCACAGGCGCCGGCGGCGTAACGGTCGCTACCTTCCGAACCATCAGCTCGCCCTTGGCGTGGGACGCGGTCAGGGCTGCCACTACCCGGGGGTCGAACTTGGTGTGCACCAGCGAGGTGATGATGCGGATCACGTATTCCGGATCCATGGCCGCCTGGTAGGGGCGGTTGGTGGTCATGGCGTCGAAGGTGTCGGCGACGGTGATGATGCGCGGCAGCAGCGGGATCTCGTCGCCCTTGAGCCCGTGCGGGTAGCCGCGGCCGTCCAGCGACTCGTGGTGCAGCTCGATGCCCGGCAGCATCTGGCGCAACTGTTCCACCGGGCGCAGGATGTTGGCGCCCTTGGTGGTGTGGGTCTTCATGATCTCAAACTCTTCCGGAGTCAGCGCTCCCGGCTTCTTCAGGATGCGGTCCTCGATGCCGATCTTGCCCACGTCATGCAGTTGGGCGGAGATGCGGACGGTCTCCACGTCCGCGCCGGAAAGGCCCAGCTCGCGGGCGATCAGCACCGAATAGCGCGTAACGCGGTCGGAGTGGCCGCGCGTGTAGGGGTCTTTTTCGTCGACCGCGCCGGCCAGCATCTGGATGGAGCCGAGGAAAAGACCGCGGTTCTCCTCGGCGGCGCGCTTCAGATCGGCGACCAGGCGCTCCAGGTCGCCGGTCATGTGATTGAACGTGGCCGCCAGTTCGCCGAATTCAGTGCGGCTCTTGAGATTGACGCGCTTGGAAAAATCGCCGCGCGCGATGGCGCGGCTGGAATCGGTGAGCGTGTCCAGCGGTCCGGTGATGCTCTTGGCCGCGAACAGCGACACGCCCAGGCTGACCAGCACCGCCAGCAGTGCCAGCAGGTTGGCGTTGTGCTGCATCTCGTACACACCCTGGTAGGCGTCCTGCTGCTTCTTTTGCGCCACCGCCGCCCAGTCCAGGGTGGCCACCGGGCTGTAGGTTCCCAGCATGGCAACGCTGTTTTTGCCGTCCTGGATGTTGAACTCCTTGGTGGCGACCAGCTTCGTGCGTGCGCCTTGTTCAACCCAGTTCTTGACGATTTCCATGTTGGTCATGTCCTGGCCGACGGCGTAGTCGGAGCCGGCGCCCGCCACCAGCCGCCCCTGGCGGTCCACGACATAAGTCACGAGTCCGCCCTGGCTGGCATCCTGCAGACGCTTGGTGAGGTATTGTAGGTCCACCACGGCGGCGATCATGCCGATGAAGCGCCCATCCGTGGTTAGCGGGACGCTCACCAGCATCACCGGATTCGTTCTCCTGCCGCCGCCGACGCTCAGCGCCTGCCCGTTGTACAAACGTCCCTCACGGGAGGCGGCGAAGGCGCGCTCCAGCTCGCGCTGCAGGAAGACGTCCGGCGCCATGCGACCGGCGGTGATCCCTTTAGCGTCGGAGTTCAGCAGGGTGGCGTAGGCCAGACTGTCGGAAGAGTAAACGAACTGCTCCAGCAGCGCTCGCAGCTCGGGCGCAGCCACGTGGTCGGTGGAGAGATTGTCGCCGCTCGCGACCTGGATGGCCGAGGCCAGGTTGGTCAGGAGCGCCCGCAGATTGCTCTGCCGCTGCGCAATGTCGTCGGCCAGCGTGCGCGTGATGGTGTTCTCGAGCAGCATCTCGTTGGTCTTGAGCCGGTCGCGGTTCGTCCCTACCACTACGCTGCTGTAGAAATACAGCGGCACCACGCTGATGACGGTAAGCACCGCCAGCATCAGGTAGAGGATGGGGACCCGCGACGGGACCAGAGATTTGAGCGAGAATTTCACGTTCCTGCCCGGATTGTACCGTGTACTTTCGGGGTCTTTTCCCAGCGAACTGCAGGAGATAAGTTACGAAAGTGACCGGAACCGGCGGGGCAGGAAGGCAATCTGTAATTGCTGATTTGTAGTTTGCAAAGCAGGGTCGGCCCCAACTTTACAAGTTACGAATTGCCGATTGCTAATTACAAATTTTCTCCCTTGCCTGGCCGGGTCATCAACTCGTGAATGGCATCGCGCGGGGGCTTGCCGTCGTGCAATATGGCGTGCATCTGCTGGGTGATGGGCATCTCCACGTTCAGCTTGCGCGCCAGGTCCACGGCGGCGTTGGTGGTGAGCACGCCTTCGGCGACCATCCCATGCATGCCGGCGATGATCTCCGCCAGCTTGCGCCCACGGCCCAACTCCACCCCAACGCTACGATTGCGGGAGAGGCCGCCGGTACAGGTGAGCACCAGGTCGCCCATGCCGGAAAGCCCGGCCATGGTGTCGCGGCGCGCGCCGCAGGCAACCGCCAGGCGCGTGATTTCGGCCAGTCCGCGGGTGATGAGAGCAGCCACGCTGTTGTGTCCCAGCCCCAGTCCGTCGCAGACCCCCGCGGCGATGGCGATGATGTTCTTCAGCGCCCCGCCCATCTCGACGCCGGTAACGTCGTCGTTGGTGTAAACCCGAAAGCAGGGATCGCTGAAGCTGGCCTGCACGCAGCGCGCCAGCTCAGCGTCGCTGGAGGCGATGGTGATGGCGGTGGGATCGCCGCGCGCAACCTCCTGGGCGAAGGTGGGCCCGCTCAGCGCGCCTATGCGCGGATCGAGACCGTTGTGGGCGCGTACCCCCAGGACTTCCTTGATCACCTCGGTCACGCGCAGCAGAGACTCGTTCTCTAGGCCCTTGGTGGCGCTGACGAACAGCATCTCCCGGCTGAGGTTCGGCCGCATCTCGCAAAACAGGCGGCGCACGTGGTGCGACGGCATCACGCTGACCACGATTTCCGCGCCAGTGAGCGCCTCCTGGAGGCTGTTCGTCGCTCGCACGGCCTCAGGGATGCGCTGGTCGCGGAGAAAAAGTTCGTTCTCGTGCCGCCGGTTAATGGATTCGCAGACTTCCCTCTCGTACACCCACATGCGTACACGGTGCGTGCCCTTGCGGCCGAGAACGATGGCGAGTCCCGTACCCCAGGCGCCACCGCCGATGATGGCGATCTCGCTCATGGCTGAGTCCTCTTCAGCGCGAGACGGCTCTCGCTGCCCGCCAGCAGCCGGCGAATGTTCTCGTGGTGCTTAATGACGATGAGCGCGGCGATGGCGCACATGGCGGCCAAGATCTCTGACGAGGAGTGGTAGTCGTGCAGCGCATAGGCAATGAGCGGGAAGGCGGCGGTCGCGATGATGGAGCCCAGGGACACGTAACGGAAGGCCGCTACCAGCGCGACAAAAAGCGCTACCGCCACCAGGAGCGTCTTGGGCGCCAGCGCCAAAAACACTCCGACGCTGGTGGCTACGCCTTTGCCACCCCGGAACTTGAGCCAGACAGGAAACATGTGGCCGATCACCGCGAACACGGCGGCGATCGCGGCAAGAGTGTAACGGGACTTGGCGGTGGCCTGACCGGCACTGGCCGCGAGCAGCGATCCGGCGGCCACGGCAAGCAAACCCTTGGCTGCGTCCAGGAGTAGAGTCAGCGCGCCCAACGCCGGTGACGAACGCGCCACATTGGTGGCTCCGATATTGCCGCTGCCCGACGTGCGCACATCCTGGCCGTGGAAAACCCGCACCAGGATGTAGCCGAAGGGAATTGACCCCAGCAGGTAGGCGATCACGGCGGTGGCGACATAGAAAGTCATGCTCATGGGCAGTCGCGCCGCCGTCTCGGCGGCTGTACGTGCAGGCGTCTCGCCTGCACGCGTGAGGGCGGGACGCCCTCACGGCAGCCGGCCAGAGGCCGGCGCTACAAGGGAAAACCAGCGATCTTCGTGTACACCGCGCCCTTGGGCGACAGCTTGCTTTCGTACAGGAAGAACTCGCGTGGGCTCATTGTACCGAAGGCGGGCGCGGGCATCGCCGCCAACTTCTCCTGCAGGCGCCGAAAGCTT
>DATKLD010000025.1:0-16837 GCA_035542595.1 Terriglobales bacterium
GGACGACACCTTTGTCGATTTCGACCACAGCCTCAACACGGTGGTGAACAAGCTGCGGGACGCGCTCGACGATGCCGCGGCCAACCCTCGCTTCATTGAGACGCTGGCCCGCCGCGGCTACCGCTTCATCGCTCCAGTCGACACGGCTGGGGAAGCCCAGCCGGCCGCGCCGACTCCGGCGGCGCCTGCTGCGGGCCGGTCATCCCTGCTCACCCACCCTGACGAGCTTCCCATCGCTCCTCGCGCCACCGTGCGCCTGCTGCTGGGGCTGATCCAGGTGATGTACCTATGCTTCTATCTGGTTTCGCTGGGGAAGCTGGGGGCGATTGAAAGGGTCGTGGCACCGATGATTTCCCGTCCGCACTGGATCGTGGCACTGGTGCTGGTCACGGCTGTGGTTGGCATCCCCACACGCCTCTACCTGCTGGCGGGCGTGGCCTTCGATTCCGGAAAACTGCACGACAATTTCCGCAAGCTGTTCCCGTTCGTTTTCCCGCTGGACGAACTCTGGGCGCTCGCGCCGTTCCTCGCTGTGCACCAACTGGGAGTCGGGCTGGCCTTCGCCGCCACGGCCGCTTTGCTCTTTTTGCCCTTCGGGCAGCGAACGCTGATGTTGATGGGATATAGCACGGCCGACTGAGCGGCGAATCCAGCGCAAAAGGGCGCCAGGCCTTACTGGTTGGGACGGTTGAACTGGAGGACGATCTCCAGATCGGACTCGGTGGGCTGGCCGTTCAAGCTGGCCGGCTGGAAGCGCCACTGCTTAACCGCGGTGATAGCGTTGTCGCGGAACAACTCGCTGCCGCTAACCCACTCTACGTCGGCTACGCTTCCGGACTTGGTGATGGTCGCTTTCACCACGATCCTCCCGGAAATCTTCAGGCGGCGCGCGGTCTCCGGATACACTGGTTCCACACGCTGAAGCACTCGTGCCGGCACAAAGCGTGACACCGGGCCGACAACGGTGATGGGCGCCGGTCTGGCCAGGGCCGCCGGCAGGTCAGGTGTGGAGAGCGCAAGCTGCGGAGCTTGGGCATCGGGTACCTGCGGCTTGCGGACCCCGCCGCCTGCTTCCGGCCGGCGTACGGGCCGGTCGACTTCGACCACCGGCTGCGGGCTGTGCCGGACGGTTACATCGGCGGGTTGCTCCGCAGGACGGGCTATTCTGACCGGCGACGGGACGCCCTCAGCTATGGTCGGCGCACTGAAGGGGCTGTGCTTGGGGTCGGCGGGCGCAGGTTCGAGCGGCTTGTCCTGCTGCGCCTGTTCGGGTTGCGGAGCAGGAGCCGGCTGCGGTTCCGACGCCTGCGAGGCTGGAACCGGGTTCGCCTTTCGGACGCTTTTTGCCACATGCAAGCGCCACGCCGCGAAGGCAATAATTGCGAAGATCGCCAGGATCGCTGCCGGCAACAACCAGCGGCGAGCCGTGCCCTTATCAGCCTCGACGCCGCTGAACCTGAGCTCCGAAACGAGATCAGGAAGCGGAGCCGGCGCCGGCTGTGTTCGCTTGATAAGAGTGGGCCGCGCGGTCCCAGCGTCCCCAGCGTGCGTGGTCTTCGCTGGCTGGAGTGAGAGACTGCTCTCCTCGGTTTTGCTTGGCTGAGGCGGCAGGGCCGGGTCCATCGCCGCCGGAAGAACCTCGTCTTTCTTAGGAGGCGCCTCAGCCCAATTCAAGGCGCGGTCGCGCGGCTTGTCCGCCCCGGGAGCGCTGGGTGGGGCGGTCGCCGGGACTGTAATGAAACTCGCGATCGCGGTTGGGGCCGGCTCGGGCCGTTGCGGCTGCGGGGCATCGGGAGTCGTCTCCGCGGCCTCAGCGGGCGCGGCATCCAGAGGTGGCTCGGGCTGAGTCGGCGTGAGCGGGGGAAGGGGCAGAAAGACCGGCTCGGCCTGGACCGGCGGGGCAGCGGGTTCCTGCAGCACAGTAGTGGCAACGGACGCCTTGTCCACCAGCGACGCGCCGGACGCCTGCACGATTCCCGCCGCACGCCCCAGGTCGGGAGAGGGAGCCTCGACCGCTTGTGGCAGGGGCTGAACCGGATGCGGGTCATCCAGCAGTTCGACGACGACCTCCGACAGGGTAGTGAGAATGAGAAGGTGCTTGTCGGTGAATGCGTTGGGGGTGTCGGAGAAGGCGGCGATCACGCCAATCACTTTGAGCCCGCGGCGCACGGGGGCGGCGGCGATGGCGCTGATTCCCAGCGCCTGGCAAGCTTCGGGATCGACCCGCGGATCCTTCTGGGCATCGTCGCAGCGCAGCGGCTCGCCAGAGCGTACGCACAACCCCGTGAAACTGTGCTCGAGACTGAGGGTGGCTCCAACCTCGGGCGCGCTGGTACCCCAACTGGCGCGACAGACCATCTGTTCGTCTTCCGTAAGCGCGATGGCTACGCCCGTGGATCCGGTAAAATTCTGTGCGCGGATAGCCACCGCCAGCAGCTTCTCCGATAGCGGTGTGCGCGCCCCAAACTCAGGAGCGGTACGCGCCTGCTCCAGTTCCGATAGGACCTGCCCCTGGGCCGAACCCATTTCCGACTTCTCCCGTCAAGATACGCTAGGGTAAGAACATCGTAGCAAGTAGCCAGCAGGAAAGGGATGACCAAAAGGGCTCGGTCACTCGCCAAGAGGAGGTGCACCTCGGTCATGTCCCGGAGTGGCACAAAACTGCTTATAGTCAAGGGTGAGGCTGCGATGAAGAATATCCAGGACGTTCTCCGCGAAAAGGAAGCTGAAATCGAGAAGCTGAACCGCGAGATCAAGCTGCTGCGCGTGGCGGCGCGCCTCTTAGAGGATGAGGGCCAGGGGCGGACGGCTGAACCCATGCTGCGCCAAATGGATGCGGCTCCCACCAGCCTCCCCGAGCCAGTGCTGGATGTCCTGCCGGCGGCAGGTCCGTCCAATGGCGATGTCAGCAAGCGTTGGCCCTAGATAAACCTGACCAGTTGATCGGCGCCGGAGACCCTCCCCCAGGTCATACTGGTACCGCTTTTCCTGCCTAGCCGCCACCTGCCTGCAGCGTGCGCCGCAGAAACGCCACCATTCTCGCCCACGCCTCGGCTGCATCTTCAGCCCTGTAGCCGGTTTTGTTGTTGGGGTTCTCGAATGCGTGCCCGGCTTCGGGAAAGATCACGATCTCAACGGACTTGCCGAGCTGCTTCATCTGCTGTTCGAAGTTGCGAACGTCGTTGACAGCGATGCCGCGGTCCTGCCCGCCGAAGATGCCCAGGATGGGGGCGTGGATCTTCTTTAAGCTGTCCACCGACGTGGCCAGGCGTCCATAGTTGATCACAGTGGCCGCCAGACGCGGGTCTTCCAGCGCCAGGTCGAGCGAGTAGCCTCCGCCCATGCACCAGCCGATCGAGCCCACGCGCTTGGG
This sequence comes from Terriglobales bacterium, assembly GCA_035542595.1. Taxonomy (GTDB): domain Bacteria; phylum Acidobacteriota; class Terriglobia; order Terriglobales; family Acidobacteriaceae; genus JAHFUA01. The sequence continues at coordinate 3,374 of DATKLD010000025.1, forward strand.
ATCCGCAATCTTCAAGGAGCGCAGGTAGCCGGCGGCCGCCAGCAGATCGCGGTCGGCACGATCGTGCGGCAATCCCCGGCTGAGTTCGTGCGCCTCGTCGGGAGTGGCCGCAACCTTGCCGCGATAGAGATCCACCGCCAGCGTGACATAGCCCTGGTCGGCAAGCTTCGATGCTTGTTCCTTCACCCAGTCATTCAGGCCCCACCATTCGTGAATCACCACCAGGGCCGGGAACCGTCCCTTGCCGTGTGGCGCGTAGAGGATGGCGCTCACGGTCTCGTCTCCACTCTTGTAGGAGACTTGCTTGCCGTCAGCAGAAAAGCCAGGCGAGGACACGAGGCAGGTCAGGAGGGCGAGAAGCAGCAAGCGCATGGGAGCCTCCGGATTGAGATCAAATTCTGGCGTTCATGTCCGCCAAACGCCTTAACATTCGATTGCGCGCATGCGGCGAGCGGTGCAGAGAGATGGATGGCCCCCCGTTCAGCCGGTAAACTTCAGGAAGACAGCAGGCACAGCTAAATGGGTCTACGTCTGTGAAGACGCTGAACGAAACCTACTCCTCACTTTCGACGAGCCGCCGTTACGAAGTCTGGTTTCTTCGTATAGGCCTGCCGGGTGGCGGTGGAGCGTGGTGGCTCCGGTATCTGCTGATGAATCCTGGACGCGGCGGTTGTGCCGGCAATCCACGGGGAAGTCCTGTTCAGGTCTGGGCCACATGGTTTCCGCCGGAAGGCAAGCCCCAAAGCTTCATCCAGGGCTTCTCCCTGGAAGGTCTTAATCTCAGCGCCAGGGGCCGGACCCCATTCCACTTTCGAACCGGCAATCTCGGGATCGAAGACAACTCCTGCCAGGGCGCGTTGGAAGTTGAGGGACATTCCATTTCCTGGGATCTGCATTACCGCTCCACCTTTCGGACTACTCTGAGCGACAAGGGCTGGATCGGTTTTTCGCGAACGCCGCATTCCGACGCCCGCTTCTCGGGGCGGATTACCTTTGATGACCGGATTTTTGCCGGCGACCCTCTGGGCTTCGGGATTCAAGGACACAATTGTGGATACCGGCATCGCAACTTCTGGACCTGGGCACATGTGTATCTGCCTCGGTCCGACGGACGAGTGAGCACGCTGGAGGCGCTGGTCTACGACATGCCCTTCGGGCTGGTGTTTCGCAAGGCGGTGCTCTGGCACGATGGGCAAGCGCAGGTCTTCCGCAGCCTGAAGGAGAAAAAGAGAGACCCGGAAAACCTGCAGTGGGAGTTTCGCTGCGTCACGCGGGGTGGCTTACAGATGGATGTTGCACTCGACGGTCGCGGGTCGAACCTGCATCGCCTCCCCTACCTCAAGACCGACTGCGCTGGCAGCTTTGAAGTTGCCAACAACAGCCTTGCCGAGGCGACCGTTCGGTTGCTGCAATCAGGCCGACCTAGCGAGGAGCTTCAGACCAGAACAGGCGCTGTGGTGGAGATGGCAGGTCAGTATTAACTCACCCGGTCTGGGAATCAGATCGGTGCGCGTGCAGACCGCACCCTGCCCCTTTCGGCATGTCCATGCCATCGGTGACCGGCGTCACAGAAAGATCCCCCCGTTTTGGCTACAAAATCGAGCCGTTCTCACGAACGGCGGCGGCCGTGTGAAGTATCAGTATCGGAAATGGTTATAATCCCAGCCCCGTGGTGAAGACACCGACTTTGCCTGCTTGAGGGCGAGTCGCAAGGAGATCACATGCGGCGGCTTCTCTTCTGTGTCCTGGCTTTATTGCTGTTATCAACCGCTATCCCCGGTTTCTCACAACAGACTGACGTCAGACAGTTCGTCGTTTTTGGGGCCTATACGTACCTCAACACGCGGTCGCTGAACTTGATTCAGCGCGGATTCGATGGCGACCTTGGTTACAACTATCGCAGTTGGCTGTCGTTCGGCTTCGATTTCGGCTATTACGATGGCCACAACACGATATATCCGAAAGACCTCAGCCCAGCGGGACTGGCGTTACTGGCCCAGTTGGGACCACTCCCGCCTGGGTTCGGGGTGCCTTTCAACATTAACACCCAAACGTATGAGGCTGGACCGCAACTCAATTATCGTCACCTGAAAAAGGTGACCTTGTTCGTGCGTCCGGCGCTCGGGGCATTGCATACGACTGCCAAGGTGAGGCAACAATTTCTCGCCGGTCTCAACCAAATGCAGCCCGGCCTCGCCACGCAGTTTTGCGCTATCCTGCTCGGTTGCTCGAAAAACGATACTGTACCGTTTTATGGCTTCGGAGGTGGGATCTCCTGGGAGATCACCCCGCACTTTGGTCTTCGCGCAACCGGCGACTTTGCTCACTATAATTTTTTCGGGAGCCTGCTGAATGGCGGTCGTAACAGCGTGCGGTTCTCGATTGGGCCCAAGTTCAGCTTTGGAAAGAACATCTTGGAGAAGTAGCGGTGTTTCATTGGCCCAACCTTTCGCTGGGGCCATTTGAGAGTGCGCGGCAGCATCCGGGCCGCGCCGTCTCACACAGCCGGGAAGTCGAGGGGGAGTTTGCAACCCCTGTTCCCTGAGCAGACCCCGCCCGCCGGAGACAGCATTGCTTTAAGCGCCGGGTTCCAATACATTGGCTAATAAGGCATTGCAGTCTCCACTCTCTCGGATGTGGGCGGGAATTCAGGGGGAACAGAGCGGAATGAACCAGACCATCAATGACGTCTTTTACTCCGTGGTCGAGCGCGACCAGGACCGGGTCATGCTGTACAAGCAGACGGTCCAGTGGATCCCGATTTCCTCGCGCGAGCTTTACCGCAACGTGATCGGCACAGCGCGGACGCTCGACAAATGGGGTATCGGCCGGGGTGATCGCGTTGCCATTCTCAGCGAGAACCGTCCCGAGTGGGCGGTGGCCGATTTTGCCAGCATGCTGCTGGGTGCGGCCGACGTTCCCATTTATCCCACCCTGACGGAAGAGCAGACGCTGGCCATTTTGCGGGACTCCGGGGCGCGCCTGGCCTTTGTTTCGACCGTCGAGCAGCTCAAGAAAGTACTTGCCATCAAGGACCGGACCGCGCTCGAGAAGGTAGTGGTCATGGATTACGTGGGGATTCCCGAGGGCATCCCCATGCACCGCATGATGGTGAACCCGGAAACCGGTCGCGACTCTGAAATGGACGCGCTCGCCAAATCCATCGGGCCCGATGACCTGGCGACAATCGTGTACACCTCGGGGACGACGGGCACGCCTAAGGGCGTGATGCTGACGCACGGCAACCTGGTGTCGAACCTTTCCTATGCGCCGGGTTACTTCGGTTTTGGTCCCGGCCACGTAGGCATTTCGTTTTTGCCGCTTTCGCATGTGACGGCGCGGCACCTCGACTACGTGCTCTTCCAGAGCGGTGTAACCATCGCCTATTGTCCTAATTTCACTCTGATGCCGCAGTACCTCCCGGAGGTCCGCCCCACCATCTTCGTCGGGGTGCCGCGAGTGTACGAGAAGATCCGCGACAAGGTCCGCCATGACACCGCCAAAGGCTTCAAGCGGACGGTCTACGAGTGGGCCACGCGTGTCGGCCATCGTCACCGGAACGAAATTCTCGCCGGCAAACAGCCCGCGTCCTTGAGTTGGAAGCTGGCCAATTCGTTGCTTTACTCCAAGATCCGGGCCGCCATGGGCGGTCGGGCCCAGTTATTCGTTTCTGGAGGCGCGCCACTGGGCCGCGAGCTGGCCGAGTGGTTCGCCGATATCGGCATTCGCATCCATGAAGGCTACGGCCTTACCGAAACCTCGCCCGTGATCGCCATTAACAGTCCCAAGGATCACCGGCTGGGAACTGTGGGCAAGGTGATACCTAATGTGGAATGCAAGATCGCCTCTGACGGAGAGATCCTGGTTCGAGGGCCTTCGGTATTCAAGGGCTACTGGAACAAGCCGGAAGACACCCGCAACGTCTTTGAAGAGGGATGGTTCAGGACGGGCGATATCGGCCATCTGGATGCGGATGGATTCCTGACCATCACCGATCGCAAGAAGGACTTACAGAAGACCTCAGGCGGCAAGTTCGTGACTCCGCAGCCGATTGAACTGGCGTTCAAGAACAGCCCCATGGTGGCGTATGCCGCCGTATTCGCGGACGGGCGAAAATTTGTGTCGGCGGTGATTGCCCCCGAATTTCCTGCCCTGGAGGAGTGGGCACGAGCCCAGGAGATAGGCCCTGTGCACCGGCAGCAACTCGTAGCTCACCCCAAGGTGCGGGCGCTCTACGAGGGGATCGTGGCCGAGGTCAACAGGAACCTCGCCCAGTACGAGACCATCAAGAACTTCTTGGTGGTGCCGGACGAGTTCACCATCGCCGACGGCCAGCTTACGGCCTCGATGAAGATGCGGCGCCGGGCCGTGGAACAGCGGTATCGGGCGCAGATCGAGGCCCTGTATGGCAATGCCGAGCGCTCCAATTCTGAGAGCGCCGGCGGCGCAAGCGATCCTTCAGTTGGGCGTAACTCGCTGGTTCGGGCGGGAGGACACGGCTAACATTGCTAAAGGCGACCTGAGCGGCGGCAGATCCGGACCTTTCATGCCGGACCAATCTCTCTTCGAGGAGTATCTGCGGGGGCTGGCTCCCGAACAATTGCAGCAGGCTTTTCGCAGCCTGGTACCCGAAACCGCCACGCGTGAGGCGCAGATCGCGGCGATACAAGCTGCGCTGGCGAGCGAGACGGGGCGCGCCCTTCGGACCGGGATGGGCCGATGGATCGTCGATCACCTCGTCCCAGTCCAACACTTAGTTCCAGAACCGTATGCGGCATGGCGGCAGCCGGTGCGGGAAGCCATGCTGTTCGTGGTGGACCACCTCTCGGAAGCGCGTCTGGCGGTCAAGCTGCTGGAGCAGATCGAACTGCCGCCGAATGCCCGCCCGGAGACGCGCCTGCTGCAACTGATTGCCAAGGTCCCCGGCCTGCAGAAGCTGGGACAGGTTCTGGCGCGAAACCGGCACCTTCGCCCGGCGCTGCGCAAGGCGCTGGCGGAGCTGGAGAACGGTATCCGCGACGTGGACGCGGCCGGTGTGCAGGCGATCATTCGCCAGCAACTGGGTACGAAACTGGAACGCTTCGCCGTGGAGATGGAACCCAGGCTGCTGTCGGAGGCCAGCGTGAGCGCGGTCATGCGCTTTACCTGGCGCAACCCCCAGAACCGCTCGCGCGAGCGGGGCGTGTTCAAGGTTCTGAAGCCGCACATCCCTGCATGCTTTGCCGAGGACATGGAGCTGCTGCAGGAGCTGGCCCATTACTTCGGACGCCGGCACCGCGAGTACGGACCCGGCGCGCGGGCGATCCCGGATACCTTTAAGAAAGTCCGGCGGCTGCTGCACCATGAAGTGGATTTCCCCCGCGAGCAGAAGACGCTGCAGGAAGCCTGGGCGCTCTACGAGCATGTACGCGGAGTTCGTGTTCCACGGGTAATGCGGCCGCTGTGCACCGATACGATCACCGCGATCACGGAAGAGACCGGGACCAAGATAACGGATGAGGCGAGACGGATACCCCTATGGCGCCGGAAGGCAGTGGCTGCGCAACTGATGGAAGCCTTGGTCGCCGTCCCGCTCTTCTCGCCCGCCAAGTATTCTCTTTTCCACGCCGACCCCCACGCTGGCAACCTGCTTTACAACGGCCGCACGGGGGAATTGATCATCATCGATTGGGCCCTGCGGGAGCGGCTGAGCCGCGAACAGCGCCGCCAGCTCGCGCTGCTTTTCCTGATGGTCGCACTCCGCGATCCTGTTGGTGCTGCGAACGCGATCACGGCACTGGCGGAGCAACCCGCCCCTCGCAGTCCACGAAAGAAAGCCGTGATCCGCGACCAGGTGGGCCGTTTTCTGGATGCACTACCGCTCACTCGTTTGCCGAGCGCCACCGATGCCATGCGGCTGCTGGAGGACGTGGCGTTTCAGGGGATACGCTTTCCCGCCCCGCTGATCATGCTTTCCAAGGTCCTGTTCACGCTGGACGGCATCCTGGAGGACATCGGCGGCGACGCCACCTCGATGGGCGCGGTCATGGCCCGGCACATCGCGCGCCTCCGCCTGACCGACCCCGACGCCTTCGCTTCGCCGCTGACCGCCATCGACTGGGTCACCGTTCAATGCAGCGCGCTCCTGTACGGCAGCCGGCTGTGGATTAAAGCTCAACAGGCGATTGTCGACCGTTTATTGCGGGGCTCGCCCCGGCCTGCCGTTGCGTGCGCGAAGAGAGCGCCGCTCGCGCGCCGAAAGCTGCAGACGGCCCCTGCGACTCGGGCCGGCTAATTGGCAGCTTGCGCCTCCGCCAGGCGGCTAGCAATGATGGTGTAGACCGAAGGATTGTAGACCAGCCCGATGTGCGTGCCGGCGACCTCGAAATCATTGTCCGGGGAGCCGGTTTTGCAATATCGCCAATCCACGATTCCGTCATCGCGCGTGTAGATCGCGGTCTGCTTTACCGGCCTGGCCGTTTTGCGCAGCAGGGAGTTGACGAACTCGCAGGTGCACTGTGCCGTGTAGCAGTCGGGCAGAACGTCATTACCATGCTCATGGATGATGTGCTCGCGCACCGCCGCCGCCGCGCGCATCACACTGCGCTGGACCACCTTGCCGCGGAACGGCGCGCCCAGTGTGATGACAGAGGCGATGTCCCCCGGCCGCTGCACGGCAATGGAGCGCGCCATGATGCCGCCCAGGCTGTGGCCGACCAGGTGAATCTTCCGCCGCGTCTCGCGAAGCGCCTTCTCGATGATCTTATTGAGCTGGTACTTGATGAGCAGGTTCGGACACTCGGCATTCAGACTGATCCCGGAAAGATAGGAACGATAACCCAGGCGGGAAAGCCAGGAACTCAGGTGGGTCAGATAGACGTCCGTGCCCAGAAACCCCGGGATGACAATGACCGCGGAGCCGTCACCGCGCGGCACGCCCAGGCCGTAATAGACGGGCGATGCATGCAGCAGAAGAAGTTCGGCGCCAAACAGCGTCTCTTTCCAGATGGGTATGTCCGCCTCAGCCTCTGGGCGGTGGATGCTAGATTGCCGCGATGCCATAGAGGGTGGTAGCTGTTCTTTCTCTTTCCACAAAGAAAAAAAACTGGTGGGACAGTATGACCCTAACGGCGATTCAATTCTAGCGGTTTTTTTGCCTGGCACGACCTTGAAACTCCGCGCCCCGTCGGGGGTTACGATGGTAATAGCCTAAGAGTACAGGCGGGTTGCAGTGCGTTTCAGCCTCCCCGAACCGCAATGGAACCCAGCGGTAGACCGAACCACACAAACCGAGGTGACGTGCCGCTGGGTCGGCAACGGCACGTCTCTCGGATCATGCTACGGCAAGCCCGCCTCGTCTTCGACCGCGCCGAAGATCAGGCTACGGCGTGCACCGGCCGTGGCGTTCCCGCCTTCCGTGGACGGGGCACGCGCTTCGCCCTATGTTCAGCGGCGCGAGGCTTCATCATGGAGCCGATCAGCGCTTTTTCGGCCTCGACGAACTTTTTTACGCCCTCCCCGGTGATGTTGGCCATGGGCAGCAACCGGAACGGCTTCATCACTTCCAGGGCCCGGGTAGCTACCTTCAGATTGACGTTCATCTGGTGCCCGGCGATGTCCAGCAGCTTCTTCTGCACGTCGATGAAAGCATTGCTGGCCTCGCGCGCGAGTTTTGCAAGTTCGGTCTTCTTGACCACCTTGGCGGCCTTCTCGGCTCTGCCGCTGGTCAGCCGCGTGGTCTCCTGCTCGATGACATCGAGAAACTTCTTCTGAGCATCGACGAAGGTCTCCATGGATTCGCGGGCAAGGTCAACCGCATGCGTTCCACTGTACTTGCCCTTGGCGGCGTGCTCCAGCCAATCCAATGTCTGCTTGCTGGTGCTCTTGAGGAAGTCCTGGTGCATGTTGATGAAGGTGTCGATGGTCCGCCGCACGAGGTCGACCGTGGCGGTAGCGGGAACGGAAGCGGAAACGCGTTCCTTCACGCCGCCCATGACGATGTCGCTCTCATGCTGCGCCAGGTTGAGCAGAATGCGCTGCGCTTCCATGAAGCTGGAGGTGCCCTCGACGGCAAGTTCGGTCAGAATTGCCACCGGGGAATGCTCCGGGTCCGACAGACCCTCCCGCAGGCTCTTCATCGCGACGGCATTCTGCCGCATGGCGAGGTCCACGAGGACGCGCTCGGTGGCAAAGACGTTCTCGACGCCCTGCTGCACCCAGCCGGACAGTAAGGTTAGAAAGGAAGAGGGGTGAGCGTGAGTGGCGGGGCCGGGCTTGTTATCTCTTGGCATGATGGCCTCCGTTTATTGCTGCATTGCAGCATCGAGAAAAATGTAATACTTTCTGGCGGCTGTGTCAATATAAAGGGTAGTTTTTTGTTGCAGCGCGTCATGGGAGGCAGGCCGGGGTGAAAAGCGACACCGTCATCATCAAGAAGTACGGCAATCGCAGGCTCTACGATACCTCCGCGAGCCGGTACGTCAACCTGGAAGAAATCGCGACCCTCGTCCGACATGGCAAAGAGGTCCGGGTGGTGGACGCCAAGACCGGCGAGGACCTCACGCGGGTGACCCTCACCCAGATCATCGTGGAGGATGCCCGAGTGGGGCCGACCGGCCTGCCACTCGATTTGCTCCGCCAGCTCATCGTTGCCTCCGACCGCGTGGGGCGAGAGTTCGTGATGTGGTACTTGAATTCCGCCTTCAACGCCTACCAGAAGGTGCAGGAGTCGCTCGAGAGCGGGCTGAGCGAGGTTCGTTCCGCCGCTCTGTCTCCACTGCAACTGATGAAGGGCTCCCTCCAGGGCGACAGTGCGGAGAGCCAAGCCCTGCGCAAGCGGATCGCGGAATTGCAGGCCCGCCTGAAGAAGCCGGTACGCCGCCGGAAGCGCCGCAAAGCATCGCGTTGAGGCGGCGTTGATCAAACTGAGGACCTTACCCTGATGCCCTTAGGCTTCGGCGGAGGCGCACGATGGTTCGCTGGACTCCGCCGCGACGTCCCACGCCATCGACGTGGCTGGGGGAATGAAACTCATGGCCCGCTCGGCCAGCGCGGTTATCGTCAGGCTTGGATTGACGCCGAGATTCGCGGCCACCACGGACCCGTCACACACGTACATATTCCTGTACCCGAACACGCGGTTGCGAGAATCCACCACACCGCGAGCGCGCGAATCGGCCACGATGCAACCGCCGACGCAGTGGGCCGTGCCGGGCACGTTGAACAGGATCTCCGGCAGCATGCTCATGGCGGTTCCGCCGGCAAGCTGCGCGAACTGTTCGGCAAAACGGTTTGCCTGGGGGATGAATGTCGGGACCCTGTCACCGCGGCTGACCAGGCACTTGCTGAAGGGCCAGAACCAGGGGCGATCCCAGCGCATTTCAATGTGGCCTTCCAGTGCCTGCATGCACAGCAGGATGATGCTTTCCCGAGCCCAGCCGCACGGATTGAACAGCCGCAACGTCCTGAGGGGGTGCCGCAGCAGGGAGGCAACCACATTCTTCATCCAAAGGAAAATGCGCATCGGGCCGGGGCGCCCTCCGGTCAGCAGCGTAGTGAGAAACATCATGGTGTCCGAGCCGCCCGGGTAGCGAACGGGTTCCACGTGCGTATGCTCGTCGATGTAGATGCCGCACCCGATGGAGATACCTTTCGACAGGTCCTCGCTGCAGCCGGGGATCCGCAGTCCTACAATCGATTCGGAATTGGTGCGGACATGCTTCCCGAGCTGATCGCTGATGGCCGGCAACGAGCCGTCTTCCTTCAGCTTGAATAACAGCTCCATGGTTCCCAGCGAGGAGGCGGCAAAGACGACGGCGCGGCAGGTGAACCGCCGGCTGTTGCGGCGGACCCACGCGGTCGAACACACGGTGCGCACCTCGTAGCCGGCGCTCCCATCCGTTTCCCCGGGAAGCGGCCGGACATCTACGACCTTGGTTTCCGGGAACACCCGGGCACCGTGCTTTTCGGCCAGATAGAGGTAGTTGAGATCGAGGCTGTTCTTGGCCCCATAGCGGCAGCCCATCATGCAGCCGCCGCAGCCGACGCAGGTGGTACGCAGCGGGCCTGCTCCCCCGAAGTAGGGGTCTGGGAAAGTCTTGCCGCCCTCTTCTCCCTCGGCAGGTTGGAAGACCGCCACGCTGGTGGGATAGAAAGTATGGCCGATGCCGAGCGATTCGGCAGCACGCTTCAGCAGATTATCGGCAGGTCCCAGGATGCGGTTTTCGACCACTCCCAGCATGCGCGAGGCGGTGTCGTAATGCTGGGGCATTTCGGATTTCCAATCGGCCAGCTTCGCCCACGGTCCCATGTCCCAAACCCTGTCCGGGGGCCGCAACAGAGTGTTGGCATAGGTGATCGAGCCGCCGCCCACCGCGCAGCCGTGAAAGATGGTGGCGCGCCGGAAGAAACGCATATTGAAAAAGCCGCGCAGCCCGAGTTTCGGACGCCAGAACCAGCGATGGATCGACCAGCTCGTGCGCGGAAAGTCCTCCGGTCGCCAGCGCCGCCCCATCTCCATCACGGCGACACGGTAGCCCTTCTCCACCAGCCGATGCGCGGCCACACTGCCGCCGAAACCGGACCCAATTACGATGAAGTCGAAATCGAATCTATCTTTCCGGCTGTCGTCCGCCGCATGTGCGCTGTTGGTTTCACTCCTCCCATCCCGTAGACTTGCCGACGACAGGCGATTATCGTTGCTCTCCCGGAGGACACGCTCCCTGTGCGCAAGCTGACCGAGGTCGACGAAGCCAAGGCTTTGATGACTGAAGCCCTGGAATGGTCGGTCATGAAGTGGCTGAAGGAAAAGAAACGGGTGCGCAAGACCGCGGACCACGCCAACGACGCCCTGGATCAATTGTCGAAGGAGACAAAACTTCTGTGGCAGAGCGAGCTGAGGTCCGCCTACGCTGCCCTGGCGCAGAATGCCAGCCGGGATGATCCGCCGGATGACGTAATCCCAAATACCGTCAAGCAGGTGAAACGCGCGGATGACGAAGCCTTCCGCGCGCGGATGGACGCGGAAAGCACCTTCGACGAAGCCGAGAGGCAGTTGAGCACCAGCATGGCCCGTGAGGGGTGCCGGAAAGCCATCTACTCGTGGGAACTGCATGAGAAAGCCATCCGCATGGCGGAGCGACTCATCCCCTCACAGCAGGGATAGATCGACAACATCTGCCTGATTATCGCGTTGCGCTCACGCCGCAACCGGCCTGCCAGCTTTGGCACGTGCGCGGGCAACCTTGGCCACTGGTGGGTGCAACGCTGCAGGCACCGGCTCTGCCGGGATTCTAGGCGGCAGGGTCTTAACCGGCGGCGATGCCACGGCAGCTTGCGATGCTACGGCGTCCTTCACAGCTGCTCGTTCCTCAAACAGGAGCCGGCGCAGCGAACGAAGGTCATTGAGGATGCGACGGCTGCAGTGGATGTGGAACTCCAGCTTCTCCACGCTGTAATGCACGACCCGCAGTGCGTCCAAGCGGCGCGACGATTGTGAGCCCGATTCTCGCTGGACCTGTCCTTGGATCTGTTCGTCGATGTCTAGCTTGGCCTCAGTCACAGCTTCGGACAAGAGTCGAAAAAAATCGTACGCGCTTTCGATGCTGTCGAAAGGTTGTTCGGATTGCCGTTCCATTTCGGTTCTCCGATTGTTCTCCATTGGGGGTTGGAAAGACACCGAGTCGACAAAGGGAGGCGGCAAGAAATACACGTCATGTTCCCACGCGCGCCCAGATGCGTATGTGATGTGGCGCACGAGAAGCGGTGATGTTCAGGACCAGCTCAGCAATGTGAGCTCACATTTGCCACATGATCCTGTGATACGCCTCACAGACCCTCTCTCACTCGCACAACATAATGCTTCACGGGAAGCACATCACACTGCCGCTCAGCTTCCCTCGCTAATGTCACCCAGAGGCTCGTCACTCACAAGCAGGGGACGTCGAGCATTATGTTGGAAGGCCTTCAGTCCAGTGCGCAACCGACATCCTGGCTGGGCCAGGGACGTGCGCTTTTCCTGTTCCTGCATGTTCTGGGTGTCGCATGTTTCGCCTACATCGTGGCCAGGCGTTTGGCACCGCTGCTGCGGGCGGAGCGCGATCCGCGCTTTGACCGGCCTTGGGCACGGCTGGGCAGAGTCCTGAAGTTCTGGCTGGGGCAGTGGAAGCATCCGCGCTATAAGACCGCCGGGATACTTCACATCCTCTTCTTCGCGGGATTCATTCTGCTGGTGATGCGCGCCTTCACCGTGCTGATCGTCGGCGTAGCGCCAAACTTCGTGATGCCAGGCCTGGCGGGAGAAGCCGGACACCTGTATGAAGTTGCCACCGACTACGCCGCGACCGTGGTCTTCCTCTGCATGGTGTTCGCCATTGTGCGCCGTGTGGTGTTCAAGCCTGCACGGTATGAAGTTCCAGCAAAGTTTGGCCGGGCCCACAAGGCTGACGCCATCTTCCTCTTGGTGCTGATTGCGATTCTGATGTTTGCGGACAGCCTGTTCGAGGCCGCAAAGGCCGCGGGGCAGGCACAGCAAAGGCATCTCGAATTCGCCGCCGCTCTCTCGCTCCCATGGCTGTTGAAGCTTGCTTTCGTTTCGTTCTCCTTGCCTGCACTTGGAAAACTCTGTTTCTCCGGCTATCTGCTTCACGAACTGACCTTCTACTTCCTGCTCTGCTACCGGCCCTTCGGGATTCAGTTTCACGTCGAAACGTCCTTATTTAATGTCTACTTCTCGAAGCTGGACCGCGGGAAGCTCAAGCCGGTGAAGTGGGGTGTGAGTGATGAACATCTGGACCAGGTGAAATCCTTTGGCGTCAAGACCTTCGAAGACTTCACCTGGAAGCACATGCTCGATTTCTATTCCTGCGCCGACTGCGGACGCTGCTCGGACAATTGTCCGGCCAATGCGGTGGGCCGGCCGCTCTCGCCGCGGTTCATCTCCATCAAGGCAAGAGACTACGCCTTCCAGCACTATCCCATGTTCGGCGGCGCGAGCAACAGCCGGCCGCTGATCGGCAGCATTTACTCAGACGATGAAATCTGGTCCTGCACCACGTGCGGCGCGTGTGAGGAAGAGTGCCCCATGCTGGTCGAGTATATCGACAAGATCGTGGATCTGCGGCGCGGCATGGTGGATGACGGCGCAGTGCCTCAGTCTCTGCAGAAGCCGCTGAAGGCACTGAGCAGCCGCGGCAATCCTTACGGGAAGATGGAGAAAAAGCGAGCGGACTGGATCAACACCAAAGAGTTCCAGCAAGTTTGCCAAGTCCAAACGCTGGTGAAGAGAAACGGCGCGGACACTCTGTATTTCGTTGACAGTATAACGTCCTTCGACGACCGCATGCAGTCCATCGGCCGGGCCACCGCGAAGATTCTCGACCACGTTGGAGAACATTTCGGAATCCTGGGCGCGGCGGAAAAAGACAGCGGCCATGACGTCCGGCGCTTTGGCGAAGAGACGCTGTTCATGGCGCTCCGCGACCACAA